>NZ_SCOY01000012.1:0-123081 GCF_005503035.1 Rhodococcus sp. Q
GCGCAGGAGCCCGAGACACCCGAACCGGCCGCGGGCAGCGGCGAGTAGCCGCCCCGACCGCCGTCCGCCCCTCGCCTCAGGAGTTCGTTCAGTGCCCCCTCACCGTCGCAGCAGCAACACCCCGCAGCCGAAGGGTCGTCGACCCAAGATCGCGGGCAGGCAGACACCCCGCAGCGAGGCCCCCGCACCGGACGAGGTCGAGCAGACGTCGGTGCCCGCCACGGGCACGCCGGACTCCTCGCCTGCTGCCGCGGTCGCTTCGGAGCCGCCCGTCGAGGTGACGGCACCGGCTGATCGTGCGGTGGACACCGAGGCCACGGCGGACGAACCCGAACCCGACACCGCGGAGGCGGGCGGATCCGACGGGACCGAGGCCCAGGACACGCCCGCGTCGACCTCCGAGGGGTCGTCGGAGCCGCAGACGACTCCTCGTCCCGTGAATCGGACGAGTTCGCTCCGGCCGCGAGCGCAGGCGGACGACGGCCCGGGCGGTCCGCGTGACACCTCGTCCACCGTCGCCGGCTCGCCGGCCGACGACGAGGCGGTCCGCGCCGGGTGGCGTCGGGTGGCCGTGTTGGCCGCGATCGCGGTGGGGTTGGGGGTGTTCGCGGCGGTTGCGGCGGTGCGCCCGGGTGCTCAGGTCACCAACCGTGCATGGGTGGATCAGGCGGAGACGATGGAAGTGACCGCCGCGGCGCGCGATGCCATCCAGACCCTCTACACCTACGGCTGGGAGACGGTCGAACAGGACTTCGACAACGCCCGGGCCGTGCTCACCGACAGCATGCGCACCCAGTTCGACCAGACGGCGCAGGTGACCCAGGACGCGGTCACGCAGACGAAGACCCAGACGAACGCCCAGGTCACGGACATCGGCGTCAAGCTGCTCGACGGAGATCGCGCCGAGCTGGTCGCGAGCATGAACGTCAGCGCGAGCAACGACGGAGTCGAGCAGGGAAGCGCTGCCGGCCCGCTGTCGGTGACGATGACCCGGGTGGGGGACACCTGGCTGTTGTCCGAGATCAGGGACCGTTGACAGGTGCCTCGGGGCGATTCCTGCGCTTCGGTCTTGACGTCCGGCGCGTGAGGCGTCACTCTATTGGCAAGACCTGCGAGTAATCGTGAGTCCGGATGATCACGCGCCGGCGCAAATGGAGGCATCGGGCGCGAGTGTCGCGCAGGCACAGATCCCACCCGGGCGACTGGATACCGCACAGTCTCGTGGACCTGTGATCTCACTTCGGTGATCGAATCTTAGGTTTCTTCTCGCGCTGTTTGTATTCTGCGCGCATTTCCGGTACCGTTGGACGTTGCGCTGGCTGCCTCCTGTCCACCTCTCGACCCTGCCGCATCGAAGTTTCCGCTTCCTGCGTGGTGGTGACGAGTTTTCGTTCGGGTTGTGACCAGCGAATTCGCCCCACAGAAGAAGCAGATACAGCGGCGGTCGCAATGCAAGCGAGCGGCCCGCGTGAGGTGCTGGAAGGACGCATCTTGGCAGTCTCTAGCCAGACCAAGGCCGGAATCCCCGGAGCCCCGAAGAGGGTCTCGTTCGCGAAAATTCGCGAGCCTCTCGAAGTCCCGGGTCTACTTGATCTTCAGACCGATTCCTTCGAATGGTTGATCGGCTCGCCCGAATACCGTGAGCGAGTCAAGGCTCGCGGAGACGAGGGTGCGACCGGCGGCCTGGAGGACATCCTCGCCGAACTCTCCCCGATCGAGGACTTCTCGGGCTCGATGTCCCTGTCCTTCTCCGACCCGCGCTTCGACGAGGTCAAGGCCTCCGTCGAGGAGTGCAAGGACAAGGACATGACGTACGCGGCACCGCTGTTCGTCACTGCCGAGTTCATCAACAACAACACCGGTGAGATCAAGAGCCAGACGGTCTTCATGGGTGATTTCCCGATGATGACCGACAAGGGCACCTTCATCATCAACGGCACCGAGCGTGTCGTGGTGTCCCAGCTCGTCCGTTCGCCGGGTGTCTACTTCGACGACAGCATCGACAAGGCCACCGAGAAGACGCTGCACAGCGTCAAGGTGATCCCGGGCCGTGGCGCCTGGCTCGAGTTCGACGTCGACAAGCGCGACACCGTCGGTGTGCGCATCGACCGCAAGCGTCGCCAGCCCGTCACCGTGCTGCTCAAGGCTCTCGGCTGGACCACCGAGCAGATCACGGAGCGCTTCGGCTTCTCCGAGATCATGATGTCCACGCTCGAGAAGGACAACGCCGCGGGCACCGACGAGGCGCTCCTCGACATCTACCGCAAGCTGCGTCCGGGCGAGCCGCCGACCAAGGAGTCCGCGCAGACCCTGCTGGAGAACCTGTTCTTCAAGGAGAAGCGCTACGACCTCGCTCGCGTGGGTCGCTACAAGATCAACAAGAAGCTGGGCGTCAACACCGACCAGCCGATCACGGCGTCGACCCTCACCGAGGAAGACATCGTCGCGACGGTCGAGTACCTGGTGCGCCTGCACGCGGGCGACCAGACGATGACCGTCCCCGGCGGCGTCGAGGTGCCGGTCGAGGTCGACGACATCGACCACTTCGGCAACCGTCGTCTGCGCACCGTCGGCGAGCTCATCCAGAACCAGATCCGCGTGGGCCTGTCCCGCATGGAGCGTGTCGTTCGCGAGCGGATGACCACTCAGGACGTCGAGGCGATCACGCCGCAGACCCTGATCAACATCCGTCCCGTCGTGGCCGCGATCAAGGAGTTCTTCGGAACCTCCCAGCTGTCGCAGTTCATGGACCAGAACAACCCGCTGTCGGGCCTGACCCACAAGCGTCGTCTCTCGGCGCTCGGCCCCGGTGGTCTGTCCCGTGAGCGCGCAGGCCTCGAGGTCCGCGACGTCCACTCGTCGCACTACGGCCGCATGTGCCCGATCGAGACCCCTGAGGGTCCGAACATCGGTCTGATCGGTTCGCTCTCGGTGTACGCGCGGGTCAACCCGTTCGGTTTCATCGAGACCCCGTACCGCAAGGTCGTGGACGGCCAGGTCACCGACGAGGTGCACTACCTGACCGCCGACGAGGAGGACCGGCACGTCGTCGCGCAGGCCAACTCGTCCGTCGACTCGTCCGGTCACTTCAGCGAGGACCGGATCCTCGTCCGTCGTAAGGGCGGAGAGGTCGAGTTCGTCTCGTCCTCCGACGTCGACTACATGGACGTCTCGCCGCGTCAGATGGTTTCTGTCGCGACCGCGATGATTCCGTTCCTCGAGCACGACGACGCCAACCGCGCCCTCATGGGTGCGAACATGCAGCGTCAGGCCGTGCCGCTGGTCCGTTCCGAGTCGCCGCTGGTGGGCACCGGTATGGAGCTGCGTGCCGCGGTCGACGCCGGCGACGTCATCGTCACCGAGAAGACCGGTGTCATCGAAGAGGTCTCCGCCGACTACGTCACGGTCATGGCCGACGACGGCAGCCGCAAGACCTACCGCCTGAACAAGTTCGCGCGTTCCAACCAGGGCACCTGCAGCAACCAGCGTCCGATCGTGGACGAGGGCCAGCGGGTCGAGTCCGGTCAGGTCCTCGCCGACGGCCCCTGCACCCAGAACGGTGAGATGGCGCTCGGCAAGAACCTGCTCGTGGCGATCATGCCGTGGGAGGGCCACAACTACGAGGACGCGATCATCCTGTCGCAGCGCCTCGTGGAGGAGGACGTGCTCACCTCGATCCACATCGAGGAGCACGAGATCGACGCCCGCGACACCAAGCTCGGTGCCGAGGAGATCACCCGGGACATCCCGAACGTCTCCGACGAGGTCCTTGCCGACCTCGACGAGCGCGGCATCGTGCGCATCGGTGCCGAGGTCCGTGACGGCGACATCCTCGTCGGCAAGGTCACCCCGAAGGGCGAGACCGAGCTGACCCCGGAGGAGCGGCTGCTCCGCGCGATCTTCGGTGAGAAGGCGCGCGAGGTTCGCGACACGTCCCTCAAGGTGCCCCACGGTGAGACCGGCAAGGTCATCGGCGTCCGCGTGTTCTCGCGCGAGGACGACGACGATCTGCCTCCCGGTGTCAACGAGCTGGTCCGCGTGTACGTGGCCCAGAAGCGCAAGATCCAGGACGGCGACAAGCTCGCAGGCCGGCACGGTAACAAGGGCGTCATCGGCAAGATCCTCCCGCAGGAGGACATGCCGTTCCTCTCGGACGGCACGCCGGTCGACATCATCCTGAACACGCACGGTGTTCCGCGTCGTATGAACATCGGTCAGGTTCTGGAGACGCACCTCGGCTGGATCGGCAAGACCGGCTGGAACGTGCAGGTCGCGGGTGACGGCACTCGTCCGGAGTGGGCTGCGAGCCTGCCCGAGGAGATGCTCGCCGCTCCGGCCGACTCGAACATCGCGACTCCGGTGTTCGACGGCGCGAAGGAAGACGAGCTGACGGGTCTGCTCGGCGCGACCCTTCCGAACCGTGACGGCGAGCAGATGGTCGGTTCCGACGGCAAGGCGACGCTGTTCGACGGTCGCTCCGGCGAGCCGTTCCCGTACCCGGTCTCGGTCGGCTACATGTACATCATCAAGCTGCACCACCTCGTCGACGACAAGATCCACGCGCGTTCGACCGGTCCGTACTCGATGATCACGCAGCAGCCGCTCGGCGGTAAGGCACAGTTCGGTGGCCAGCGCTTCGGTGAGATGGAGTGCTGGGCGATGCAGGCCTACGGTGCGGCGTACACGCTGCAGGAGCTGCTGACCATCAAGTCGGACGACGTGGTGGGTCGCGTGAAGGTGTACGAGGCGATCGTCAAGGGCGAGAACATCCCCGAGCCCGGCATCCCCGAGTCGTTCAAGGTCCTCCTCAAGGAGCTCCAGTCGCTCTGCCTCAACGTGGAGGTGCTGTCCTCTGACGGCGCGGCCATCGAGATGCGCGACGGCGACGACGAGGATCTGGAGCGGGCGGCCGCGAACCTGGGCATCAATTTGTCCCGGAACGAAGCCGCGACGGTCGACGACCTCGCGAACTAGGAGCCGACCTGGTGGGCGGTGCAGTGGTACCGCCCACCGGGACCCGGCAGCGATAGCGAACTAGCAGCAATTCAAACCCGAACAGGGGAAAGGAAGTTACGTGCTCGACGTCAACTTCTTCGATGAACTCCGCATCGGTCTCGCCACCGCGGACGACATCCGGCAGTGGTCCTTCGGCGAGGTCAAGAAGCCGGAGACCATCAACTACCGCACGCTCAAGCCCGAGAAGGACGGCCTCTTCTGCGAGAAGATCTTCGGCCCCACCCGGGACTGGGAGTGCTACTGCGGCAAGTACAAGCGCGTCCGCTTCAAGGGCATCATCTGTGAGCGCTGCGGCGTCGAGGTGACCCGTGCGAAGGTGCGTCGTGAGCGGATGGGCCACATCGAGCTCGCCGCCCCCGTCACCCACATCTGGTACTTCAAGGGTGTCCCGAGCCGGCTCGGCTACCTGCTGGACCTGGCGCCGAAGGATCTCGAGAAGATCATCTACTTCGCCGCGTACGTGATCGTCGGCGTCGACGACGAGCTGCGTCACAACGAGCTGTCCACGCTCGAGGCGGAGATGGAGGTCGAGAAGAAGACAGTCGCCGACCAGCGTGACGCCGACCTCGAAGCCCGCGCCCAGAAGCTCGAGGCCGACATCGCCGAGCTCGAGGCCGAGGGCGCCAAGTCCGACGTCCGCCGCAAGGTCAAGGACGGCGGCGAGCGCGAGATGCGTCAGCTCCGCGACCGTGCGCAGCGTGAACTGGACCGGCTCGACGAGATCTGGACCACCTTCACCAAGCTGGCGGTCAAGCAGCTCATCATCGACGAGAGCATCTACCGCGAGCTCGTCGACCGTTATGGCGAGTACTTCACGGGTGCGATGGGCGCGGAGTCCATCCAGATCCTGATGAAGAACTTCGACATCGACGCCGAGGCCGAGTCGCTGCGCGAGACCATCCGCAGCGGCAAGGGCCAGAAGAAGCTGCGTGCGCTCAAGCGCCTCAAGGTCGTCGCCGCGTTCCAGCAGTCGGGGAACTCGCCGATGGGCATGGTTCTCGACGCCGTTCCGGTGATCCCGCCGGAGCTTCGTCCGATGGTGCAGCTCGACGGTGGCCGTTTCGCGACGTCCGACCTCAACGACCTGTACCGCCGCGTCATCAACCGCAACAACCGCCTCAAGCGACTGATCGACCTCGGTGCGCCCGAGATCATCGTCAACAACGAGAAGCGGATGCTGCAGGAGTCGGTCGACGCCCTGTTCGACAACGGCCGTCGTGGACGTCCGGTCACCGGACCGGGCAACCGCCCGCTGAAGTCCCTGAGCGACCTGCTCAAGGGCAAGCAGGGTCGATTCCGTCAGAACCTCCTCGGTAAGCGCGTCGACTACTCGGGCCGTTCGGTCATCGTCGTCGGCCCGCAGCTGAAGCTGCACCAGTGCGGTCTGCCGAAGCTGATGGCACTCGAGCTGTTCAAGCCGTTCGTGATGAAGCGTCTGGTCGACCTGAACCATGCGCAGAACATCAAGTCCGCGAAGCGGATGGTCGAGCGTCAGCGTGCCCAGGTGTGGGACGTCCTCGAAGAGGTCATCGCCGAGCACCCGGTGCTGCTGAACCGTGCACCCACGCTGCACCGCCTCGGCATCCAGGCGTTCGAGCCGCAGCTCGTCGAGGGCAAGGCCATCCAGCTGCACCCGCTCGTGTGTGAGGCGTTCAACGCCGACTTCGACGGTGACCAGATGGCCGTGCACCTGCCGCTGTCGGCAGAGGCGCAGGCCGAGGCCCGCATCCTGATGCTGTCGTCGAACAACATCCTGTCGCCTGCATCGGGTCGTCCGCTGGCCATGCCGCGTCTGGACATGGTCACGGGTCTGTTCCACCTGACCCGTCTCGACGAGGGTGCTGTCGGCGAGCTGGCCGCGGCCACCGCCGACGCTCCCGAGCAGGGTGTGTACTCGTCGCCTGCCGAGGCTCAGATGGCCGTCGATCGTGGCGCGCTGTCGGTGCAGTCGAAGATCAAGGTGCGGCTGATCACGCAGCGCCCGTCGGCCGAGCGCGAAGCCGAGCTGTTCGGCGACGAGGGCTGGAACTACGGTGACCCCTGGGTCGCGGAGACCACCCTCGGCCGCGTGCTGTTCAACGAGCTGCTCCCCGCGGACTACCCGTTCGTGAACGAGCAGATGCCGAAGAAGCGCCAGGCGACGATCATCAACGATCTTGCCGAGCGGTACCCGATGATCGTGGTCGCGCAGACCGTCGACAAGATGAAGGACGCGGGCTTCTACTGGGCCACGCGCTCCGGCGTCACCGTGTCGATCTCCGACGTCCTCGTGCCGCCGGAGAAGCCGCAGATCATGGAGAAGTACGAGGCGCAGGCCGACCAGATCGAGAAGAAGTACCAGCGCGGTGCTCTCAACCACGCGGAGCGCAACAGCGCTCTGGTGAAGATCTGGTCCGAGGCGACCGACGAGGTCGGCAAGGCCATGGAGGCGCACTTCCCGGACGAGAACCCGATCCCGATGATCGTGAAGTCGGGCGCGGCGGGCAACATGACCCAGGTCCGCTCGCTGGCAGGCATGAAGGGCCTGGTGACGAACCCGAAGGGTGAGTTCATCCCGCGCCCGATCAAGTCGTCCTTCAAGGAGGGCCTGACGGTTCTCGAGTACTTCATCAACACGCACGGTGCCCGTAAGGGTCTGGCGGACACGGCTCTCCGTACCGCCGACTCGGGTTACCTGACGCGTCGTCTGGTGGACGTCTCGCAGGACGTCATCGTCCGCGAGGTCGACTGTGGCACCGAGCGTGGCATCATCACCACGATCTCGGAGAAGCAGCCCGACGGCTCGGTCATCCGTGACGCGCACGTCGAGACCTCGACGTACGCCCGCACGCTGGCCTCCGACGCGGTCGACGAGAACGGCAACGTCATCGTCGAGCGTGGCCACGACCTGGGCGACCCGGCGCTCGACGCGCTGCTCGCTGCCGGCATCACCGAGGTGAAGGTGCGCTCCGTGCTCACCTGCACCACCGGTACCGGCGTGTGCGCGACCTGCTACGGCCGCTCGATGGCGACCGGCAAGCTCGTCGACATCGGCGAGGCCGTCGGTATCGTCGCCGCACAGTCGATCGGTGAGCCCGGTACCCAGCTGACGATGCGTACCTTCCACCAGGGTGGTGCGGCCGGCGCGGCCGACATCACCGGTGGTCTGCCGCGTGTCCAGGAGCTGTTCGAGGCCCGTGTCCCCAAGGGCAAGGCCCCGATCGCCGACGTTACCGGACGCGTGCAGCTCGAGGACGGCGACCGCTTCTACAAGATCACCATCGTCCCGGACGACGGCGGCGAAGAGGTCGTGTACGACAAGCTGTCGAAGCGTCAGCGTCTGCGCGTCTTCAAGCACGACGACGGCACCGAGCGCCTGCTGGCGGACGGTGACCACGTCGAGGTCGGCCAGCAGCTCATGGAGGGTGCTGCCGATCCGCACGAGGTGCTGCGTGTCATGGGCCCCCGTCAGGTGCAGATCCACCTCGTCAACGAGGTTCAGGAGGTGTACCGGAGCCAGGGTGTGTCGATCCACGACAAGCACATCGAGGTCATCGTGCGCCAGATGCTGCGTCGCGTCACGATCATCGATTCGGGTGCGACGGAATTCCTGCCCGGTTCGCTGGTCGAGCGCGCCGAGTTCGAGAACAGCAACCGCCGCGTCGTCGCCGAGGGCTCCGAGCCCGCGTCGGGTCGCCCTGTGCTGATGGGTATCACGAAGGCGTCGCTCGCGACGGATTCGTGGCTGTCGGCGGCGTCGTTCCAGGAGACCACTCGCGTGCTGACCGATGCGGCGATCAACTGCCGCTCGGACAAGCTGATCGGTCTGAAGGAAAACGTCATCATCGGCAAGCTGATCCCGGCGGGTACCGGCATCAACCGGTACCGGAACATCCAGGTTCAGCCGACCGAGGAGGCGCGCGCCGCGGCGTACGCCGTGCCGTCCTACGACGACCAGTACTACAGCCCGGAAGGCTTCGGCCAGGGCACCGGTGCTGCGGTTCCGTTGGACGACTACGGATTCAGCACCGACTACCGGTAGTCGCTCCGCGTTCCATCCGAACGGCCCCGCACTCGTCTACGAGTGCGGGGCCGTTCGGCGTTGTCGCGTCGGTGTGTGGGTTCTTCCGCTCGTGTCGACTGCGGCACTGTGGGTGGTGAGTCGGGCGTGACGACGCGGAGCCTGTCCGCACACCGCACCGCGACTATCGTGGACGGTGAATCGGGCATTCCGGTCGTGGACGAGAACGGGGCACAGTCATGGCGGGTGGCGGTATCGACCGGACCAAGGCGCAGGCGGCGTTGGAGACGGTGAAGGAGAGCCCGGGGATCGTGGCGATCACCGTCGCGCCGCTGGTGATCGGTTTCGGTGTGCTGTGGTGGGCGCTCGGGTTCTGGGGTGCTCTTCTCGGCGTTCTGGTGATCGCCGCAGGCATCGTGGGTGTGCGCAAGCTGCTCAGCTGACGAGCGTGCCCGGGTCGGGCAGGTGGCCGACCCGGGGTCCACAGTCGATCAGTGGAACCAGGCGAGGTCCGGGTTGTACTGAGCGTTGTGGCCGGTGAATCGGCTGACGAGCTTGATGCGATTGAGGTTGACGGTGAGTCGCTCGGCCATGTGCATGATCCGGGCGGGGATCCGACGAACCGGGACCTCCCAGCAGCCGATGTAGTCGGTGACCTCTTTGCTGAAGCTGAGTTTGAACTGGCCGACTCCGTAGAGCGGGTGCTTCGGATCGTCGATGTACTGCGACGACGGGGTCCCGTACATGTCGTAGCTGGTGCACCCGTTCTCGCGCGCCCAGCGCATCATTTCCCACTGCACCGCGTGCCCGACGCCGTGCGCCCCGAGCCCGTTGCCCTCGGAACTGCCCGATTCCTTCCGGACGGAGGCGCCGGTCAGGTAGAGGGAGGTCGTGCCTGCGCGCATGGCGTAGCCGGCGGCGACCAGCACACCGTCGTAGTGCGCGAAGAACAGCTGCCCGTTGCCTGCCCCCTGAAGCTGCTGGTAGGTGGCCGTGGCAATAGCGGGACTGGGGATCGCGAACCGTGCGTCGGATGTCGCCTTGAGCAACTCGTACTTGAGTCGGCAATTCTCGTCGGTGGCCTCGACCCGGGTGACGACCACGCCGTCGCGTGCGGCCCGCTTGATCCACCGGCGCGACCGGGTGCTGAACCGCCGGAGCACTTCCTCTTCGCTGCCGCTGATGCCGACGACGATGGTGTGGTCGTTCGTCCACGTGATCGTCCGCCAGTACCCGCGTGCGCGCAGCCGCGCCTGGTCGGCCTCGACCTCGGCGAGCAGTGGGTCGACGTGGATGCTGAAGATGTCGTTCGCGGCGGCGAGGGGGATCAGTGCGTCGATGACGCGAAGCAGGTCGTCGACGTCGGTGACGCCCGGTCCGGGGATCTGCCAGAACGTGCCGATCCGGGGCACCCGGACTCGCACTGCCGTGACGGCGAGGTCGCCGACGAACAGGTACTGCGGTTCGTGGCCCTGCAGCCGCAACGACTCGGCAAATGCGTGGCAGCGGAAGACCGAACCGCCGTCGGGGTTGCGGGCGATGTGTTCGTCCCAGTTGTCCATTTCGTGCGGTTCGGCCAGCCTGGCGGTGGCCGGGTAGTGCGCAATTGTTGTTTTGCCTGGCTTATTATCCCCCATGGTCACCGGCATGTCCCCTTCGTTGCGTCTTGGCTGGCGTCGCGCAACTTCAAGGACCGGAGTCGCGAGGTGGACGAAGTGTATTCCCCACCCCAGTGCATCGGCGACAGTTCCGCAAATGTTTCGCAACTCCAGGCGCGCCCTGTCGGGGGCTGGGGGTGGAGCTCGGGCGGTGTTCGCGCTCGATCGTTCAAGTGATTCACATCACAATGGTGCTCGCGGGTGTCGGTGATCTCATGCACAGTTCCCGCTAACGTGTCATAGGTCACGCAGGTATCCTTGCGAGAACAGGTTCTAGTTTAGAGGAGACCGACAGTGGCGTTCGTCATCACACAGCCCTGTTGCAACGACGCCAGTTGCACCGAGGTGTGCCCGGTGGATTGCATCCATCCGACACCGGACGAGCGGGCGTTCCAGCGAACAGAAATGCTCTACATCGACGCGGAGACCTGCATCGACTGCGGACTCTGCGTCGACGCGTGCCCCGTGAACGCGATCTTCCGCGACGACGACCTTCCGGACGGGATGGAACGCTACGCGTCGATCAACGCCGACTACTTCGCCGCGGGCGATCACGAGGCGGTCGCACCCGGACCGTCCCTCAAGTTCCCGAAGACGGACCACGATCCGTTCCGGGTGGCGATCATCGGGTCCGGTCCGTCGGGGTTCTATGCGGCCCGGGAGCTGCTGGCGTTCAAGCGTTCCGGTATCGAGGTCGACATGTTCGACCGGCTGCCGACGCCGTGGGGTCTGGTCCGCGCGGGCGTCGCCCCCGACCATCCGGAGACCAAGTCGGTCACCGACATGTTCGCCGAGGTGTTCCGGCGGCCCGGCTTCCGCCTGCACCTCAACGTGGAGGTCGGAAAGCACATCACGCATGCCGAACTGCTCGAACATCACCATGCCGTGATCTACGCGGTCGGGGCGCCGAGCGACCGCCGACTCGGCATCCCGGGCGAGGATCTCGACGGCAGCCTCGCCGCCACGGAGTTCGTGGCCTGGTACAACGGGCATCCCGACTACGCGGGCCGCACCTTCGACCTTTCCGGTCGCCGCGCGGTCATCGTCGGCAACGGCAACGTCGCCCTCGACGTGGCCCGACTGCTGGTCGTCGACCCCGACCGCCTCGCGAAGACCGACATGGCGCCGCACGCCGTCGACGCCCTCCGCGGCAGTGCCGTCGACGAGGTCGTCCTCCTCGGCAGGCGCGGGCCGGCGCAGGCGGCGTTCACCAATCCCGAACTGCTCGCGCTCGGCTACCTTCCGGGCGTCGACATCGTGGTCGATCCGGCCGAACTCGAACTCGACTCGGCCAGTGCCGCCGAGGTGGAATCCGATCCGGCCAAGAAGCTCAAGCTGGAGATCCTCCGCGAGTACGCGGCCCGTCCCCTCGCCGGTCACCCGAAGCGCATCGTGTTGCGGTTCCTCGCGTCCCCCGTCGAGATCCAGGGTGACGACCACGTCACGGGTGTCCTCGTCGCACGCAACGAAATGGTCGCGGACGAGTCGGGAGCGATGCGTGCACGCAGCACCGACCAGACCGAACTCCTCGAAGCCGGTCTGGTCCTGCGGTCCGTCGGCTACCGCGGTGTCCCGATTCCCGACCTGCCGTTCGACGACGAGCGCGGCACCATCTCGAACGTCGGCGGGCGGGTCACCGAGACGGGTACCGACGTCCCCGTGCCCGGCACCTACACCGCGGGCTGGATCAAGCGCGGGCCGTCCGGCGTGATCGGAACGAACCGGCTGTGTGCGCACAACACGATCGCGCTCATCCTCGAGGATCTCGTCGCCGAGCGCCTCAACGCGCCGAAGGGCGATCGGGAGGCCCTGGTGTCGTTGCTGGCCGAGCGTCAGCCCGACGAGGTCGACTGGGCGGGCTGGAAGCTGATCGACGCGCGTGAGAAGGAACTCGGCAAGGCCGGCGGCCGTCCGCGCGTCAAGCTGCTCGACATCGGCGAGATGGTGACGATCTCGAAGGGCTGACGCCGAACGGCACCCGAACAGCGGCTCAGAGCCGGGCCATCCGAGCGGTGGCCCGGCTCTCGCCGTTCACGACGAACCACACTGTCGACGACTCGTCGTCGTCGCGGCGTCGCAGTGCCAGGTGCTCGCCCGCGGTGATCGGCGCGCGGTACTCGATCACCAGTCGATGCGGAGCCGCCAGCAGGTCCGGGCGGGCCGTCACGTGTTCCTCGACGGCATGCAGGTAGGCGGCGTTGTTGACGTGCCCGAGCGGGTCGAGGTCGGTGGATCGCAGTGGGAAAGCGGCGTCGGGGACGCCGTCCGGTGCGGGGGCGTCCTGGTCGAGCCACGCCTTCCATCTCAGCCGGCTCTCGTCGGTGGTCGTCGCGAGCAGCTCCAGGGTGCTGTCGCTGATGCGCGTCGGCATCCCGGTGTCCGGGTTGAGGTTGATCCAGAATCCCTCGGTCTCGATACGAGCACCCTTGTCGCTGGTCAACTGCACGCGCATGTTCGACCACCGGGTGGAGTAGGACGAGCACCACCGGCTCAGGTGCAGGCGGTCGGGGAACGCTGCGGGAGTGTGCACGTCGATCACCGTGCGACGCAGGATCCATACCGGGTCGGTGACGCCGAAGCCGGCGGCGTCGGCGTTGTCCGAGGCGATGTCCTGCAGGTATCTCGCGATGCCGTCGAAACGCAACCGGTTGTCGGGCGCCACGTCCCCGGTGCGCAGCGGCCGGGACGTCCGGAACGGTGTCGCGCTCGCGGGTGCGGCGGTCAGTGGTTGGTCGAACGGCACGTCGGCGTCCTCTCGGAGGTGGATGACGCCTCAGTATCGCCGAGCCGGTCCGGGCGTCACCGAGGTATGTGGAAGGCGGTCAGTGCCGCGCCCGCCGAGTGGATGGACGACCAGTCGCCCTCGATGGTCAGTGTCGCGAGCGCCGACGTCGGGAACTTGTCGGAGATCCGGTCCGCATACCGGGACCGCGGATCCAGGGCTGTCGCGGCGCCGGGGATGCCGGGATCGTGGCCGATGACGAGGAGGGTCGTGACGTCGGGCTTCGTGCCCGCGATCTCGTGGAGTACCTGCGCGGGGGTCGCTCCGTAGAGGAGGTCGCTGAACTCGGCGGGAGCGTCGACCCCTGTCGCGTCGAGGGTCAGCCGGGTTCGAGTCGAGGTCGAGCACAGCACGGCGTCGACGGGTGGCTGGGTGGCACGGATCCAGTCGCCTGCGAGCGCGGCTTCCCGGAGTCCGCGGCGCGCGAGGGGTCGCTCGTGGTCCGACACGTCGTCCGGGTACGCGGATTTGCCGTGCCGCATGAGGATCAGGACCCGCGATGCCTCTGCCATGAGGCGAGGCTATCCGCTCCGGGGAACGGGCGGGTGTACGCAGATATTCGGTTGTCCGACGCGATGGCGTCGTGATCGGATCGGTGGGTCCGACGGTCCGGGGGGGGTGACGCCCCTCACAATGATCGCGCTTGGGCAATAGTTGCGTCATCGTTAGTATTTGCCGGGTGACCACGACCCCCGATCAGCTCTTCCGGGCGTTGGACGAATTCGTCACCCGGCTCATGGGGATAGGTGAGGGGGAGGCAATGGATCGCTTGATCGCTCTCGACCTCTCCTTCTCTCAGGTCAGGACGCTGTTCGTCCTGGCCCAGTGCGGCCAGCCCGTCCCGATCAACGAGATCGCCGACCGACTGCACCTCTCGGTCGCCGCGGCGGGACGCAATGTCGATCAGTTGCTCCATCAGGGGCTGCTCGACCGGCGAGAGGATTCGGCGGACCGCCGGATCAAGCGCGTCTCGTTGTCGGACGCGGGACGTACCGTCGTCGCCAGCCACATCGAGGCCAAGCGTGACGAGGTTCGCGCCTTCACCGGCCGGCTCCCGGAGCCGACCCGGACCCAACTGTTCGAATCGCTGCAAGCAGTGCTCGCGGGTGACGCCCTGCGAGTCCAGAGACACAACTGTCAGGAGACCGCATGACGACGCCGACACCTCCGGGAGCCCCGCCGGCCTCGGACAAGATCGACGCCGCAGTCCTCAAGATCGCCAGCGTGGTGGTGCTCGGCGCCATCATGTCGATCCTCGACGTCACCGTCGTGTCGGTCGCGCTGCCGACCTTCATGCAGGAGTTCGACGCCACCTACGCCACCGTCGCGTGGACGATGACCGCGTACACGCTCGCGCTGGCCGCCGTCATTCCCGCGACGGGCTGGGCCGCCGACCGATTCGGCACCAAACGTCTCTACATGACGGCGCTGGTGCTGTTCGTCGCCGGCTCGGTGCTGTGTTCGATGGCGTGGAACATCGAGTCGCTGATCGCGTTCCGCGTGGTCCAGGGTCTCGGCGGCGGCATGCTGATGCCGCTCGGCATGACCATCATGACCAGGGCAGCGGGACCGCACCGCGTCGGTCGTGTCATGGCCGTGCTGGGCATCCCGATGCTGCTCGGCCCGATCTCCGGCCCGATCCTCGGTGGCTGGCTCCTCGAATCGGCCAGCTGGCATTGGATCTTCCTCATCAATCTGCCGATCGGCATCATCGCCCTGATCGCCGCGTTCGTGCTGCTGCCCGCGGACGAGCCGCAGCCGGCCGAGTCGTTCGACTTCGTCGGAATGCTGCTGCTCTCGCCCGGCCTGGCGCTGTTCCTGTTCGGCGTCTCGTCGATCTCCGAGGGCGGCGGCGGAATCACCACCAAGGTGGCCGTGTCCTGCAGCATCGGCGCCGCTCTGGTGGTGGCGTTCGTGTACCACGCATTGCGCCGCGCCGATCACCCGCTGATCGATCTGCGCCTGTTCCAGAACCGCAACCTGACCATCGCCGTGCTCACCTCGACGCTGTTCGCGGTCGCATTCATGGGCGCGGGCCTGCTGTTCCCGAGCTACTTCCTCCAGGTTCGCGGTGAGACGACCCTCGCCGCGGGGCTGCTGCTGGCACCGCAGGGCATCGGCGCGATGGTCACCATGCCGATCGCCGGTAACCTCGTGGACCGCCTCGGTCCGGGCAAGATCGTCATGACCGGTGTGACGTTGATGGCACTGGGAATGGGCGTGTTCACCCAGCTCGGGGCAGACACCCCGTACCCGCTGCTGCTCACTGCGCTGTTCGTGATGGGCCTGGGCATGGGTTGCACGATGATGCCGATCATGACGGCCGCGATGGCGACGCTCACGGATCAGACGATCGCCCGTGGATCGACGCTGATGAACATCGTCCAGCAGGTCGCGGGGTCGATCGGTACCGCGACGATGTCGGTGGTGCTCACCAACCAGATGAAGGCCAGCCCGGAGGCAGGCGCCGTGATGGCCACCCAGCACAACCCGGAGCTCGCGGCTCAGCTGCCGCCCAGTGTGATCGAGCAGGGTATGTCTGCGATGGCGGACGCGTTCGGCAACACCTTCCTGGTGGCGCTGGTGCTGTTGCTGCTCACCTTCATCCCGGCATTCTTCCTGCCTCGCAAGCCCGCGGTCGCGCCCGCGGACGGTGAAGCGGCGCCGATGATGATGCACTGACCAAGATGCACTGACCACTAGGTCGGACAACGAACGACGGGCCCATCTCCTCGGAGGTGGGCCCGTCGTCGTTCTGCCGGTTGTTGCGCCGGCGTAGGGCGTGGCACCGCCACCGTGTCGGACCCCGGCGTTAACGTCGAACCCAACGGAACCGATGTGGGTAGCAACACACGGAAGAAGGCGCGTCATGGCCACCGAATCCATGCCGAGAACGTCGGAAGCCTCACCATCGCGCACCCGCGGAGCCGATCCGGTCCGTTCCGGCGTCGATGAGGTAGCCGTCTCCGGGCCCGGGACAAGCGACACCGACTGGGCCTTCTATGCCGTCGTGGGCACCTCTGTCCAGGGCGGACACACCCTCGCCCGATTCGGCCCGGAGCCGACCGCGCTCGCCGCATTGAAGGTCGCGGTCCAGGCGGTCAATCACACGGCGTACTCGATGCTCGAGCAGGGCTACCACGGTGATCCGTGTGCGGAGTCTCCGCTGCTGGAGCGGCTTCCGATCACCGATTTCAACATCGAGCGCCGTCGACCCGGCAGTGCCGAATCGGACACGACGTGGGGGTTGACCGGCGGTCGTCACCAGCGAGGGGTCAGCCGCCGACGCGTCGCGTGACGGTGGCAGGCAGGCGCCCTGGTCAGGATCGACGGCGTCCGAACGTGAAGTAGGCGATCGGGCCGACGAAGTTCACGAACGACGCGGCGGCCCACACCGGCTTGGAGCCGCGGATCTCGTCCGCGTCGCGACCACGCAGGTCGAGGAGTGCGGCAACCGTCAGGGCCAGCTGCACGACCGAGAGGAGCGCGAGGGGGACGCGGAGCCGGGGATCGATCTGCTTCTGCTTCATGCGGACCAGTATCCGTGCCGGTGGGGTCATGTCGGGGTTCCATTACGAGAACGTGTTCTATATTGGCGGAAGTAGCCGCCGAAAATGCTTGGAGTTCACGACATGTACGAGTGGTCCGACACCGACCTGATGTTCCGCGACGCACTGCGTGGCTTCATCGCCAAAGAGATCACGCCCCACGTCGACCAGTTGGAGAGCGGCGAGCTGCCGCCGTTCGACATCATCCGGAAGATGTACAGCACCTTCGGGATCGCCGACATGGCAACCGAGGGACTCGAGAAGGAGATCGCCCGCGACGAGGCGCGCGAGCGGGGCGAGGACGTTCCGGCGTCCGGCAAGTCGGGTGCAGCGGTCGCCGGCGGCATGCAGGCGATCCTCAACTGTGAACTCGCCGGTGTGAGCCTCGGTCTCGTCGCGTCGCTCGGTGTGAGCCTCGGGCTCGCCGTCGGCACCATTCGGAGCCGGGGCACCCTCGCGCAGAAGAAGCGCTGGCTGCCCGAGCTCGTGACGATGGAGAAGGTCGGTGCGTGGGCGATCACCGAGCCCGACTCCGGGTCCGATGCGTTCGGCGGCATGAAGTCGTACGTTCGCCGCGACGGGGAGGACTACATCCTCAACGGGCAGAAGACGTTCATCACCAACGGCCCGTACGCGGATGTCGTCATCGTGTACGCCAAGCTCGACGAGGGTGACGCGTCCGTCGACCGCCGCGACCGCAAGGTGCTCGGTTTCGTCCTCGACAAGGGGATGGAAGGGTTCACGCAGGGCGCACCGTTCAAGAAGATGGGCATGAACTCGTCGCCGACGGGTGAACTGTTCTTCGACAACGTGCGGATCACGAAGGACCGGTTGCTCGGCGAGACGGAGAACCCGGCGAAGGGCGACGGCAAGGAAAGCGCGAAGGAGTCGTTCGCCGCCGAGCGCATCGGCATCGCCTACCTGTCGCTCGGCATCATCAACGAGTGCCTGCGCCTGTCCGTCGACTACGCGAAGAACCGGAAGCTGTGGGGCAAGGAGATCGCCCAGTTCCAGCTCATCCAGCTCAAGCTCGCCGAGATGGAGATCGCGCGGATCAACGTCCAGAACATGGTCTTCAACTCGCTGGAGCGCTCCGCGGCAGGCAAGCCCGTGTCGCTGGCGGAGGCGTCGGCGATGAAGCTGTACTCGTCGCGGGCGGCAACCGAGGTCGCGATGGAGGCCGTGCAGCTGTTCGGCGGCAACGGCTACATGCGGGAGTACAAGGTCGAGCAGCTCGCGCGTGACGCGAAGTCGCTGATGATCTACGCGGGCAGCAACGAGATCCAGGTGACGCACATCGCCAAGGGCCTGCTCGCCTGATTACCTCCAGGAGGAGCGGAACCCGTGCCCGCTGGGACCGGGCACGGGTTCACCTCATCCGAGGCGGTAGAAGCGCCAGAAACCGAAGTCCTCGATCGGGAGGATCTCGAATCGGGTGAAGCCGGCCTGCGCTGCGTAGCGCTGGAGGGTTCGCGGCCGCATCACGGTGCCGGTGCCGGCGCTCGGCTGGTGACTCATGCCGTCGGGAAGGCAGACGAAGAGGCTGAATCCGTACATCAGGCGCTCGGTCTCGTCGCCGGGCGCGGCGAACTCGTGCGCGACGGCCTCGTCCATGACAACGACGGTGCCGCCCGGACGGAGAGATCGCCGGGCCGCGGCGAGCACATCGACCGGATCGGGCATGTCGTGCACGCATTCGAACGCGAACACGACGTCGAACTCCGCTTCCGGCAGCAGCGCGGCGGTTCCGGCGTGGAAGGTGACGCGATCGGCGACGTCCGCGCCCGTGTTGGCGACCGCCATCGCGATGGACGGTTCGTCGATGTCGTAACCGTCGACACGGGCGTCCGGCCAGGCGCGGGCGAGTGCGAGGGACGACCACCCGGCGCCGCATCCGACGTCGGCGATCCGGGCACCTGGCCTGCGCAGGGTCGCGTCGAGGTCCGGTACGGAGGCCAGCGCACCCGGCAGTTCCCGCTCGTACCACGGCCGATTCATGTCGGCCTGCGATTCCCGGGCGTCCGCCCCGAACTGGGCCCAGCTCACCCCGCCGCCGGAACGGTACGCGTCGAGGAGTGCAGGCAACTGCCCGGCAGCGCCCGCGAACATCCGGGCCAACGGTGCGAGGTACGAGAGGCTGGACGTGTCGGTCAGGACCTCCGCTGCCGCCGGGGGAAGCGAGAACCGTGGTGCCGGCGGATCGCTCGCGTCTACGTCGAGCAGTCCGGTCACCGCCTGCTGCTCGAGCCATTCGCGTGCGTACCGGGGATGGGTGTCGGTGCGGGCGGCGAGGTCGTCGGCGGACAGTGGGCCGTCCTCGGCGAGGCACCGGTACCACCCGAGCCGGTCACCGACGTGGATCGCGAGCAGGTCGACGGCACCGAGGCTCGCCTCGAGTATCCGCTGGGCCAGTGCATCGACGGGGCTGATGGCGGACACGACGGTCCTCCTTTGATCAGGGACCTGCGGACAGGGACCTTCGATCAGGAATTCGGACAGGTCCATCGTGACTCCGGGGCCCGGCCCGCCGTGGTGTTTTCAGCCGCGTTGGCCGGACAACTCTTCGACTCGGCGCCGCAAGGTGGACTCGGTCTGGGCGATCGCCGTACCGACGATCGGTTCGACGATCTTCGCGAGCGCCTTTCCGAGCAGCCCACCGGGCAGTGTGTAGTCGAAGTCGACGGACAGTTCGCAGCCGCCGCTGGGGGTCGGTGCGAATTGCCAACTGGAGGAGCTGGAGATGCCGCCGATCGAATCGAGGACGATCAGCCGATCCTGCTCCCACTCGGTGATGCGCACACGCGAGTGCAGTGCCTTGGGTCCGAGTTGCATGGTGACGTCGAAAACCGACCCGAGACCCTGCGACCGACCGCCGACCGGTTCGAATCGGGTGACGCCGAACATCCAGTCGGGGACGTTGCGGTAGTCGTCGACATACGCGAAACCGGCGGCGACGGGTGCGGTGGTGGTCGCGATGCGGTGGATGTGACCCATGGTGCTCCTCGTGGACGATCGACTCGCGCCGATCCATTTCTGTTACTCACGGTAACGCACAGAATGTCCACTCGTGTCCGGGTTGGACCGGAATAGGGTGGATGGCGTGGTGGATGAGAAGGATCGTGAACGGGACGAACGGGGCCGTCCACGGAACGCACGCCCGCGGGACGGGTTGGGTCGACCGCTCCCGCGCGGCGCGGTCGGGATCCCACGGGCTCCTGAAGGGCTCGTCCGCCCGCCTGCCGAGACGATTGCCGAGGCGCAGCGACTGCTCGATGCCGACATGCCGTTTCACGCGCACGAGGTGCTCGAGGACGCCTGGAAAGCGGCGCCGGACGACGAACGCTCGCTGTGGCAGGGCCTCGCGCAGTTGGCGGTCGGCCTGACCCACCTGCGGCGTGGCAACGCGTCCGGCGGTCGAAAGGTCATCGCACGCGGCGTCGTTCGACTGCGCCCGTATGTCGCGCAGTCCCCGCACGGTCTCGATGTGCCGGGACTGGTCACGTGGTCGACCGATGTACTCGCCGCCCTCGACCGGGGTCTGGACGAAAGGGTTCCGGGACCGCGCCTGGCTCGCTGACACCGGGCGGGCTCCGCCTTGCGGAGGGCGACGTTGCGTCGTGCCCTCCGCAAGATCACGCCGCGGCGTTGCCGCGCATTAGCTCCCGAGCCCGAATTCGAATCCGCCGAGGCTGCCGAACGAGATTCCGAATCCCAGTGGGCTGATACTGCTGCCAACCGACTGCGCGTTGATGGGCTGTACTCCGAGCAGGAAGTCGAGGGGGTTGGCGAGCGATCCCATGTGTGCTCCTTGGTTCGATGTTCATGTGATGCCCCCGCGTGTCGGGGGCACCAGTTTCTACCGCAGTCCGGAGCGGTGCGGATCCGATTCCGCCAACCCCGGGATCGCGGGCGGAGCAGGGGGTTCGGGATGTGTCAGGCGTTGTCGTCCTGCTCTGTCATGCAGAACGGGAGGCCACCGGCTGATGCCGGTGGCCTCCCGTGAGGTGCTGGTGAACTAGTTGGACGAGCCGCTGGACGAGCCGCCGCCGTCGCCGGAGCCGCTGGAGAGGCTGTCGAGGGCGTCGAACACGGTGGCCAGGCCGCCGAAAAGATCTGCGAGGTCAGAGGACATGGCTTAACTCCTGGTTTGCTGGTGTCGTGGATGTACGCCTGGACTAGCGTTCGGCTATTTGTACCCGATGTGACCGGGCTGTGACCAGGCTTTCGAACGAATATCGAGGATGTCTCGAGGAGATGTCGATTGTTCGAACGACAGTGCGCGGTGGCGAAGCGACCGTGGTCAGCTCGTGTAGGTGACCGAACCGAGATTCAGGATGAAGCTGGGGACTCCCGTCACGATGCCGGTCTCGGCTTGGGTTCCGGTGCCCTTGTCGCCGCCGACGGTGGCGAGCATCGCGAGCAGGCCCTTGAGGTCCAGGGATGAGAGGTTCACGGTCGTCTCCTTGTGTTACATCGGCAGGTCGTCCGACTCGCCGTGGTGTCGAATAGTGACGTCAGCTGCCGAAGTCGAGTGTGAAGAACGGCAGGCCAATGCTGCTGCCGAGGTCGGCTGCGATGTCGGCAGCAGCGAGGCCGGCGACAGCGGCGATCGGATCGGACATGACGCGCTCCTGAGGTTCGTCGGTGTGCATCCAGGTCGGTGTGGCTCGGAGAAGTTCTACAGCAAGCGGGGATCGTTCGTGGCTCTTTCGTGATCAGGGCGCGAGACGACCGGGAAAATAACAAGCAAGCAAGCTTGCTTTTTTATCGTGGTGGGGTGATGCTTGACACATCATCGTGGAAGGAGACGCATGGCCGAGTTGAACGCAGTCGTTGCCGACCTGGCGGCGGAGGGTGCTGCGCTGGACGTCCTCGTCGCAGATCTGCCCGACGATCGGTGGTGCTCCGACACGGCTGCGGCCGGCTGGACCATCGCGCACCAGATCGGCCACCTGGCCTGGACCGACCGCGCGGCGCTGTTGTCCGTCACCGACCCCGACGGATTCACGGAGTCGCTGGCAGCAGCATGGCGCAATCCGACCGGCTTCGTGGACGAGGCCGCCGAGGTCGAGTCGCGGCGGCCGGTGCCGGAACTGCTCGCGGACTGGCGGGCCGGACGCGCTGCGCTCGTCGACGCACTTCTCGCGCTGCCCGCCGGGACCAAGCTGCCGTGGTACGGACCGCCGATGAGCGCGATGTCGATGGCGACCGCGCGCCTGATGGAGACGTGGGCGCACGCCCAGGATGTCGCCGACGCGCTCGGCGCGGAGATGGTGCCCACCTCACGGCTGCGCTCCATTGCGCACCTGGGTGTGCGGACCCGCGACTTCGCCTACTCCGTCAACGAACTGCCGCCGCCCGCCGAGGAGTTCCGTGTCGAGCTCGTCGGCCCGGACGGCGACACCTGGGTGTGGGGGCCTCCCGACGCCGCCCAACGCGTCACCGGACCAGCCGTCGACTTCTGTCTGCTCGTCACCCAGCGCGCACACCGCGACGACCTCGCACTGACTGCGGTCGGCGCGGACGCCGCCACCTGGCTGACCATCGCCCAGGCCTTCGCCGGTCCGTCCGGCGCCGGCCGTGATCGTAAGGAGGACTCGTGAGCGTCCGTATCGGAAACTGCTCCGGCTTCTACGGTGACCGTGCCTCCGCAGTGGGGGAGATGCTCACCGGCGGCGACCTCGACTACCTGACCGGTGACTATCTCGCCGAGCTCACCATGCTCATCCTCGGCAAGGACCGCATGAAGGATGCGGGCCTGGGCTACGCGAAGACCTTCCTGCGTCAGATGGAGGACGGGCTCGGGCTGGCGATGGACCGCGGGGTGCGGATCGTCGTCAACGCGGGCGGCCTCAACCCGGCCGGGCTGACCGCACAGCTGCGGGACCTGGCCGACCGGGTCGGGATCCGGGCCCGGTTCGCTCACGTCGAGGGCGACGACGTGACGGCGCGCGCGTCGGAACTCGGTCTGGGGCAGCCGCTCACGGCGAACGCGTACCTCGGTGCGTGGGGAATCGCGGAGTGCCTCGCAGCCGGAGCCGATGTGGTGGTGACCGGCCGCGTCACCGACGCGTCGCTCGTGGTCGGGCCCGCGGCGCACCACTTCGGTTGGCGCCGAGACGATTACGATGCCCTCGCAGGCGCGGTGGCGGCGGGGCACGTGATCGAGTGCGGCACGCAGGCGACCGGTGGCAATTTCTCGTTCTTCACCGAGATTCCCGACCTCGGCCGACCCGGGTTCCCGCTCGCCGAGATCCGCGGGGACGGCTCCTCGATCATCACCAAGCATGCGGGCACCGGGGGCGCGGTCACCGTCGACACCGTCACCGCGCAGTTGATGTACGAGATCCAGGGTGCGCGCTACGCCGGCCCCGACGTCACCACCCGACTCGACAGCGTGACGTTGCGGCAGGACGGGCCCGATCGCGTCGAGATCTCGGGGGTCCGCGGTGAGGCGCCGCCGCCGCAGGTGAAGGTCTCGCTCAACACCCTCGGTGGGTTCCGCAACGAAATGGCCTTCGTGCTCACCGGACTCGACATCGAGGCGAAGGCCGAGCTCGCACGCACCCAGCTGGAATCGTGGCTTCCGGAACGTCCCGCCGAGCTGACGTGGGACCTGGCTCGGTTGGACCGTCCGAACGCAGAGACGGAGGAGCAGGCCAGCGCGATCCTGCGCTGCGTGGTCCGCGATCCCGACCCGAACAAGGTCGGACGGGCGTTCTCGAACGTCGCGGTGGAGTTGGCGCTGGCCAGTTACCCGGGCTGTACCTTCCTGTCGATGCCGGGCAACGGCTCCGCCTACGGCGTCTACACCCCCGGATACGTCGACGCGGACCTGGTCCCGCACGTCGCGGTGCTGCCCGACGGCACCCGCGTCGACATCGCGCCCACGGCGGAGACGAGGCCTCTCGAATCCGTGGTCGATCCGGTGCTGCCGCAACCGCTTCCGCTCGGTGAGACGGTCGACGCGCCGCTCGGCGCGCTGGCTGCGGCGCGCAGTGGCGACAAGGGCGGCAACGCGAACATCGGCGTCTGGGTTCGCACCGACGAGCAGTGGCGGTGGCTGGCGCACGCACTGACGGTGGACGAGGTGCGTCGGATGCTGCCGGAGGCGGCGCAGTTGCCGATCACCCGGACGCTCCTGCCGGAGTTGCGAGCGATCAACTTCGTGATCGAGGGCATCCTCGGACCCGGCGTGGCCTACCAGGCTCGTTTCGACCCGCAGGCGAAGGGGCTCGCCGAATGGCTGCGCTCGCGCCATCTCGCGATTCCCTCCGCGCTGCTCGACTCGGCGACATCCGACACCACACTCCAGGAGGCGATCTCGTGACCGATGCGTGGAACACCCCCGAACGGCGCGACCTGCGCGAGACCGTTCGGCGCTTCGTCGACAAGGAGATCCTGCCCCACCTCGACGAGTGGGAGCGGGGAGGTGAGCTTCCTCGCGCACTGCATCGGCGGGCGGGCGAACTCGGCCTGCTCGGGGTGTCGTTCCCCGAATCCGTCGGTGGCGGCGGCGGAGATCCGGTCGACTCGATCGTCGTGTGCGAGGAGATGCACCAGGCCGGGGCGTCGGGTGGCCTGTTCGCGTCGCTGTTCACCTGCGGCATCGCGTTGCCGCACCTGGTGGCGGCGGGTGACCCCGACCAGATCGAGAAGTGGGTTCGTCCCACCCTCGCCGGTGAGCTGATCGGGTCGCTCGCGATCACCGAGCCAGGCGGCGGATCCGACGTCGGGCACCTGACCACGCGCGCTGTGCGCGACGGCGACGACTACATCGTCAACGGCGCCAAGACGTTCATCACGTCGGGATGCCGCGCCGACTTCGTGGTCACCGCGGTCCGCACCGGCGGTGACGGCGCGGGTGGAGTGTCGCTCCTCGTGATCGAGAAGGGCACAACGGGATTCACCGTTTCGCGCAAGCTGGAGAAGATGGGCTGGCTGGCGTCGGACACGGCCGAGCTGTCGTTCGTCGACTGCCGCGTCCCGGTCGCCAATCTGGTCGGCGCCGAGAACTCCGGCTTCGCCCAGATCGCGCAGGCCTTCGTCTCGGAACGGGTGGCGCTGGCAGCGCAGGCGTACTCCAGCGCGCAGAGGTGCCTCGACCTGACGCTCGACTGGTGCCGTGACCGGGAGACTTTCGGCCGCCCGCTGATCAGCAGACAGTCGGTGCAGAACACCCTCTCGGAGATGGCCCGCAAGGTCGACGTGGCGCGGGTGTACACCCGCATGGTCGTCGACCGGTACACCGCAGGCGACCAGAACCTTCTGGCCGAGGTGTGTTTCGCGAAGAACACCGCGGTCGAGAACGGCGAATGGGTTGCGCACCAGGCGGTGCAGCTGTTCGGCGGTCTCGGCTACATGCGGGAGAGCGAGGTCGAGCGCCAGTACCGCGACATGCGGATCCTGGGGATCGGCGGCGGTACCAACGAGATCCTGACGTCGCTGGCCGCGAAAGTGCTCGGATACCAGGCATGACCCGAAGGGCCCGAAACCCGATGACCCGAAGCCCGATGACCCGAAACCCGATGACCCGAAACCCGATGACACAGTGGGGTAGACAACGATGACAGTGATCGGATCGACACTCGACACGGCAGGCGAGGCGTACCTCGCCGCAGCCGAGTCGACCAACACGAAGCTCGCCGAGATCGACGTCGAGCTGCAGAAGGCGCTCGCCGGCGGCGGGCCGAAATCCGTCGAGCGGCACCACAAGCGTGGCAAGCTGACGGCCCGCGAACGGATCGAGCTGCTGGTCGACGAGGACTCGCCGTTCCTCGAGCTGTGCACCCTCGCGGCGTGGGGAAGCGACTTCCCGGTGGGCGCCAACGTCGTCACCGGCATCGGTGTGGTCGAGGGTGTCGAGTGCATGATCGTCGCCAACGACCCCACGTCCCGGGGTGGCGCGAGCAACCCGTGGACGATCAAGAAGAGCTTCCGGATCAACGAGATCGCCATGCAGAACCGGCTTCCGGTGGTCTCGCTGGTCGAGTCGGGTGGCGCGGACCTGCCCACCCAGAAGGAGGTCTTCATCCCGGGTGGCCGGGCCTTCCGTGACCTGACCAGGGCATCGGCGGCCGGAATCCCCACCGTGGCACTGGTGTTCGGTAACTCGACCGCGGGCGGCGCCTACATTCCGGGCATGTCCGACCATGTCGTGATGATCAAGGAACAGTCCAAGGTGTTCCTGGGCGGGCCGCCGCTGGTGAAGATGGCGACCGGTGAGGAGTCCGACGACGAGTCGCTCGGCGGTGCCGAGATGCACGCCCGCAAGTCGGGGCTCGCGGACTACTTCGCGCAGGACGAGTACGACGCGATCCGCATCGGTCGCAACATCGTCAAGCGTTTGAACTGGCGCAAGCAGGGCCCGGCACCGCGGGCCGAGGTGATCGAACCGCTGTACGACGCCGAGGAACTGGCCGGCATCGTGCCCGCCGACCTGAAGGTTCCGTTCGATCCGCGCGAGGTCATCGCCCGCATCGTCGACGGCTCCGACTTCGACGAGTTCAAGCCGCTCTACGGCAGCTCGCTCGTCACCGGGTGGGCCGAGCTGAACGGCTATCCGGTCGGCATCCTCGCCAACGCGCGCGGCGTGCTGTTCTCGGAGGAGGCGCAAAAGGCGACCCAGTTCATCCAGCTCGCCAACCGCGCGAACACCCCGCTGATCTTCCTGCACAACACCACCGGCTACATGGTCGGCAAGGAGTACGAACAGGGCGGCATCATCAAGCACGGCGCGATGATGATCAACGCGGTCTCGAACTCCACCGTCCCGCACATCTCCATCCTGATGGGCGCCTCCTACGGCGCCGGCCACTACGGCATGTGCGGCCGCGCCTACGATCCGCGGTTCCTGTTCGCCTGGCCCAGCGCCAAGTCCGCCGTGATGGGCCCCGCACAGCTCGCGGGCGTCGTCTCGATCGTCGCTCGCGGTAGCGCGGCGTCGAAGGGTCTGCCGTACGACGAGGAAGCCGACAAGGGCATGCGGGCGATGGTCGAGGCCCAGATCGAGGCCGAATCGCTTCCGATGTTCCTGTCCGGTCGCGTCTACGACGACGGCATCATCGACCCGCGCGACACCCGCACGGTGTTGGGTATGTGTCTCTCGGCGATCGCCACCGCCCCGATCGAAGGCACCGAGAACTTCGGTGTCTTCAGAATGTGAGCCCAGCGTGACTGTCACCACCACCGCCGTCACCTCCGTCCTGGTGGCGAACCGCGGAGAGATCGCACGGCGCGTGTTCGCGAGCGCCCGCGCCGCGGGCATCGCGACCGTCGCGGTGTACTCCGATGCCGACGCCGACTCCCCGCACGTCCGGGAGGCCGACGTCGCGGTCCGCCTGCCCGGCAACGCCGCTGCCGACACGTACCTGCGCGGCGAGAAGATCATCGCCGCTGCGCATGCGGCGGGAGCGGACGCGATCCACCCCGGTTACGGATTCCTGTCCGAGAACGCAGAATTCGCGAAAGCGGTCCAGGACGCCGGGCTCACCTGGATCGGGCCGCCCGTCAAGTCGATCGAGCTGATGGGCTCGAAGGTCGAGTCGAAGAAGATGATGGACGCCGCAGGCGTCCCTGTGCTCGCGGAACTCGACCCCGGCCAGGTCACCGAGGCCGATCTGCCGGTCCTGATCAAGGCCTCCGCCGGCGGCGGTGGGCGCGGCATGCGTGTCGTGCGTACGCTCGCGGATCTGCCCGGGCAGATCGAGGGTGCGGCCGCCGAGGCGCTGTCCGCGTTCGGCGACGCGACGGTCTTCTGTGAGCGCTACCTCGAGACCGGCCGGCACATCGAGGTTCAGGTGATGGCCGACGCACACGGCACCGTCTGGGCGGTCGGCGAGCGCGAGTGCTCCATCCAGCGCCGCCACCAGAAGGTCGTCGAGGAAGCCCCGTCGCCGCTCGTCGAGAAGCTCGATGCCGAGGGCGCGGGCATGCGCGACAAGCTGTTCCAGGCCGCGGTCGACGCCGCTGCCGCGATCGGCTACGAAGGTGCGGGCACGGTCGAGTTCCTCGCGGACGAGAAGGGTGGCTTCTACTTCCTGGAGATGAACACCCGACTCCAGGTCGAGCACCCCGTCACCGAACTGACTACGGGACTGGACCTGGTGGACCTGCAGTTGCAGGTCGCGCAGGGCATCGCGCTGCCCGCGCAGCCGCCCGCGTCCCGCGGGTACGCGATCGAGGTCCGGCTCTACGCGGAGGACCCGGCCCAGGAGTGGCAGCCGCAGTCCGGCACCGTGCACCGCATCGACATCCCTGGCGTCGACACCGAGTTCACGGTCCCCGCGGCGCCGCGGGGACTCCGGCTCGATTCCGGCATCGTCGACGGGTCGGTCGTCGGAGTGTTCTACGACCCCATGCTCGCGAAGGTGATCGCATGGGCGCCGACCCGACGGGCCGCGGCGGCGCGACTCGCGACCGCGTTGGCGCAGGCCAAGATCCACGGCCTCGTCACCAACCGTGACCTGCTGGTGAACGTGCTGCGTCATCCGGCCTTCCTGTCCGGGGACACGGACACCGCGTTCTTCGACAGGCACGGGCTCGAGGCCCTCGCCGCTCCCGTCGCATCGGGTGACTCCGAGCGGGTGTCGGCCCTCGCGGCCGCACTCGCGACGGCCGCGGCGAACAGGCAGGCGGCGCGGGTCGTCGGGCGGGCGCCGAGCGGATGGCGCAACGTGCCATCGCAGCGTCAGCGCAAGGTGTTCGAGAGCGCGACGGCGACACACGAGGTCGACTACCGGATCCTGCGCGGAGGGGTTCTCGACACCGACGTCGTCGACGACGTCGAACTCGTCTCGGCGACACCGCAGTCCGTGGTCCTGACGGTGGGCGGGCTCACCCGTCGGTTCGCGGTCGCCCGCTACGGCGACCTCGTGTGCGTCGATTCGGCGGCGGGCGCGAGCGCGTTCCGCGCCGTGCCCCGGTTCGTCGACCCGTCCACGGTCGTGGCGGCCGGTTCCTTGATCGCGCCGATGCCGGGCACGGTCGTCCGCCTCGGAGCCTCCGTCGGTGACCACGTCACCGCGGGCACTCCGATCCTGTGGCTCGAGGCCATGAAGATGGAGCACACCATCACCGCGCCCGCGGACGGCGTGCTCACCGAACTGAACGTCGCAGTCGGCCGGCAGGTCGACGTCGGCACCGTCCTCGCGATCGTCGACGACACCACCGAAGCAGGGGAGTGAACGCAATGAGTTTCATCGAGACCGACGAGCAGAAGGAACTGCGGACCGCGGTCGCCAAGCTCGGCGAGCGCTACAACTACGTCGACTACGTGCTGCCCCGGTCGCGCCGTGGCGAGCCGCTGACCGAACTGTGGAACGAGGCGGGAAAGCTCGGCTTCCTGGGCGTCAACCTGCCGGAGGAGTACGGCGGCGGCGGAGCCGGTATCTACGAGCTCGCACTCGTGCAGGAGGAACTCGCGGCCAAGGGCGCCGGCCTGCTGCTCGTGGTCGTCTCACCCGCGATCTGCGGCACCATCATCGGCAAGTACGGCACCGACGAGCAGAAGCAGAAGTGGCTGCCCGCGCTGGCCGACGGCAGCAAGATCATGGCGTTCGGCATCACCGAGCCGGATGCCGGCTCGAACTCGCACCAGATCACCACGACCGCCCGCCGGGACGGCGAGGACTGGATCCTGCGCGGCAACAAGATCTTCATCTCCGGTGTCGACCAGGCCGACGCGGTGCTCATCGTCGCCCGAACCGAGGACCACAAGTCGGGCAAGCTCAAGCCCGCGCTGTTCATCGTTCCCACCGACACCGAGAACTTCGTGCGGACGCCGATGGACATGGACATCGTCGAGCCCGACCACCAGTACACCCTGTTCCTCGACGACGTGCGGCTGCCCGCCGACGCGCTGGTCGGGTCCGAGGACGCGGCGCTCATGCAGTTGTTCGCCGGGCTGAACCCGGAACGCATCCTCGGCGCGGCCATGGCGGTCGGCATGGGCCGCTACGCCATCGAGGCGGCCACGAAGTACGCGCGGGAGCGCACCGTCTGGAAGACGCCGATCGGCGCCCACCAGGGCATCGCGCATCCGTTGGCCCAGTGCAAGATCGAGCTGGAGCTGGCCAAGCTGATGATGCAGAAGGCCGCATCGCTGTACGACGCGGGCGACGACTTCGGTGCCGCCGAGGCCGCGAACATGGCCAAGTACGCCGCGGCCGAGGCAAGCATCAAGGCGCTCGACCAGGCGATCCAGACGCACGGCGGCGCAGGCCTCACCAAGGAGTACGGCCTCGCTGCCATGCTCGGGGCGGCCCGGATCGCCCGCGTCGCGCCGGTCAGCCGCGAGATGATCCTCAACTTCGTCTCCCAGCACTCCCTGCGGCTGCCGAGGTCGTACTGATGACCGATCGCGTCGTGCGGTACGAGGTCGCGGGTGGGTTCGCCACCGTGACCCTGGACTCGCCGCACAACCGCAACGCGATCTCGACGCGGCTCGTCTCGGAGCTGCGTCAGTCGCTCGCCGACGCGGCGGCGGACCCGGACGTCCGCGCGGTCGTGCTCACGCACACCGGCGGAACGTTCTGTGCCGGTGCCGATTTGTCGGAGGCGAGCGGAGCGGCCGAGGATCCGGCGACACTGGCGGCCCAGCGCACCACCGCCATGACGGATCTGCTGCGCGCGTTCCTGGAACTGCCGAAGCCGATCGTCGGGAAGATCGACGGGCACGTGCGAGCGGGTGGGATGGGTCTCGTCGGGGCCTGCGACCTGGTGGCGGCGGGCCCCGCGTCCACCTTCGCGTTGACGGAGTCGCGGCTCGGGTTGGCCGCGTCGATCATCTCGTTGACGGTGCTGCCGCGGATGTCGCCGCGGGCCGCAGGTCGCTACTTCCTCACCGGCGAGAAGTTCGGTCCCGCCGAGGCGGAAGCGATCGGCCTCGTCACGACGGCCTCGGACGACGCTGACGCGACGGTGTCGAAGTGGCTCGGCGAGCTGGCATCGGCCTCCCCGCAGGGGTTGGCGGAGTCGAAGCGACTGACGACGGTGCGAATGCTCGCCGACTTCGACCGGTACGGTTCCGACGTGGCCGCACAGTCGGCCAGACTGTTCGGCTCCGCGGAGGCGATCGAAGGGATGACGGCTTTTCTGCAGCGTCGGCCGCCGTCGTGGGCGCCGCCGCGCTGAGAACAGGGGTGAGCGATGCGTGAACCACAGCAGGACCGCAGCCGGGTGACCCGGCAGCGTCTGCTCGAGGCGACCATCGACTGTCTCGCGGAGAACGGGTGGGCGGCGACCACGGTCGGGGTCGTCGCCACCCGCGCGGGAGTGTCCCGCGGTGCGACACAGCACCACTTCCCGACCCGGGAAGACCTGATCACCGCTGCTCTCGAGTACATGTTCGACGCCAGGATGCAGAGCGCGCGAGAGGAAGCCGTCGAATTTCCGGTGGGGGAGGGACGGACTGTCGCGGTGGTCGAGCGTCTCGTCGAGTACTACACCGGAAACCTGTTCAAGGCGGCGCTGCAGGTGTGGACTGCGGCGGCATCCGATCCGGCGCTACGCGAGCGGGTGCTGCCGCTCGAGGACCGGTTCGGCCGCACCGCGCACCGGATGGCCATCGATCAGCTCGGTGTCGACGGCGCCGACCCGGGTGTCCGCGCCGCGGTTCAGGCGACGCTCGACCTGGCGCGCGGACTCGGCCTCGCCGACGTCCTGACCGACGATTCGGCGCGTCGCGCCGAGGTGGTCCGGATGTGGGCGTCGGCGCTCGACGCGCAGCTCGGCGCAGGGTTGGGCTGAGGTCCGGTGCAGGTGAGGCCGGTGAATTCAGGCGTTCCGCACTAGGCTGGCGCGTGCGACCCGGTGATCTATCCGGTGAGGCGGCACCAACCGGTGAGGCGGAGTACATGCACCAACTGACAGCAACCGATGCGACCCATGTTCTCTCGGAAGCAGGCTCGCACGTCTCCCGCATCATCGACGGCTACGTGTTCGATCCGGCGGGAGCCACCGTCGACCTCGAGTCGGTTCTGGAGTGGCTGGCACCTCGCATCGAGCACTCTCCGGTCTTCCGCAGCAGGATCCGTCGGGTCCCCGCTGATCTGGACTACCCGTACTGGGCTCCGGACGCCGACTTCGACCTCCGCAACCATGTGACGGTCGAGCCGGCACGTGCCCCCGGGTGGCCTGCCGTGCGCGATCGGATCGTGGAGATCTGCGGCACTCGCCTGGCGTCGGAGCGTCCGCCGTGGGAGGTACTCGTCGTCACGGATGTCAGCGGCGTCGACCGAGTCCCGGACGGTGCCTGCGTGGTGGTGCTGAAGATCCACCATGCCGTGGGCGACGGGATGGCAACCGTCGAGTTGGCTCGCGAACTCTTTGCGGCGCAGCCGCTTCCGGCGGGAGCTGGATATCGGGACGTGTCCTCCCGAGTCGCGTTCGGCCGTGCCGTTCTGCGGATCCCCGGCAACGCACTCCGCTTCGCCCGCGGTTCGCTCCGCGCCCAAGGGCTCACCAGGGCCGCGGCGCGGGCGGCGGCGAGCGGGGAAATCCAGACACCGCGTTTCCGGTGGCCGATGACACGGTTCAATCGGACGCACGGAGGTGGAATCACGTTCGACGTCGTGACCTTCGACCTCGCCGAGATCCGGGCGCTGCGGTCCCGGCATCCGGGTATCGCCGTCACCGACGTGATCGCCGCCGTTGTCGGGGACGCGATGTCGTCCTACCTCCGTGCGGACGGTGAGGTGCCACCAGGCTCGCTCGGCGGCAAGGTGTCCTACTCGCTGCGCGGCGCGGTCGACTCCGACTCCGGCAACAACTTCGTGGTTCTCTCCGTCGACCTGTACACCGACGTCGAGGATCCGGTCGAGCGACTGCGTGCGATCCACGACTCGATGGCGTCCGAGAAGCGCAGGTTCGCGCATCCCGCCGTCGCCGAGTTGTCCGGTGCGCTCGACGTCGCACCCGCGGTGTACGTGAACTGGCTGGTGTGGCGCCGGTCGCGCTTGCCGATCGGACGAGGGGAGACGGTGTCGCTGGGCAACACGATGCTCTCCAACGTCCCGCGCGGGGCCGAGAACATGCGGTTTCTCGGCGGTCGTGCGGTCGAGTCGTTCGGCATCCTCGGAGTCGGCGACGGGTCCCGCCTGAACCACTACGTCGTGTCGGTCGGGGACCGGCTGACGGTGACCTTCGCCGCCGACCCCGACGCGATGCCCGATCCGGAGCGGTACGCGGACGCACTGCGACGTGCGTACCGCACCGTGGTCGATGCGCACCTCGGAGAGGCCGAGGCGGCCCACCTCGGAGAGGTCGATCAAGCTTGAGTGAGGTGTGGGTGCTCACTTTGACCTTCTTGTCTGCGGGCGGGTATTGTTGTAGGTCGTGTCCGGACTTTCCGGGCCGATTTGTGTGCCTAGCTAGGTGAGCCATGCGCGCAGTCGCGTCGATTTCGATGCGGGTTGCGAGTGTCAGGCTGCCTGTGTGGGGGTATGCGACACGCCCGACCTCGGGGTCGAGGAACGGGTGAGGAGCAGCGTTTTCTTGCTCCAACTGCTAGATCCCTGAATACACACCGAGTCCGGTTCTCCCCGCGGGGAGAACGGGCGAAGAAGAAGAAAGCCGGTATATGCCAACCATCAATCAGTTGGTCCGCAAGGGACGGCACGACAAGCCGTCCAAGCAGAAGACCGCTGCACTGAAGGGCAGCCCGCAGCGTCGTGGCGTGTGCACCCGCGTGTACACCACCACCCCGAAGAAGCCGAACTCCGCGCTGCGTAAGGTCGCCCGTGTGCGCCTGACCAGCTCCGTCGAGGTCACCGCGTACATCCCCGGTGAAGGCCACAACCTGCAGGAGCACTCGATGGTGCTCGTCCGCGGCGGTCGTGTGAAGGACCTCCCGGGTGTTCGCTACAAGATCATCCGCGGCTCGCTCGACACCCAGGGTGTCAAGAACCGCAAGCAGGCGCGTAGCCGCTACGGCGCGAAGAAGGAGAAGGGCTGATGCCTCGTAAGGGTCCCGCTCCCAAGCGGCCGCTCGTCGCGGATCCGGTCTACGGTTCGCCGCTGGTCACCCAGCTCGTCAACAAGATCCTGCTGGACGGCAAGAAGTCCACGGCCGAGCGCATCGTCTACGGCGCGCTCGAGCAGGCTCGCGAGAAGACCGGCACCGATCCGGTCGTCACCCTCAAGCGCGCGCTGGACAACGTCAAGCCCGCCCTCGAGGTCCGCAGCCGTCGTGTCGGTGGCGCCACCTACCAGGTTCCGGTCGAGGTTCGCCCCGGCCGCTCCACCACCCTCGCGCTTCGCTGGCTGGTCACGTTCTCGCGTGCCCGTCGTGAGAAGACGATGGTCGAGCGTCTCGCCAACGAGCTCATGGATGCCAGCAATGGCCTCGGTGCAGCCGTGAAGCGTCGCGAGGACACTCACAAGATGGCTGAAGCCAACAAGGCGTTCGCGCACTACCGCTGGTGATTCGACGCCGGGCGGCACTCACACGGGTGCCGCCCGGGCGTCGTCACTGCAGTGTCGGGTCCGATCAGGGCCGGCTGCGAAACAACGAAGACGTGGTCCGGTAGGGCCGACACAAGCTACGAGCGGGGAAGAATCCTGTGGCACAGGAAGTGCTGACCGACCTGAACAAGGTCCGCAACATCGGCATCATGGCGCACATCGATGCCGGTAAGACCACCACCACCGAGCGCATCCTCTTCTACACCGGTGTGAACTACAAGATCGGTGAGACGCACGACGGTGCGTCGACGACGGACTGGATGGAGCAGGAGAAGGAGCGTGGTATCACCATCACCTCCGCTGCTGTGACCTGCTTCTGGAACAAGAACCAGATCAACATCATCGACACCCCCGGCCACGTCGACTTCACCGTCGAGGTCGAGCGCTCGCTGCGCGTCCTCGACGGCGCCGTCGCGGTGTTCGACGGCAAGGAAGGCGTCGAGCCGCAGTCGGAGCAGGTGTGGCGTCAGGCCGCCAAGTACGACGTTCCGCGCATCTGTTTCGTCAACAAGATGGACAAGATGGGCGCGGACTTCTACTTCACGGTCCAGACCATCATCGACCGTCTCGGTGCGAAGCCCCTCGTCCTCCAGCTGCCGATCGGCGCCGAGGACGACTTCGACGGCGTCGTCGACCTCGTCGAGATGCGCGCCATCACCTGGCGTGGCGTGGTGCCGACCGGTGCCGAGCCCACCTTCGAGGAGATCCCCGCGGATCTGGCCGACAAGGCCGCCGAGTACCGCGAGAAGCTGCTCGAGACCGTTGCCGAGTCCGACGAAGCTCTCATGGAGAAGTACTTCGGCGGCGAGGAGCTCACGGTCGAGGAGATCAAGGGCGCCATCCGCAAGTTGACGGTCAACTCCGAGCTGTACCCGGTGCTGTGTGGTTCCGCGTTCAAGAACAAGGGCGTTCAGCCCATGCTCGACGCGGTCATCGACTACCTGCCGAACCCGCTGGACATCGGTGAGGTGCACGGTCACGCGCTGAACAACGAGGAAGAAGACCTCACGCGCAAGCCGAGCAAGGACGAGCCGTTCTCGGCTCTCGCCTTCAAGATCGCGGCGCACCCGTTCTTCGGCAAGCTGACCTTCGTGCGTGTCTACTCCGGCCGGATCGATCCGGGCGCCCAGGTGCTCAACGCCACCAAGGGCAAGAAGGAGCGCATCGGCAAGCTCTTCCAGATGCACGCCAACAAGGAGAACCCGGTCGACGAGGCCGTCGCGGGCCACATCTACGCGATGATCGGTCTGAAGGACACCACGACCGGTGACACCCTGTGCGCGCAGGACGCCCCGATCGTTCTCGAGTCGATGAGCTTCCCGGACCCGGTCATCCAGGTCTCGATCGAGCCCAAGACCAAGTCCGACCAGGAGAAGCTGGGCACCGCGATCCAGAAGCTCGCCGAAGAGGACCCGACCTTCTCCGTCGAACTCGACGAGGAGACCGGCCAGACCGTCATCGGCGGCATGGGCGAGCTGCACCTCGACATCCTCGTCGACCGTATGCGTCGCGAGTTCAAGGTCGAGGCCAACGTCGGCAAGCCGCAGGTCGCGTACCGCGAGACCATCACCAAGACGGTCGAGAAGCACGAGTTCACCCACAAGAAGCAGACCGGTGGTTCCGGTCAGTTCGCGAAGGTGATCATCGCGCTCGAGCCGTACATCGGTGAGGACGGCGAGTCCTACGCGTTCGAGAACAAGGTCTCCGGTGGCCGCGTTCCGCGTGAGTACATCCCCTCCGTGGACCACGGTGCTCAGGACGCCATGCAGTACGGCGTGCTCGCCGGCTACCCGCTGGTGAACCTGAAGCTGACCCTGCTCGACGGCGCGTACCACGACGTCGACTCCTCGGAAATGGCCTTCAAGGTCGCTGGCTCGCAGGCGCTCAAGGAAGCTGCCCGCAAGGCCGGCCCGGTCATTCTCGAGCCCCTCATGGCCGTCGAGGTCACCACGCCCGAGGATTACATGGGCGACGTGATCGGCGACCTCAACTCCCGCCGTGGCCAGATTCAGGCCATGGAGGAACGCAGTGGTGCCCGTGTCGTGAAGGCGCTGGTTCCGCTCTCGGAGATGTTCGGCTACATCGGCGACCTGCGGTCGAAGACCCAGGGTCGCGCGAACTTCTCCATGGTGTTTGATTCCTACGCAGAGGTTCCCGCGAACGTCTCGAAGGAAATCATCGCCAAGGCGACCGGCGAGTAACACCAGCTGGGAGCACGACCGCTGGCGAGTTTTCACCAGCTGAGCACGACCAAGTAAAACAACCGCACTGCTGCATTTACGCAAGCAACACAACAGGAGGCCATCAAGTGGCGAAGGCGAAGTTCGAGCGGACGAAGCCGCACGTCAACATCGGGACCATCGGTCACGTTGACCACGGCAAGACGACGCTGACCGCGGCCATCACCAAGGTCCTGCACGACAAGTACCCGGATCTGAACGAGGCCTCGGCCTTCGACCAGATCGACAAGGCGCCTGAGGAGAAGGCTCGTGGTATCACGATCAACATCTCCCACGTCGAGTACCAGACCGACAAGCGCCACTACGCGCACGTCGACGCGCCGGGCCACGCCGACTACATCAAGAACATGATCACCGGTGCCGCTCAGATGGACGGCGCGATTCTCGTTGTCGCCGCCACCGACGGCCCGATGCCCCAGACGCGTGAGCACGTCCTGCTCGCTCGCCAGGTCGGCGTGCCCTACATCCTCGTCGCCCTGAACAAGGCCGACATGGTCGACGACGAGGAAATCCTCGAGCTCGTCGAGATGGAGGTCCGCGAGCTGCTGGCTTCGCAGGACTTCGACGAGGACGCTCCGGTTGTCCCCGTTTCCGCACTGAAGGCGCTCGAGGGCGACGAGAAGTGGGGCCAGTCGGTCCTCGACCTCATGCAGGCCGTCGACGACTCCATCCCGGACCCGGTCCGTGAGACCGACAAGCCGTTCCTCATGCCCGTCGAGGACGTCTTCACGATCACCGGTCGTGGCACCGTCGTCACCGGTCGTATCGAGCGCGGCATCGTGAACGTGAACGAAGAGGTCGAGATCGTCGGCATCCGCCCGACCTCGACCAAGACCACGGTCACGGGCATCGAGATGTTCCGCAAGCTGCTCGACTCCGGCCAGGCTGGCGACAACGTCGGTCTGCTGGTTCGTGGCATCAAGCGCGAAGATGTCGAGCGCGGCCAGGTCGTCGTCAAGCCGGGTACGACCACCCCGCACACCGAGTTCGAGGGCCAGGCGTACATCCTGTCGAAGGACGAGGGCGGCCGCCACACCCCGTTCTTCAACAACTACCGCCCGCAGTTCTACTTCCGTACCACGGACGTTACGGGCGTCGTGACCCTCCCCGAGGGCACCGAGATGGTCATGCCCGGTGACAACACCGAGATGTCCGTCGTGCTGATCCAGCCGGTCGCCATGGACGAGGGCCTGCGGTTCGCGATCCGTGAGGGTGGCCGCACCGTCGGCGCCGGTCGCGTCACCAAGATCATCAAGTGATTTCCTGATCACTGACTGATCAAGCTGGACAACGGAAACGGCGTCCATCCCTTCGGGGGTGGGCGCCGTTTCCGCGTTCCATGATGTCCTCCACGAGGCGAGACCCGATCCGGCACAGGAGTCGTGAGCCCGACGCCGATCAGGTCGGGCGTGGATCGAGGCGCACGACGTCGTCGACGTCGGTGACCGGCGTGCCGCCGAGGATCGTCATGCCGGCTCCGAGTTGGCGGAGGCGTCGGCCCCGGTGGTCAGTCGTGCGGAAATGCCCGCGCGCCTTCTCGGAGAGGCCGCGGTCCGGCCGGCCGACTAGTCCGCCGGAGCGAGGTGCAGCAGGACCTGCGTGGCGACGGGCGCGCCGGGAAGGGCGGCCGCCATCGCCCGCGCGAACGCCTCGGCGCTGCGCGTGAAGGTTGCGACGTCGATGCTCGGATCGGCGACGACGGTCACCCGCAGGGTCGCAAGTCCCCGGTCGTCGACGGCGGACTGACGAACCGTGCGTACCCCGTCGAGGGTCGACAGCTCCCCGGCCAAGCCTGCGGCGAGGGGGCCGAGATCCACGGACAGCGACGTGTCCGAACCCTCGTCGGCCCAGTGCGGTCCCGACGGCAGCACCGGCATCGTCTCGGGACGTCCACGTCGCACGTTCACCAGCAACAGTGCGAGACCGGCGACGAACGCGACGATGGCCGTCACGCCGAGCGCGGTCGGCCACCACGACTGGTCCGGAAACTCCGACAACGTGGTGCGATCGAGACGCCGGACGAACGCGCGAACCGACTCGACCCCGACGAACCACGTCAGCGTGAGACCGGCTGCGCCGATGAGCACCAGTCCCGCGGTGAGCGCGACCAGGCGGTCCAGGATGGACGTTCGCCGTTTCACTGCTTGACCTTCCCGACCCGGACACGGAGTTCCCGCGGTGACGAGACCGCGGCGAGTGCGGGTTCGACGGTGTCACGTACCTGCTGTTCCAGGGCGTCCGACGCCACCTCGCCGTTCGGTGTCACGTGCACCGTTGCGCGCCTGCGATCCACAGTGGTGTGCACGGCGGAAACGCCGCCGACGGTGCCTGCGCGGGAACTGCACATGCGTGCGACGTCGGTCGGGCGCATCCACACGACGGCGCTGCCGTCGTCGCCGACCGGAACGTGGGTCCGGGTACGTGGCATCACGGACAGGCAGATCAGGATCAGGCCCACCGCCGTGGCACCCAGCGCTGCAGCCACCATCCACGTCTGCCCGTGCAGGTCCGCGATCCACCGGACCGAGTTCCGAACCCACGCCGCAGGTGAGATGGCGCCCTTCTCGATGAGGAATTCACGGCCCGCGACCACCGCGACACCGATCAACAGTGCAGCGGCGGCCACCGCGACGACCGCCGATCCCGGACGCGCCAGCGGGGGCCGAGCCCGCACAGGAACGATCTCCGGATCGCACTCCGCAGCGAGTTGGCGGGCGTCCATGTCGGTGGTGCCCTCCGGACGGGGGACCGCGGCGGCGACAACGACGTGCAGGTGTTCGAGGGCCATGCCCGTGAGGGTCTCGACGCGATCGGCGACCGCGGCGTGCACCTCACGGGAGAGGACGGCGACAGGGCACGGCCAGGTCACGGCGAGGTAGAGGGTGACGGCGACGGAGTCCGGTCCCGTCGTCACGTCCGCGCGCGGCAGGTCGCGCGCGGACAGGGCGAGCAGGCTACCCGTGTGGCGGACGACACCGGGAACCGAAAGGGCTGCTGCAACAGCGATTTTCGATACCGCGCGATCCTTGACGACGAGCTGTCCACGCGCGCCGCGTTCGAGGTCGACGTCGCTGTGCGGCGTCTCGGAGATCGTCTCCCCGGACGTGGGATCCCCGGTGACGGCGATCGGATCAGCCACGGCCCCTGCTTCGCAACAGTGCCCCGAGATCGAAGTGCCCGTCGCGGTGCGCGCCGATCGCCATGCCTGCGCCGCCGAGCATCACGGCGAACACGAATCCGGCGAATCCGCCGAGAATCCCGGCCAGCGCGAGCAACAACCCGGCCAGCAGTCCGACGACCGTGCTGTTCATCGCGATGTCCCTTCCAAGGTGTCGGCCGGTGCCGCGGCGGTGCTGTCGGCGACGTCCTCCACGGTCACCGTGACCGGGCCCGCGATCAGCGGGGACACTGCGCGGTGGACCGCGTCCGCGACGTCGACGACGTTGTTCGGGTACGCGACCACGATGTGAACGGCGCACCCGGGATCGGTGAGCCGGACGCCGAGGACGCGGCGACCGGGAAGGTAGGTGGCGACCTCGCCGAACTCGCCGCCGTGCAGTCCGGCGACACCGGGCACCGCGAGCACTCGCGCCGCGATCAGGTCGGCGTCGGTGTCGGCACTGCCGGCGTGGCTGCTCACTGCACCCTCGGGCGCGGATCCGGTTCGTTCGACTGCTGGGCGTCGTCGAAGAGGACGACGTCGAAGATGGTGATGTCGACCTCGGTGACCTCGAGGCCGGTCATCCGTTCCACGGCGGCGATGACGTTGCGGCGGATACCGGCCGCGAGTTCGTGGAGGGCGACGCCGTACTCGGCGACGATCCCGATGTCGATCGCGGCCTGCTTCTCACCGACCTCGACGGCGACTCCCTGCCCGTGATTGACGCGGGCGCCGGGGATGCGGTCGCGGAGCGCGCCGACGACCCGCGCGGTGCCGCCTCCGACGTCGAAGACGCCGCTGATCTCGCGGGTGGCGATTCCGGCGATCTTCGCGACGACGGCGTCGGCGATGATCGTGCGGCCCTGGGACCCGACCAGTTCGGTCGAGGCCGCGGACGCGAACTGCACGGTCCCGTGGCCGGGTCGTTGCGCGGGGGTGTCGCCGGGGTCGGGTGCTGTGGTCACCCCTCAACCCTAGTGAGTGCGGAGGGGCAGCGGAGGTTGTGAGTCGGATCACCTACGGTGGAGCGCGCAACGGAGTCGGACGAAGGACGGGTATGGCGCAGACACACGTGGACGACGCGTCCCCGTCGGATGAGGACGGCCGCGCCGGAACGACCCGGCGCGGGCGCGTCGTGGTCGCGGCGTTCGGGGTTGTCTGTCTGCTGCTCGCGGGGGTGTGTGGGGTGTTGCTGTGGCAGTACCGGCAGGCGTCGGCGCTGGAGTCGCAGCAGCGTGACGCGCTCGCCGCGGCCCGCGACACCGCGATGAACCTCGCGACCGTCGATCACGCGACGGCCGAGAGCGACGTCCGCCGCGTCCTGGCCGGAGCCACCGGCGAGTTCCACGACGACTTCGCGTCGAGTGCCGAGTCGTTCGTGTCGGTCGTCCAGGACACCGAGGTCACCACCGTCGGCCAGGAGGCGGACGCTGCGATCGAGTCGTGGGACGGTGACAGCGGTGTCGTCCTCGTTCAGGTTCGATCCACCGTCACCAATCGCGTGGAACCCGAGGAGAAGTCGAGGGTGTGGCGGTTGCGGCTGACGATGGACGAGGTGGACGGCGTGTATCGCACGGCAGCGCTGGAGTACGTCGCATGAGGGGCTCTCGACTGATGGCGTGGTGTCTCGGTGTGCTTGCGGTGCTGCTGGCGTCGGGTGCCGCGGTGCTGTCCGTGACGGTGGACGATGCGCAGGCGCGGGTGAGCGCACAGACACGCGACGACGTCGCGCAGGCGGCGGCGGAGACGTCAGCGGCGCTGCTGACCTACACCCCGGACACCGTCGCGGCGGATCAGTACGCCGCCGGGGAACGGCTGACGGGCGACTTCCGGGCCCGGTACGGACAGTTCACCGACACGGTCGTCGTTCCAACTTCGCGGACGAATCGGGTCACCTCGACCGCCACCGTCACGGCGACAGGAGTGTCGAGCGTCGACGGCGACGATGCCGAGGCGTTGGTGTTCCTGACGCAGGTGACCAGCACTGATGCTGCTCCCGATCCGGTGACCACGAAGGTCGGTGCGCGCGTCGATCTGACCCGGATCGACGGCCGGTGGCTCGTCTCGGACTTCGAACCGTCATGATGTGGCACTACTGAAACGCGTGTCAGTTTGGTATGAACTTTCCACACGATCGAGCACGGTCGTGTACGAGGTGTGAAGGGGAAAACGCGCGATGGGTGTCGGACGGATTGTGATCGTCGGGGCAGGGCTTGGCGGCCTGCGGACCACTGAGGAACTGCGCAGGGCCGGTCACGACGGCGAGATCGTCCTCGTCGGGGACGAATCGCACCTGCCGTACGACCGGCCGCCGCTGTCGAAGGACGTCGTCCGCGGTGAAACCGACGACGTGACGCTCAAGCCCGCCGACCACTACGACGACCTGCGGGTCGACCTGCGACTCGGTTCGGCCGCAGCAGCGCTCGACTCCGCGGCGCGCACGGTCACCCTCGCCGACGGCACCACCCTCGACTACGACCACCTGGTCATCGCGACGGGACTCACCCCGCGGCGCATCCCCGGCCTCGCCGACCTGGCCGGCGTTCACGTGCTGCGAACCCTCGAGGACGCGCACGCCCTCCGCGGCGACCTGGTCGCAGGCCGGACCGCACTCGTCGTCGGAGCAGGGTTCATCGGCTGCGAGGTGGCCGCCAGTGCCCGCGCCCGCGGACTCGACGTCGTCCTCGTCGAACCGCAGCCCACGCCGCTCGCATCCGTGCTCGGCGAGCAGGTCGGCGCCCTCGTCGCCCGCCTGCACACCGGCGAGGGTGTCGACGTGCGCAGCGGGATCGGACTCGACTCGCTGGTCGGAGACGACCGGGTCACCGGAGCCGTACTCAGTGACGGCTCCCAGATCACCGCAGACCTCGTGGTGATCGGCATCGGCTCGCACCCCGTCACCGGATGGCTCGACGACTCCGGGATCGCCCTCGCGGACCGTGCCGCAGGCGGTGGCGTCCTCGCGGACGCCACCGGACGCACCAGCGACCCCAACGTGTGGGTCGTCGGCGATGTCGCGTCCTGGCAGCAGCCGGAGGGCGAGCATCGACGGGTCGAGCACTGGAGCAACGTCGGAGAGCAGGCCAAGATCGCCGCACACGCCCTCGTGACCGGGGCCGCACCCGACGCCCCCGCTCAGGTGCCGTACTTCTGGAGCGATCAGTACGACGTCAAGATCCAGGCACTCGGCGAACCGTCCGGCACCGACACCGTCCACATCGTCCGTGACGACGGACGCAAGTTCCTCGCCTACTACGAGCGCGACGGCAACCTCGTCGCCGTCGTCGGCGGCGGACTCGCGGGCCCGGTGATGAAGATGCGTGCCAAGGTGTCGGGCCGCGTCCCCATCGGCGACGTACTCGACCCCGCGGGTGTCTGATTCACGGCACCGCCGTGGTCGTCTGATTCACGGCACCGCCGTGGTCGTCTGATTCACGGCACCGCCGTGGTCGTCTGATTCACGGCACCGCCGTGGTCGTCTGATTCACGGCACCGCCGTGGTCGTCTGAATCACGGCACCGCGGTGGCGTCACTGCGGCTACCGTGAATTCATGGTGCACGGTCGGCGTGCGCTTCCGGAACCGACGGACCTGACCGCGGCGCACTGGACCAGTGGTGCGTCGGGGCGACTGCTGGTGCAACGGTGCCCGAGGTGCGGTCGCTGGTCGTTTCCCCCGGTTCCGAGTTGCAGGCACTGCTGGTTCGACCGCCTCGAGTTCGAACCGGTCAGCGGCAAGGGTGTGTTGGCGTCCTGGACCGGCATCCCGGGCGCTCGCCCCCGCGCTCGCCTCGTCGGGATCGTCGACCTCCTCGAGGAAGTGCGGCTCCTGCTCGGGTTGGTCGAATGCGATCCGGACGACCTCCGGGTCGGAGCACCGGTCCGGTTGGTGTTCGAGCAGGTCGACGACCGGATCTGGTTGCCGCTGGCCGAACTCGAGGAGTCCGACCTGTTCGAAGCCCGGATCGAGGCGGTGTCGTGAGCGGCGCCGGCGGGGTCGTCGTGTCCGGCGTCGGCCGCGCGGCGCCCGGCGACGCCCTCGCATCCACGGGTGCAGCGGTGCGTGCCGCACTCTCCGACGCCGGAACCTCGGTCTCCGACATCGACGGTCTGCTCGCCTGCGGGGTCGACGCCTACGCGGTCTCCGATCTGTTCGGATTCGAATTGTGTTGGCGGACGGAGATTTCGGATCACGGTGCCCTGGGTGCGGCCGCAGTGCAGGCGGTCGACGCGGTCGTGTCCGGACGGCTGCGGGCGATCGTGTGCGTCGAGACGATGCCGCCGCCCGATCCACGATCCGGCGCCGATCGCTTCGGCCGCGCCGAGGCCGTCACAGGGTGGGCGAGCTGGCACGCACCGTACGGCGCGGACGACGAGACGGTCGACGTCGCGCTGGACGCCCGCGCGTACATCGAGCGTTTCGGGCTGACCCGCCCTGATCTGGCCCGGATCGCGATCGTCGCATCCGCGAACGCGGGCCGGGGACTGAGCCTGCGGGACTACCTGTCGGCACCGATGCTCGCCGACCCTCTCTGCGTGCACGACCGCGCGCGACCCGTCGGCGGATCGGCGGCGGTGGTGCTCGAACCCGTAGGCCGCGTGGAGCGGCGGTCGGGGAGCCGACCCGTCGGCGTCGGTGGTGTCGGTGCCGCCTACGCGGTCAGTCCGCTCGCGGAGCGGGATTCCGAGCGCGCCGCCGACCGTGCCGGATCATCTCTGCGCGAGGACCTGCACGGTGCCGTGCCCGGCATCCTCCTGATCGGCGACGAGTACTCGTTCCGGGTGGTGACCTGGCTGGAGGCGCTGGGCCTCTGTGACCCGGGGTGTGCGGGCGGCGTTCTGGCGACGGCGGGCACCATCTCGCGCGGCGGCACGTTTCCGGTCAATCCGCACGGCGGCCACCTCGGTCTGGGCAGGCGTCCGGACCTCGATCTGGTTGTCGAAGCCGTCGCTCGGATGCGCGGGAACGAGGGTGGCTCCGAGTCCGGTGGTCCGCCGTCGACGGCGGTGGTCGCGCTCGGTGGATCGGGGTCGGCGGGGTGCCTGTTCCTTCGTCGCACCAGCTGAGCCGCGAATGCTGCCGAGCGCGCGGTCGCGGGCTGCGGATACTCTCGACTGTCGAGGTGAATTCGGTGGAGAGGACAGTGGTGAAGGATTCGGCGGTGAAGGACTCGTCGGACCGGGTGTGGCTTCTCGCGGCGGTCACCGGGCGGATCCGATGACGGTTGCGCTGATCGACTCGGGTCTCGGGTTGCTGCCGACGTCGGCGTGGCTGCGTCGACTGCGTCCGGAGCTGGATCTGCTGCTGTCGATGGATCCGGACGGCGCCCCATGGGGTCCTAAGCCGGCGCAGTGGGTCGTCGACCGGGTGGTGGCAGCCGCGGATCGGGCCGTCGGGCTCGGCGCCGAGGTGGTCGTACTGCCCTGCAACACGGCCAGTGTGACGGCGCTGGACCACGTGCGCACACATCTGGGGGACTCGATCCCGGTGATCGGGACGGTGCCCGCGATCAAGCCTGCCGCGGCGGTGTCCCGGTCGGTGGCCATCTGGGCGACGGCCGCGACGACGGCGAGTGCCTATCAGGCGGATCTGATCGCCCGGTTCGGCAACGGTAGCGACGTCGTCGGCGTCGCCTGTCACGGGCTTGCCGACGCCATCGACCTCGGGGACACCGACCGGATCGCGGCGGCGGTGGACGCGGCCGTGGCGAGCACGCCGGACTCCTGTGATGCGGTGGTCCTCGGCTGCACGCACTATCCGCTGGTCGCGGATCTGATCACCGAGCGACTGCCCGCCGGCGTGACGCTCTTCGACAGTGCGCGCGCGGTCGCGGCTCAGACCCTTCGTCGGATCGACGCCCTCGGACGGGACGTCGGCGGCGGCGGGACGGTGTCGGTGCTGGTCAGTGGTCGGCCGGGGGCTCTGCCCGCCAGTGCCGGTGTCTACGCCGACGGTCGTGAACTGGTTGTACCGGTGCGGGGCGTCGAGGATTCGCCGATGCGGCGCGTCGAGGACTCACGGATGCGGGGCGTCGAGGATTCACGGATGCGATAGCGCGCCCATTCCTGCGGTCACGACCCGCGCGACCGATCGCAGGTACTCCACCCGCTCCTCGCGTCCACGGAATCGGTCGAGGTGGGTGGCGGTGAACATCGCGGCGACCCAGGCGCTCGCGCAGGAGTCGAGGACGCGTGCCGGTGCGGTCAGCGGGGCACTGGCCCGCAGCACCTCCACGGTCAGTGCCTGCAGATGTGCGCGCAGGGCCCGCAGTTGCTCGCGTGCGGCGGGATGGGTGCCCGCTTCCCTCCAGAGGATCTCGCGGACGGTGGGGCTGTCGTCGCGGCCGAGTGCCGCGTCGAGGTTGACGAGGGCGTCGACCGGCGCGCCCGTCACCGCGACACCAGTGACGTCGATGGCGGGTTGGGTGGACAACCGTTCGGTGAGGAGTGCGGTGAGAATCGACTCCTTCGTGGGGAAGTAGTAGAAGACGAGGCCTTTGGGGACGTCTGCGCGTGCGGCGATCGCGGCGGTGGGCGTCGCGTCGAATCCCCGGGTGGCGATGAGTTGTTCGGCGGCGTCGAGGATCCTCGTCCGGGTGTCGCTGCCTGGCTGCGATCGACCTCTCCGGGTGCCGGGCACGTCGAACACCTCCTCCTTCGCCGGGGCGGGCGCGATCCGTCCCGGCGCGTTGGCGGGATCAGTGGTGGACGTGCTCAGTGATGCGGTGCGAGTCCTCCGCCGTGGCCGATGTGCATGCGGGAACCCTCGGGCATCGCGGCCAGTGCGGTCAGCACGGTCGCGGCGCCGCCGACCCAGGACGTCCATGCGGCGCCCGCCATGTCGGCGTAGCCGGTGACCCAGGGTGCGACGAAGAGCAGGACGCCGAGGACACCCATCGCCCCGACGACCATCTCGGAGGTGGGCGCCATCATGTTGGCGACGCCCGCAGCGGCGACGAGGACGCCCAGGACGATCATCGACCACTGGGCGGCGCTGTTGGTGTCGACCCAGAGTGGGGAGAGCGCCACGACTGCGCCGATCACCACGGCGACCCAGTCCTGCCACCTGTTGACGGATGCGTTCATTTCCAGCCTCCTTCGCCGGATTTGCCGCATATGTCGGTATTGCGGCACACCTTCAGGTATAGCCCTGATCGACCGTCCGATCAAGGTGTTCGTGCAGGTGAGTGGGTATGTGGCAGGGTCGGGGCATGAGCACCGTCGGGTATGGCCACCGTGACGTCGCAGCGGCACTCGCGGAGGTCTCGGATCCGGTCGACGCCGCGAATCTGCAGCGCTTCTTCCGGACCGGTCCGGGGGAGTACGGCGAGGGGGACGTGTTCGTCGGGGTGCGCGTACCCGCGACGCGGAAGGTCGTGCAGCGGTTCGCCGACCTACCGCTGCCGGAGGTCGACGCACTCCTCGACAGCGAGGTGCACGAACACCGGCTGGCGGGTCTGCTGATCCTGGTACGGCGGTTCGAGAAGGCGAGCGGGGTTCGTACCCGCGACGATGCGCAGCGTGAGCGGATCGCCGAGTTCTATCTGGCCGCGGTGCTGCGTGGCCGGGTGAACAACTGGGACCTCGTGGACGCGTCGGCGGAGCGGATCCTCGGCGGCTGGCTGTTCGACCGGGCGCGCGATCCGGTGTTCGATCTCGGTGCGGACGAGGATCTCTGGCGCAGGCGGGTGGCCCTGCTGACCACGTTCGGCTTCATCCGGCGCGGTGACGCGTCGACCACGCTCGACCTGGCGCCGCGGCTGCTCGCCGACCGGCGCGACCTGACGCAGAAGGCGCTCGGCTGGATGCTTCGGGAGGTCGGCAAGCGGGTCGATCGCGCGTTGCTGACGGTCTTCCTCGACGAGTACGCCCCGGCGATGGGAGCGACGGCGCTGAGTTACGCGACCGAGCATCTCGACCCGTCTGCGCGCACCCGCTATCGCCGGATGCGCGCAGACGGTGCGGGTGTCAGAACTCGATCTCGAGGCGGTCGGTGACGGGCTTGGCCTGGCAGCCGAGGATGTAGCCGGCCGCGATGTCCTCGGGGTCGAGGATCTCGCTGTTCTCCATCTCGACCTTGCCCTGGAGCACGGTGCAGGCGCAGGAGCCGCACTCGCCTTCCTGGCAGGAGTAGGGCACGTCCAGGCCCTTCGCGAGCATGATGTCGACGAGCGTCTGCTTGCGCGGCCAGCTCAGTTCGTGGGTCTCTCCGTCGAGGGTGACGGTGACGGTCGCCGCGTCGGCGGCCTCCTCCTCGCTGACCTCCGCGAGCTCGACGTCCTGGAACGGGTCGCCTGCGAGCGAGTTGAACACCTCGGCGTGCACCTGGTTGCGCGGAACGCCCGCCTCGGCGAGTGCCTTGTGGACCGTGTCCATGAAGGGGCCGGGGCCGCACATGAACGACTCGAACGACGTGAACGGGGCGGCGAGCGTCGCGAACTGGTCGGGGGTCGGCAGGCCCTGCAGCGACTCGAGCCAGTGCACGACGGTGAGGCGGGTCGGGTACTCGGCGGCGAGGGCGCGCAGCTCGTCGCGGAAGATCACCGAGGTCTCGTCCCGGTTGGCGTAGACCAGTACCACTCGGCCGCTGCCCTGGCTCAGGGCGGACTTGAGGATGGAGATGACGGGGGTGATGCCGCTGCCCGCGCCCCACAGCAGGAAGTCGTGGTCGAGCGACTTGGGGGTGAACACTCCGGAGGGCGGAAGCACCTCGATCGTGTCACCGACCTTGACGTTGTCGCACAGCCAGTTGGAGCCGTACCCGTCGACGGTGCGCTTGACGGTGACCTTGGGCTCGCCGTCGACGAACGGGGAGCTGGCGAGCGAGTAGCAGCGTGCGACGGAACCCGTCTGGTCGCTGGGGATGCGCAGGGTCAGGAACTGGCCGGGCCGGTACTCGAATCGGCTGCGCAGGTCGTCCGGGACCGCGAACACCAGCGAGCGGGCGTCCGACGTCTCCTCCACGACACCCGACACTGTCAGCACAACCGACCTGGAGCTGTGCGGAACGTCAACAGTGGTCATGGTCGATCCTCTCGGGGCGCTGCATGGGGAGCGGTGCACACGTTCTGTAACGTGTTCTAGTTTTGCAGAGTAGCAGAAAGCATGTAAGCAGCTGGATCGTAGATTGTGCACGCCCGCTCCCGGCAATCGGGACGACCGCGTCACTCGTGCTGCGTCTCGCCCTGACGATCGAGCTGCGCCTTCAGGCCCGCGATCAGCGTCGCGACACCGAATCGGTAGACGTCGTGACCGTGGATCCGATCGATGTGGGCGGTCGCGCGGGCGATCGACTCGGGGAGCACGGATGGGTCCGGCACCCTCGGATCCTGCGTGGTGACGCCGCTGCGGCCGTACAGATAGGTGTGGATCGTCGCGTAGGCGCAGTAGACGTTGCGGTCGGTGAATCCGGCGTCGAAGAGGATGTCCATCACCAGCGCGACCAGGTGTCGTTGCGATCGCAGCATCCGGTCGAGCAGTACCTCGCCGAGTCCCGGATACGTCGAGAGCCGCTCGTCGATCTGGTCGATCAGGTTGCGGAGCCGCTCGGTCCAGTCGGGGCCGGGCTCGGGCGCGGTGATTCCCCCCAGCGCCGCGGTGGCCACGAGGTCGAGCAGTTCGTGCTTGTCGGTGACGTAGTAGTACGGCGCCATCGCCGACACGCCGAGTTCACGCGACAGGCGCCGCATCGAGAGTTTCTCGAGGCCGTCCTGATGGATGACGCGCAGGGCCGCGTTCACGATCTCCTGCTCGGACAGGTTGCCGTGTGTGGCGCCGGTCGTCCGTGAGTCGGCGCCGACGTTGCGTCGGGCAGGCCGACCCAAGATCACGGACTTGTCCGTCATCGTGCGTCCCATGGCGAGTGTTCGGTCGACTCGTGCCGACCTCTGGCCCAAGTTTAAGGCCGATTGCCCGAGATGAGGTCGGGTCCGGGGAATTTCGGTACAGGAATCGGCCGCACCAGGTCGACAGGCCTGTCCGGGTCACGAATCGGTGGTCGCCGACAGCGTCGTGAGTCCATCGGTCAGGATTGCGCTGCCCGCCCGCAGCAGGTCGGGCAACTCGAGGTTCTCGTCGGTGAGCCACTGCTCGTACGCGGCCAGCGCGGTGCCCAGCACCAGCCAGCCAACCGTTCGGGGGAGGTGGTCGGTCGTGCGGCAGCCGAGGCGGGCCGCGACGTATTCCGCGATGGCGTCGCGCCATCCCGTGTACATGACCATGGAGTACGCCTGCAGTGCCGGCGCGTTCAGGATCACTTCCATGCGCTTGCGGTGGATCGGCGCGATGTCCGGCGGGAACCGGTTGAACTCGAGCAGTGCCCTGGTCAGTCCGTCGGCGAGCGAGATGTCGTCGGGAAGGTTCGCGAGCTGCTCGCGCATGTCGGACAGGTGGGTGTCGAAGTCGCCCCACGGCACCGCGTTCTTCGAGGGGAAGTAGCGGAAGAAGGTGCGCCGTGCGATGCCCGCGGCTTCGGCGATCTGATCGACGCTGGTCTCCTCGAATCCCTGTTCCGCGAACAGGGCGATCGCGATGCTGCTGATCCGATCGGGAGTCGTCGACGGTCTGCGGCCGATTCGGACCGGCTCCGACCTGCTGTTACCCGCCAAGTTCGCGTCCTGCCTTCCATTCTGCACTCGATGCCATTATTGTCGTGAGCCGAGTCACAGCAACAGAGGGCTGAGACCGGATCAACACTGACACAGGAGGTAAGTGAATGTCCGACACTCGTGAATCCGTGGTCGCCGAGACCGAGCTCGTCCAGGAGTCTCTCGTGGAAGAGGTCTCGATCGACGGCATGTGCGGCGTGTACTGACCGTGAATCTCGACACCGGGTGGCAGCTGCACCCGCAGGTGGCGCTTCGCCCCGAACCTTTCGGGGCGTTGCTCTACCACTTCGGGACCCGCAAGCTGTCCTTCCTGAAGAACGTGACCATCGTCGGCATCGTGAAGTCGTTGGCCGACCATCCCGACGCCCGCAGTGCGATCCGCGCGGCAGGCATCGAGGACGCCCGGATCGACATCTACGCGCGTGCCCTGGCCACACTGGCCGAGTCGAAGATGATCGTCCCCGCGGCTGCCGCCTCCGCCGCCTGATCGTCCGCCACCCACTTCTTTCTGACGAGGACTAGAACCCATGACCTCCGTTCTGGAACCACCCGCCACCAGCCCGCCGCCCGCGGTGGGGCGACTGGTCGATCAGTTCGAGCTCGGCCTCGACGCCCCGATCTGCCTGACCTGGGAGCTGACGTACGCATGCAACCTGTCGTGCGTGCACTGCCTCTCCTCGTCCGGGCGGCGTGACCCTCGGGAGCTGTCGACCGAGCAGTGCAAGTCGATCATCGACGAGTTGCAGCGCATGCAGGTCTTCTACGTCAACATCGGTGGCGGTGAGCCGACCGTCCGCTCGGACTTCTGGGAGCTCGTCGACTACGCGACCGAGCACCAGGTGGGTGTGAAGTTCTCCACCAACGGCGTCAAGATCGACAAGAAGGTCGCTGCACGCCTGGCCTCGTCCGACTACGTCGACGTGCAGATCTCCCTCGACGGTGCGACCGCCGAGGTCAACGACGCAGTCCGTGGCCCCGGCTCGTTCGACATGGCGGTGCGGGCGCTGGAGAACCTGGCCGAGGCGGGGTTCAAGGACGCGAAGATCTCCGTCGTCGTCACCCGTCAGAACGTGTCCCAGCTCGACGATTTCAAGGCGCTCGCCGACAAATACGGTGCGACGCTGCGGATCACGCGACTCCGCCCGTCCGGCCGCGGCGCCGACGTGTGGGACGAGCTGCACCCGACGCAGGCGCAGCAGCGCGAACTCTACGACTGGCTCGTCGCCAACGGCGAGGGTGTGCTCACCGGTGACTCGTTCTTCCACCTGTCCGCCTACGGTGACGCGCTGCCCGGACTGAACCTGTGTGGCGCAGGCCGCGTCGTCTGCCTGATCGACCCGATCGGCGACGTCTACGCGTGCCCGTTCGCGATCCACGACCAGTTCCTCGCCGGAAACATCGTGTCCGACGGTGGTTTCCAGCACGTGTGGCAGCACTCCGACCTGTTCCAGGACCTGCGCTCCCCGCAGACCGGCGGCGCCTGCTCCAAGTGCGCGCACTACGACGCGTGCCGCGGTGGTTGCATGGCCGCGAAGTTCTTCACCGGCCTGCCGATGGACGGTCCGGACCCCGAATGCGTTCAGGGATACGGCGAATCGGCGCTCGAAGCGGACCGCAGTGTCCCGAAGTCCAGTCAGGACCATTCCCGAACCGGCAAGCGTGCCGAACGCCGCGTCCCGCAGGCGCCGGTGCCGCTGACGCTGCTCACCACCCGGCCTCCGGCCAAGATCTGTGACGAAAACCCGCTCGCGGGAATGAAGTAGAGGAATCTCGATGGCTAAGAATGCGTGGTTCGAGACCGTTGCCGAGGCGCAGCGGCGGGCCCAGAAGCGTCTGCCGAAGCCGGTGTACATGGCGCTGGTCGCCGGCTCCGAGAAGGGCGTGTCGACCTCCGACAACACCGAATCGTTCGCCGAGCTCGGCTTCGCGCCGCACGTGGCGGGACTGTCGGACAAGCGGGAACTGTCGACCACGGTGATGGGGCAGCCGCTGTCCTTCCCCGTGATGATCTCCCCGACGGGCGTGCAGGCGGTGCACCCCGACGGTGAGGTCGCCGTCGCTCGCGCCGCCGCGGCCCGCGGCATCGCGATGGGCCTGTCCTCGTTCGCGTCGAAGTCCGTCGAGGACGTCGTCGCGGCGAACCCGCAGACGTTCTTCCAGATGTACTGGGTCGGCACCCGCGACGAGCTGCTGCATCGGATGGAGCGCGCGAAGAAGGCGGGCGCCACCGGTCTGATCATGACGCTCGACTGGTCGTTCTCGATGGGCCGCGACTGGGGTTCCCCGGCGATCCCGGAGAAGATGGACTTCGCCGCGATGCGCGCCAACGCCCTGCAGGGAATCCTGCACCCGAAGTGGCTGTCGCAGTTCGTGAAGTCGGGTGCCATCCCGGACCTGACGACCCCGAACCTCGCGCCCGCCGACGGCGGCCCGGCTCCGACGTTCTTCGGCGCGTACGGGTCGTGGATGGGGACGCCGCTGCCCACGTGGGAGGACGTCGCGTGGCTGCGTGAGCAGTGGGACGGCCCGTTCATGCTCAAGGGCGTCATGCGTGTCGACGACGCCAAGCGCGCCGTCGACGCCGGCTGCACCGCGATCTCGGTGTCGAACCACGGTGGCAACAACCTCGACGGCACCCCGGCGCCGATCCGGGCGCTGCCCGCGATCGCCGAGGCCGTCGGCGAGCAGATCGAGGTCGTGCTCGACGGCGGTATCCGCCGCGGCTCCGATGTCGTCAAGTCGCTCGCGCTCGGTGCCCGCGCGGTCATGATCGGCCGCTCGTACCTGTGGGGTCTGGCGGCCAACGGTCAGGCCGGTGTCGAGAACGTCCTCGACATCCTGCGCGGCGGCGTCGACTCCGCCGTCCTCGGTCTCGGGCACTCCAACATCGCGGACCTGTCGCCCGCCGACCTGGTCATCCCCGAAGGCTTCCGCCGCGACCTCGGGGTCTAGACCACTGCCGGGTATCACCGACGAGACCACCCTGGCCGGGCGCAGAGCCCGGTCACGGGTGGTCTTCGGCGCTCACGAGACCAATCTCGGTGTGGGCCGCGGGTTCTCACCCCGGCACACCGACTACTACGAAGCGCGGGCTCGCGGCGGATGCGGCATCGTCGTGACCGAGACCGCGTCGGTGTGCGCGGACGACTGGCCGTACGAGCGTGCGCCGCTCGCCGCCGAGTGCGGTCCGGGGTGGCGAGCCGTCGTCGAGGCGTGCCGACCGCACGGCGCCCTGATCCTGGCCGGACTCGGGCACCACGGATCGCAGGGGTCGAGCGCGTACTCCCAGTCGGTGCTGTGGGCGCCGTCGCCGGTCGCCGACGTCGTGAGCCGGGAGATGCCCGCGGAGATGGGTGACACCGAGATCGGGTCGGTGATAGCGGGATTCGCGGAGTCCGCGGCGATCGCTGTCGCGGCGGACGTCGACGGTGTCGAGGTGGATGCGGGCCCGACGGCGTTGCTGCGGCAGTTCCTCTCGCCGCTCACCAACGTCCGTACCGACGAGTACGGCACCGACCGCGCCCGACTGCTGCGCGAGGTGGTCGCCGCCGTCCGCGCGGTTCTCGGCCCGGATCGGATCCTCGCTCTCCGGCTGTCCTGTGACGAGCTCGCTCCGTGGGGTGGGATATCGATCGACGCCGCCGCGGAACAGCTTCGGGCGCTGTCCGATTCGCTCGATCTCGTGACCGTCGTCCGTGGTGGGCCGACGACGGCGACCCGGTGCAGGCCGGACGCGCACACCCCGCCCATGTTCAACGTGGAACCGGCGCGTCGGATCCGCGCAATCGGGGTGCCGGTGGTGTTGCAGGGCAGCGTCGTCGACCCCGCTGCCGCGTCGCGCGCGCTCGAGGACGGCGTCGCGGACCTCGTCGAGATGACGCGAGCGCAGATCGCCGACCCCGACCTGGTGCGCGCGGTCCGGGAGGGTCGCGCGCCGCGGCCGTGCGTGCTCTGCAACCAGACCTGCCTCGTCCGCGACCCTCGCAACCCCGTCGTCACCTGCATCGGCAACCCCACCCCGGGCGAGGGGAACCCGAAGTCTGCCGAACCGGTCGAGGGGTCCCCTCACCCGGGCGGCGGTCGCGACGTGTGGGTGGTCGGGGGCGGACCCGCGGGTCTCGAGGCGGCCCGCGTGCTGGCGGCGGGCGGTCACCGGGTCCGGCTGACCGAGAGGTCCGGGCGTCTCGGCGGGATGGTGGCGCGCACGGCGACAGGACCTGGCCGGGAGCGGTTGTCCGCGTGGACCGAATGGCTCGCGGACGAGTGCCACCGCCTCGGCGTCCGGGTGGAGTTGGGGCGTGAGGTGACCGACCGCGAGATCGCCGCCGACCATGCCGCCGCGGTCGTGGTCGCCACCGGAGGTGTCGCCGGGCCGTGGCCGGTGCCGGGGGACGGCACCGTGCCGGTGGTTGCCGCCGCCGACGTGTTCGAGGGGACGCTCCCCGACGGCACGGCGGTGGTGTGGGATCCGATCGGCGGACCCGTCGGTGTCGCCGTCGCCGAGATGCTCGCCGCGCGGGGCCGAAGCGTGGTCGTGGTGACGCCCGATCCTGTCGTTGGAACTCAACTCGGACGCACCGGCGACCTCGCCGACGCCAACGGCCGCCTCCAGCGCGCCGGGGTCGTGCGGTACCTGCGGTCCCGAATCGTCGGACTCTCCGCCGGCCGGGTCGAACTCGAGCACGTGCACACCGGCGCGCGGGATGTCGTTCGTGCCGACGCCGTCGTCGACTGCGGACACCGCGTCCCCGACGAGTCGGTGTCGGTGGACGGCACCGGGCCAGGGGGAGAGTTGGCCTCCGCGAAACGCCGGTTCGCGGTGGGGGACCGGATCGCGCCGCGCACGGTGGCCGAGGCCATACGCGAGGGCCGGGAGGCCGCGACACACCTGCTGACGGAGTGGTCGCGGTGAATACGACACCGACCCTCACGTCACCCCTGACGATCGGACCGCGCCGCCTCCGGAACCGCGTCGTGTTCACCGCGCACCTGACGAACGCCGCCGTCGGCGGGCTGCCAACCGAGCAGCATGCCGCCTACTACGAGGCACGGGCCAAGGGCGGCGCCGGACTGATCATCACCGAGGAGCACTGCGTCCACCCGACGGACCGGCCGTACGAGAAGGTGATCCAGGGGCACAGGCCGGAGGTGGTGACCGGCTACCGGCGCATCACCGACGCCGTGCACGCCCACGGCGCCGTCGTCCTCGCCCAGCTCAACCACAACGGGGGCCAGGGGTCGAGCATGTACTCGGGTCTGCACCTGTGGGCACCGAGTCCCGTCGCGGATCCGCTGTTCCGTGAAGTTCCCCGGCAGATCGGCGCGAGCGAGATCGACGAACTGGTGCAGAGTTACGCCACCGTCGCCGAGCGTTGTCGCGCAGGCGGATTCGACGGCGTCGAGATCCAGGCGTCGCAGTCGTCGATCCTGCGCGCATTCCTCTCCCCGCAGACCAATCAGCGCACCGACGACCACGGCGGGACGCTCGCAAACCGGGCCCGACTGCTCCTCGCGGTGATCGCAGCGGTCCGCGCAGCTGTCGGGCCCGACCTGGTGGTCGGAGTCCGGTTGACGGGGGAGGAGTCGATTGCGAGCGGCATCCACCTCGACGAGGCGGTGTCGGTGGCGCGGATGATCGAGGTGTCCGGCCACGTCGACTACCTCAACACGTCGATCGGGATGGCCACCGAGACGCTGCACCTGATCGAGGCCTCGATGGCGGTGCCGCGCGGCTATGCGCTGTTCGTGCCCAACGCGATTCGCCGCGCGGTGTCGCTCCCCGTCGTCGGCGTCGGCCGCTTCACCGACCCGGAGCAGGCCGAGCGGGCGCTCGCCGAAGGGCACTGCGATCTCGTCGGCGTGGTGCGCGGACAGATCGCCGACCCGGACTTCGCGGCCAAGGCCGTGCTCGGTCGCGCCGACGACGTGCGCACCTGCCTCGGATGCAACCAGGAGTGCATCGGTCGGGTCGGCATGAACCGGTGGCTCGGGTGCGTGGTCAACCCCGACGCGGGACGGGAGTCGGTGCCGTTGCCGTCACCCCGACGTCGCGGGCGTGCGGTCGTCGTGGTGGGAGGCGGGCCCGCGGGGATGAGGGCGGCCGCGACAGCGGCCGCGCTCGGTCATCGAGTGACGCTGTTCGAACGGGACGAGCATCTGGGCGGACAGGTGCTCACGGCCGCGAGTGCCCTCGGTCGAGGCGAATTCGGTGAGATGGCAGTCGATCTGGAACGTGAATGCCGACGTGCCGGTGTGACGATACGGACCGGAGTCGACGTGGACGCCGACCTGCTGCGCCGCCTGGAACCGGAGGCGGTGATCGTCGCGACGGGGGCACGCCCCCGCAGGCCCGACTGGGCCGCGGACAGTGTCGCGGTCGTGGACGTGCGCGACGCGCTGGAGGGTCGGGCGGATCCGGTCGGCCGGGTTCTGGTGTTCGACGAGTTGGGATTTCACCAGGCGACATCCGTCGCGGAGACGCTGGCCGCGCGCGGCTGTGCGGTCACCGTCGCGACACCGGCGCTGATCGTCGGCCAGGACCTGGGACTGACGCTGGACATGGAGGGCTGGCAGCGCCGCGCCCATGCCGCGAGCATCGCCCAGGTGACCGACGTGGTACCGATGGCGGCGGTCGACACAGGTACCGGCGTGCGGCTGCGCCTGCTGCACCATCCGACGGGCACGGTCACCGAACCGGAGTTCGACGCCGTCGTGTGCTCGGTGCACCAGAGTCCTGTGGACGAACTGTGGAAAGAACTGTCCAACAGTGGGTTCGAGGTTCACCGTATCGGCGACGCTCTGGCCCCCCGCCGCGCCCACGCCGCCGTCGTCGAGGGCCACCGTGCCGCCGCCGCGCTCTGATCGCGACGGCTGCTCCCGGTCCGCCCCCGGCCTCGCGGGGCGGCATAGCATCGGGGGCATGCCCGCACCCGATTCCCTCGCCGGCCCCGGACCGCTGGCCGTCGCGACGTGGCCGGAGACTGATGCGTCCCGTCCCGCGCTCGCGGTACCGGTCGGGTCCGTCGAGCAGCACGGCCCGCACCTTCCGCTCGACACCGACACCAGGATCGCGTCGGCAGTTGCCGGTCGGTTGCCGGGGTTGGTGGTCGCGCCTGCGATCGCGTACGGGGCGAGTGGCGAGCACGAAGGGTTCGCCGGCACGGTGTCGCTGGGCAGCGAGGTGCTGAAGTCGGTGGTCGTCGAGTACGGGCGTTCGGCGTGTCGCTGGTCGCCGCGCGTGTTGTTCGTCAACGGGCACGGTGGGAACGCGCCCGCCTTGGCGGAGGCGGTGGCCTTGCTGCGGTACGAGGGTCGGGACGCGGCCTGGCTGCCGTGCGCGGTTCCGGGAGCGGACGCGCATGCCGGCCGCACGGAAACGTCCTTGTTACTGCACCTTTCGCCCGGGCTGGTGCACGCCGACCTGGTCGAGTGCGGTGACGTGCGTCCGATCGCAGACCTGATGCCGGCGCTGCGAAGCGGCGGTGTCGCGGCCGTCAGCCCGAACGGTGTGCTCGGTGATCCGAGGGGCGCGACGGCCGAGGAGGGGGCACGCGTGTTCGAGCAGATGTGCGCCCGAGCTGCGGATGCGGTGCACCGATGGGATCCGGATGCCCGCGGGATGTTGCGGTGAGCACAGAAGCGAATACGATCGCCTGATGCGTCACGCTCGACTGCCCGACGGATTCGGGGTTCGCCTCGATCCGACGGTGCGTACCTTCTCCTCCGGTCGGGTCCTGATCGGGGGGTCGCCGACTCGGATGCTCAAGCTGGCGCCGACCGCGGCCGCGATGATCGGCGACGGATATCTGCGGGTCGTCGATCACCAGACGGCGGAGGTTGCCCGGCGACTGCTGGACTCCGGAGTCGCGAATCCGCGGCCGATGAGTTCGCCGCCGAATCAGGACGTCACCGTCGTCATCCCCGTCAAGGACAATGTCGCGGGGCTGAACCGACTGCTGCCTGCTCTGCACGGACTGCAGGTGATCGTCGTCGACGACGGTTCCGCGGTGCCCGTCACGACTCCGCCAGTCCAGGGCGAGCGGGGTGGTGTTCGGGTCGTGCGGCACGACGTCGCGCGGGGGCCGGCGGCGGCACGCAACACCGGAATCGCCGAGGCCACAACCGGATTCGTTGCGTTTCTCGACTCGGACGTGGTGCCCCGCTCCGGCTGGCTGGATGCGATGCTGGGGCATTTCAGCGATCCGGCGGTGGCGATGGTGGCGCCGCGGATCGTGGCGCTGGCTCCCGAGGGGGGCTCGCTGGCGCGATACGAGCACGCCCGTTCCTCGCTCGACCTGGGCCGCAAGGAGGGGCAGGTCCGTGCGGGTGGTGCCGTGTCGTACGTGCCGAGCGCGGCGATGCTGGTCCGAGCGCGTGCTCTCGAGGATGTCGGCGGGTTCGACGAGTCCATGCACGTCGCGGAGGACGTCGACCTGTGCTGGCGGCTCCACGAGGCGGGATGGCGCCTGCGCTACGAGCCCGTCGCGCACGTGGCTCACGACCATCGGGTGTCGTTCCGGAAGTGGTTCGGGCGCAAGGTTTTCTACGGGACGGGCGCGGCGCCGCTGGCGTCCCGACACCAGGGCCTGGTTCCGCCGCTCGCGATGTCGGTGTGGACGGTGCTCGCATGGCTGCTCGCCGCGACGGGAACGCGGATCGGGTTCGTCGGTGCCCTCGTCACCCAGGCGGTGACGGTACATCGCCTGCGTCGCACGTTCGGCGATCTGGACCGCCCGACCAGGATCGCGACGGTGCTCGCCATCCAGGGCATGGCGGGCGGGGCGTGGCAGCTCGCGTCGGCGATGTGCAGGCACTACTGGCCGGTGACGGTGGTCGCGGCCCTCTGTTCGCGGCGGGTCCGCCGGATCGCACTCGCAGTCGCGGTCGCGGAGGGTGCGGCCGACTGGTGGACGCATCGCGAGCCGGGCGGACTCGGACCGGTGCGGCACCTGGCGTACAAGCGGCTCGACGATCTGGCGTACGGGACCGGTCTGTGGCGGGGTGCGTTGGTGCATCGCAGCCGGGCCGCGTTGACGCCACGACTGACGCGGTGACTCCGGCCCCGCCGCACACCGACGTCCTCGTGATCGGCGGCGGTTCGGCGGGGTGCGTCATCGCGGGCCGGGCGAGCGCGGACCCCGACTGCGCGGTGACGCTCGTCGAAGCGGGGCCGCGGGGGACGGGACCCGGCGCACTCGGACTGCTTCCGGTGGGTCCGGACAGCGACCTCGTGTGGCGCTACCCGGCGCACCTGTCGGCAGGCGGCGAGGAGGCGCTGCTCGCCCGAGGCAGGGTGCTCGGCGGCTCGGGTGAGGTCAACGGCGGCTATTTCGTGCGGGCGACCGCGGACGACTTCACGCGGTGGCCGCGGTCGTGGTCGTACGACGACGTGTTGCCGCACTTTCGTCGCCTCGAGTCCGACCCGTTCGGCGACCGGGCCTGGCACGGCGACGGCGGACCGATGCCGGTGACCCGCACCGGCGTGGACGAGTTGCATCCCTACAGTGCGGCGTTCGTGCGCGCAGCGACGGCCGCGGGACACGAGTACCGGGCGGACCTGAACGAACCCGATGCGGCAGGCGTCGGACCGGTCCCGCTCAACGCGTGGGCGGGCGTTCGCGTCAGCACCGCGACGGCCTACCTGATCCCGCACCTTGGTCGGCCGAATCTGCGGGTGCGGACGGCGACCCGGGCGGTGCGTCTGGTGCTGGAGGGCGCGCGGGTGGTCGGCGCGGAGGTCGAGGAGGACGGACGGGTACGGGTGCTCCGCGCCGATACGGTCGCCCTCTGCGCGGGCGCGGTCGGGACGCCGCACCTGCTGATGCATTCGGGGATCGGTCCGGCGCAACAACTTTCACGTGCCGGTATCCCTGTCGTGCTGGACCGGCCGGGGGTCGGCCGGGATTTCGAGGACCATCCCGAGGTGACCCTCGCCTACCGTCCGGTCGACGCGCCGCCCCACAGTTCCGGCCGCGCCGTTCTCGAAGTGGTCCTCGAGACCGACGATCTCGAGCTGCGCCCGTACACCGCCCCGTTCGGCGAGGTCATCGCCGGTGTCGACGATCCGTTCGGCAGGATCGGTGTCGCGCTGATGCGCCCCCGCAGCCGCGGCGAGATCGCCCTGCGATCCGCGGACCCGACCGTCCCGCCGCTCGTCCGGTACCGATATCTGAGCGACGACGCGGATCGGGTGGAAATGCGCGCGGGCCTCGACCTCGCCCGGGAACTGCTCGATGCGTCCGGATTCGGTGTGGCGGTGGAGCATCCGGCGGGCGCGCTGGGTCTGGGTACCTCGATGCACCTGGCGGGGAGCTGTGCGATGGGATCGCCCGACGATCCGGTCGCGGTCGTCGACGACCGGTGTCGCGTGATCGGCGTCGACGGGCTCTGGATCGCGGACGGGTCGGTGATGCCGTCGTTGCCCAGCCGCGGCCCGCACGCCACGGTCGTGATGGTCGCGGAGCGCGTCGCGCGATTCGTCACCGGACTGGACGCCTGACCAGCGCGGCTGCGGCAGGGAACCCCGAACCGTGACCTGTGACTCGCGTTACAGTGGGGGCATGGCCTTGCAGTCGTCCACCCAGCACGGCAATCCGTGGGTTGCCGTACGGCCGGGAGACGACGTCGCCGAACTCGCCCGCACCGTGTCCTCCGCGCACCGCGCCTTCGTCTCCGGTGACGAGGCGATCCGGCAGGACGCGGCGGACCGCACGGTGCGGTCGGTGGTCCTCGACTCCTGGTTGCGCAGCCGCGACCGCGGTGTGAACCCCGACCTCGTCGGCGACCAGCTCGACCTCGACGGCCTCGAACTGGACCGGTACCGCGCGGGCCACCCGATGGCGTTGATTCGCCCGGTGGTGCGGCAGCTCCTCGTCGAGGACATCGCGGACACCGGCCTGCTGGTCGCGATCAGTGACGCGTCCGGGCGGCTCCTGTGGGTCGAGGGGGATTCGGCGGCGCGGGACCGTGCCGTTGCGATGCACTTCGTCGAGGGTGCGGACTGGAGTGAGGACCGAGTCGGGACCAATGCCCCCGGTACGGCGCTCGCCGTCGACCAGTGCGTGCAGATCTTCGGTGCCGAGCACTTCAGTTCCGTCGTCCACGACTGGAGCTGTTCGGCGGCTCCGGTGCACGACCCGACGACCGGTCGGATTCTCGGCGCCATCGACATCACGGGTGGCCCGCAGGTCGCCGAGCCTCAGGTACTGGCACTGGTGCGGGCGACCGTCGCGGCCGCCGAGGCCGAGTTGAGGCTGCAATTGCTGAACTCGCCGGGGCTGCACCTGCTCGGGGCGCCCGGTCCGCTGGGCGAGGCGCCGCCGCGGCTCTCGGTGCTCGGATCGGAACGTCCGACGCTCGTCGTCGGCGGTGACCGAATCGCGCTCTCCCGCAGGCATGCCGAGATCCTCCTGCTCCTCGCGGCGCGTCCGGAGGGGGTCAGCGGCGATCAGCTGGCGGTCCTGTTGGACGAGTCCGAGCTCGACTCGGTGACGATCCGCGCCGAGATGTCCCGGTTGCGCAAGGTGTTCGGAGCCGAGCGGCTGCAGTCGCGGCCCTACCGGCTCCGCGGCGACCTCGACACGGACGTCGCCGACGTCGGCCGGGCGCTGGACCGCGGCGACGCGGCGGCAGCGCTCGCCGCCTACCGGGGCCCGGTGCTGCCCGGGTCCGTCGCGCCAGGAGTCGAGGAGATGCGCGACGAGTTGCGGGTCCGGATGCGGGCGGCGCTGCTCCGGTCGGGTGACCAGTCGCTGCTGGCGCGGTGGACCGCGACGCCGGACGGCCGCGAGGACTCGGCGGCGTGGTCGGCGTACCTGTCGTCGATCGACCGGCGGTCAGCAATGTACGACCAGGTCAGGGCTCGTATCGCGATCTTCGACGAACAGTTCGGTCACTGACCGCGTGTACGCAACGTGGTTGCAACCCTCACGGTCGTAGTGTTCTGGATCACACACCAGATGCACGACGACAGGAGTTCCGATGACCGTCTACGCCCGTCCGGGTACAGCCGAAGCACTCATGTCCTTCCAGCCGCGTTACGGCAACTACATCGGCGGCGAGTGGATCGCGCCGGTCAAGGGGCAGTACTTCGAGAACTCCACTCCGGTCACCGGCCAGGTCTTCTGCGAGATCCCGCGCAGCACCGCGGAGGATGTCGAACTCGCCCTCGACGCCGCGCATGCCGCCGCACCGGCCTGGGGCAAGACGTCCGTCGCCGAGCGTGCGGTGATCCTGAACAAGATCGCCGATCGGATCGAGGAGAACCTCGAGGCGATCGCGCTCGCCGAGTCCTGGGACAACGGCAAGCCGATCCGCGAAACCCTCAACGCCGACATTCCACTGGCGATCGACCACTTCCGCTACTTCGCGGGAGCCATTCGCGCACAGGAGGGTTCGCTCTCCGAGATCAACTCGGACACCGTCGCCTACCACTTCCACGAGCCGCTCGGCGTCGTCGGGCAGATCATCCCGTGGAACTTCCCGATCCTGATGGCCGTGTGGAAGCTGGCGCCCGCACTCGCGGCGGGCAATGCCGTGGTGCTCAAGCCCGCCGAGCAGACGCCTGCGTCGATCCTGTACCTGTTCGGTCTCATCGGTGACCTGCTGCCCGTGGGCGTGGTCAACATCGTCAACGGTTTCGGCACGGAGGCGGGCAAGCCGCTCGCCTCCAGCCCGCGGATCAAGAAGATCGCGTTCACCGGCGAGACCACCACCGGTCGGCTGATCATGCAGTACGCGTCGCAGAACCTGATCCCCGTCACCCTCGAACTCGGAGGCAAGAGCCCCAACATCTTCTTCTCCGACGTCCTCGCCGCGAACGACGACTTCCAGGACAAGGCCCTCGAGGGCTTCACGATGTTCGCGCTGAACCAGGGCGAGGTGTGCACCTGCCCGTCGCGATCGCTGATCCAGGAGGACATCTTCGACGAGTTCCTCGCGATGGCCGCCATCCGCACCAAGGCCGTTCGCCAGGGCGATCCACTCGACACGGACACGATGATCGGCGCGCAGGCGTCGAACGACCAGTTCGAGAAGATCCTGTCCTACATCGAGATCGGAAAGTCCGAGGGTGCCAAGCTGATCACCGGTGGCGAGCGCGCCGACCTCGGTGGCGATCTGTCGGGCGGCTACTACATCCAGCCGACCATCTTCACCGGCAACAACAAGATGCGGATCTTCCAGGAGGAGATCTTCGGCCCGGTCGTGTCCGTGACCTCCTTCACGGACTACGCCGAGGCCATCTCCCTCGCCAACGACACCCTCTACGGTCTCGGCGCGGGTGTGTGGTCCCGTGACGGCGGCGTCGCCTACCGGGCGGGCCGCGACATCGAGGCGGGTCGCGTGTGGACGAACACGTACCACCAGTACCCGGCGCACGCGGCGTTCGGCGGTTACAAGCAGTCCGGTATCGGCCGCGAGAACCATCACATGATGCTCGACCACTACCAGCAGACCAAGAACCTGCTGGTGAGCTACGCACCGAAGGCACAGGGCTTCTTCTGATCCCGCTTCTCCCGTCCCCTCGGTCGGGAGTATCGGCGCGGTGCCCGTCGCACCCCCCTCCGCGGCGGGCACCGCGCTTCCAACCACGACATCCCACACGTCCGACACCACAACCACCAATCACCCCAGTCACGACCCACGACCCCCACGGAGGACACGATGGTCGACACGATGAAGGCAGCGGTAGTACACGAGTTCGGCAAGCCCCTCACGATCGAGGAGGTGCCGATTCCCGTCCCGGGTCCGAATCAGGCCCTGGTGAAACTGGAGACCAGCGGTGTGTGCCACACCGATCTGCATGCGGCGGAAGGGGACTGGCCCGTCAAGCCGAGTCCGCCGTTCGTTCCCGGCCACGAGGGTGTCGGCAGGGTGGTGCAGTTGGGGGAGGGCGTCACCGAACTCGAGGTGGGGCAGCGGGTGGGGAACGCCTGGCTGTGGTCGGCGTGCATGGAGTGTCGCTTCTGCCGCACCGGCTGGGAGACGCTGTGCGAGAAGCAGGTCAACGGAGGCTACTCGGTGAACGGGTCGTTCGCGGAGTACATGCTCGTCGACGCGCGGTTCGCCCCGCGGATCCCGGACGGCTCGGACCTCGTCGAGGTGGCCCCGGTGCTGTGCGCGGGCGTCACCGTCTACAAGGGCATCAAGGTGGCCGACGTGGTGCCGGGCGAGTGGATCACCATCTCCGGCATCGGCGGCCTCGGACACGTCGCCGTCCAGTACGCGACGGCGATGGGCCTGCGGGTCGCCGCGGTCGACGTCTCGGACGCCAAACTGGACCTCGCCGCGAAGTACGGTGCCGAGGTCCTGGTCAACGCGACCAAGGAGGATCCCGTCGCGAAGATCCAGGAAGCCACCGGCGGCACCGACGGCGTCCTCGTCACGGCGGTGCATCCGCAGGCGTTCGGGCAGGCCATCGGCATGGCCCGGCGCGGCGGCACCATCGCCTTCAACGGGTTGCCTCCCGGCGACTTCCCGGCACCGATCTTCGACACGGTGCTCAAGGGGCTGACCATCCGCGGGTCCATCGTCGGCACCCGACAGGACATGGTTGAGGCGTTGGACTTCTACTCCCGCGGCAAGATTCGGCCGACCGTGCACACCCGGCGACTCGAGGAGATCAACGACGTGTTCGACGAACTGCGCGCCGGGACCGTCGACGGTCGCGTCGTGCTGGACTTCAGGTGAGCGCACCCCCGCGCATCGTCGCGACCGTGGCCGCGGCCGACCTGCTCCGCAGGCTGGTCGTGGCCCACGGGCCGGTGATGATGCACCAGTCCGGCGGCTGCTGCGACGGGTCGGCACCGATGTGTTATCCCGCAGGGGAGTTCATCGTCGGCGACCGGGACGTCCTCGTCGGCGTGCTCGACCTGCGCCTGGGTGCCGGCGACGTGCCGTCGGCACTGCCCGCGGGTGGAGACGCGGTCACGGTGTGGATCTCGGGGCCGCAGTTCGAGCTGTGGAAGCACACGCAGCTCGTGATCGACGTCGTCCCGGGTCGCGGTTCCGGGTTCAGTCTCGAAACGCCGGAGGGCCTGCGGTTCCTGAGTCGGGGACGGGCCTTCACCGGCGACGAGACGACCGCGCTCGCAGGCGACGAACCCGTCACCGGCGAGCAGTGGGAGGCGGGGCGCCGGCCCGAGGTGCCGACGGTGCCGCAGATCGTTGCCGAGGCCGCGGACGCCTGCCCCGTGCCGCCGCGCTGACGGGCCACTCCTCGACGAGCAGCTACTCGACGAGCTGCTCGCTCCGGAGCCAGTCGTACGCGACGTCCGCCGGATCCTCGCCGTCGATGTCGACGCGGCCGTTCAGTTCCTGCATCAGCTCGTCGGTGAGGCGCTGCGAGATCACGGCCATCAGGTCCGCGATCTGCGGGTACTGCTCGATGATCTCGCGGCGGACGACGACGGTTCCGCTGTAGGGCAGGAAGAAGTCGCGGTCGTCCTCGAGCACGGTGAGATCGAGGTTCTTGACGCGGCCGTCCGTCGTGTAGACCATCCCGAAGTTGCAGGGCGCGCTGCGCGCGGTCGACGTGTAGACGACGCCCGCGTCCATCCGCGTCACGTTCTGGGACGGGACCCCGTTCGGGGCGCCGAGCGGCATGTCGTACGCCTCGAGCATCGGCACGAATCCGTCGGCGCGGCTGTAGAACTCGTCGTCCACACAGAACGTCCGCTCCGACTCGGGCAGCCGCGCGACGTCGGAGAGCGTGGAGACGCCGAGCCGCTGCGCGGTCTCGGCGGATGCCGCGAAGGCGTACGTGTCGTTGAAGTTCGCGGGCGGCAACCACACGAGGTCGTTCTCCTGCAGTTCGATGTCGTGCACTCGCTGCCACAGCTCGGTGGGGTCGGAGATGGTCTCCGTCTGGCCGTGATAATTCACCCAGCCGGTACCCGTGTACTCCCAGAGGATGTCGGCATCGCCGTTCAGCTGGGCCTGCCGCGACGACGCCGACCCGGGTGCGCCGGTGAGGTCGGTGACGTCGGCGCCCGCGGCGGCCAGGTAGGTGGCGGTGATCTTCCCGAGCAGTACGCCCTCGGTGAAGCTCTTCGACGTCACGACGAGACCCGCGTCGTCGAGGGGCCGCTCGCCGCCGGGCAGCGTCGCGTCGTGGAACGTTCCCGACGAGCTGACCAGACCGCAGCCGGACACTGCGACGGCGACGAGCAGCGAGGCCGCCACGCCGCGCAGCCGCCGCATCACGACACGCCTCGCGGGGTCGCGGCCAACTCGACCAGCCGGCCGAGCCAGTCGATCGTCAACGCCAGCAGGCCGACCAGGACGGCCCCCGAGACGAGGAGTTTCGGGAGGAACAGTGTCACCCCGGTGGTGATGAGGGTGCCCAGGCTGGTGGCGCCGATGAACGTGCTCAGGGTCGCGGTTCCGACGAGGATCACCAGCGCGGTCCGGACGCCGTTGAGGATGACGGGAACTGCAAGCGGCAACTCCACCTGCACGAGGGTGCGCGGCGCGGAGTAGCCGATTCCCCGCGCGGCCTCGATGGTGCGCTTGTCGACCTGGTCGAGGCCGACGATCGTGTTCTGCAGGATGGGCAGGACGGCGTACGCGACGAGTCCGATGACCGCGGTACGGAATCCGGTGCCGAGCCACATGGTGAGCAACACGATCAGACCGATGGCGGGCGCCGCCTGGCCGACATTCGCGACGTTGATCACGATCGGTTTGAGGCGCCTGGCCGCGCCGCGGGTGAGCAGGATTCCCAGCGGGATCGCGATCACCACGACGATCACCGTCGCCGTCAACGTCAGGCGGATGTGGTCGAACAGGGTGAGGCGGAGTGCATCCCAGCCGAGGGACGCTTCCTCGGTCGGCGTCAGTGTCGTGGACCGATACCAGAGGACGTAGGCGGTTCCGAGCACGACGATGATCAACGGCTCGAACCACACGTCGATGGGGGCGCGCCGGAAGCGCGTCACGGCGCGGGCTCCTCGCCCGGTCCGGTTGGGTCGCCGTGTGCGCGTTCGTCGTATCCGGTGTAGGTGACGTGCCCGTCGTCGGCTCGGGCGTCGGACAGTTGTCCGCGGATGACGGACATGACAGTGGCGATGGTGAGTGCGCCGGTCACCGCGCCGCGCGCATCGGTGACGAGGACGCCGCCCTGGCTCGCCGCGAGCATGGTGTCGAGCGCGTCGTTGAGCGTCGACGACGGCGCCACCACGGGAAGCCGGGGGTCGAGGTAGTCGGAAACCCGGTCCCTCGTCGCGACCTCGTCGAGCGACGGCCATGCCCGCGGCCGTCCATGTGCGTCGACGACCACGATCCAGGTGGCGCCGCGCGCCCTCGCCCTGCCGATGACCTCGTTCGACGGATCACCGACACGGGCGGTCACCACCGCGTCGTGGTCGACGTCCTTGACCCGGGACAGGGTCAGGTGGGCCAGCGTGGCGCCGGATCCGACGAACTCCTCGACGAACGGGGTCGCGGGAGTCGCGAGGATCTCCTCGGGCGTCGCGTACTGCTCGATGTGCCCGCCCTCGGACAGGATCAGGACCTTGTCGCCGAGCTTGGTCGCCTCCTCGAAGTCGTGGGTGACGATCACGACGGTCTTCGCGAGTTCCTGTTGGATGGCGATCAGGCTGTCCTGCAAGCGGACCCGGGTGATCGGGTCGACCGCGCCGAAGGGCTCGTCCATGAGGAGCACCGGTGGGTCCGCGGCCAGTGCGCGCGCGACGCCGACGCGCTGCTGCTGCCCACCCGACATGTCCTTCGGGAGTCGGTCGCGGAAGGTGTCGGCATCCAGTCCGACGAGGTCGAGCAGGTACTCGGTGCGTTCCTCGATCCGCTTCCGGTCCCACCCGAGCACGCGCGGCACCGCGCCGATGTTCTTCGCCACCGACCAGTGCGGGAAGAGTCCGCCCGACTGGATGACGTAGCCGATCGACTGGCGGAGCCTGTCGGGGTTCTCGTTGGTGACGTCGCGGTCGCCGATGAAGATGCGACCCGCGGTCGGCTCGATCAGGCGATTGATCATCTTCAGTGTCGTCGTCTTGCCGCATCCGGACGGGCCGACGAAGGCCACGACCTGGCCGGCCTCGATGTCGAGGTCGATCTTCCGGACGGCCGGTGCGGACTGGCCGCGGTACTGCTTGACGACACCGTCGAGTCGGATGGAGGCGCCGGTGACGGTTCGGTTCTCGGTCACTGCAGTCCCTTCGAGACGGTGAGGCGCCCGAGGAGAACGAGCAGGGCGTCGAAGACCAGGGCGATGACGACGATGAGAATCGTTCCGGTGAACGCCATCTCGACGGAGTTGGTTCCGCCGAGCCGGGAGAGGCCGTTGAAGATGAGCGAGCCGAGTCCGGGTCCGAGAACGTATGCGACGATCGCGGCGACGCCGACGATCATCTGAGTGGAAACCCGGATTCCGGTGAGAATGACCGGCCAGGCGATCGGCAGCGACACCGTCAGCAGGATCCGACTGCGGGACAGTCCGATTCCGCGAGCGGACTCGATCAGGGAGTCGGGTACCGACCGAAGGCCGACGATCGCATTGCCGATCACCGGCATCGCCGCGAAGAAGGCCAGCATGATGAACGACGGGACGACGCCGAGACCGAACGGGATGATCAGCAGCGCGAGCAGTGCGAGCGACGGAATGGTCAGCGCGACCCGACTGCTCGTGAGGGTCAGTGCCGAAGCGAGTGGAAGGCGATGCACGGCAACAGCGATCGCGATGGCGACCAGCGTCCCCACCAGGACCGTCTGGAAGGCCAGCGACGCATGCTGATAGGTCAGGAACGCGAGAAACTCACCCCTACCCTGAAGATAGTCCCAGAGATTCACGAAGCTCCTTCTCGCGGCGGCGCCTTCCGGAGTGCTCGAATCCGACGCTAGCAGGAGTCGCGTGCAGAGTTCTGGATTTGTGTGACCAGGGGTTTCGTGTGGAGAGTTGCGGCGTGGCGCGGGTTACAGCGCGGCGAGCTTGCGGAGTCCCGCGGGGTAGGTGCGCAGTCCGACGAGGAGGACGGCGATGGCGAGCACGTAGGCGAGCGGAACCCATTGCAGGACACCGAGCAGGCCCAGTCGATCGGACAGGAGTCCGACGACGAGGGGCCCCAGGGCCATGCCGAGGATGTTGTTCACGAGGGTTCCGACGCCGAAGGCCGAGGCCCGGATCGAAGGATGCGTCAGGCTCGCGACGAGCGCGGTGGTCGCGCCGGAGGAGCCGGCGCAGAAGAATGCTCCGATTCCGATGAGGATCATCTGTGCGGAGCCGTCGGCCACACCGAATCCGGCGGTGAGGGTCACGAGGGCGATTGCGGCGGTCACGACTGCGACCGTCCACTTGCGTTCGGGATGGAGTCGGCTCATACGGTCGGCGGTGATGCCGCACGACACGATGCCGACACCCATCAGGAGCACGAACACCGACGCGGTCAGTCCGGCTGTCGACGTGTCCATTCCGTGGTATCGGTTGAAGTAGCTGGGAAGCCAGGCGAGCAGCACACCGGAAACGAAGAGTTGAAGCGCGGCACCGACGTACGCGCACACGAGCGGTGTGTTGGTGAACAGGCTCGACAGCGGGGCGCGGGTGCCGGCCGTCGTGGTGGCCGCCTGCTCGGGGGTGTGGCGCTCGAGCCTGGCCGGTGTGGCGACGATCCGGAACGCGGCGACGAGGAGGAGTCCGACGACCGCCATCATCAGGAATGCCGCACGCCACCCGTATCGGTCGGCGAGCACGCCGCCGAGGGCGACGCCGAGTACCGATCCGAAGAAGGTCGACGCCTGGAAGGTTCCGCTGAGTGTCGCGTGCAGTCGGGGAGCGAACACGCTCAGCATGACGGCCATGCCGACGCTGGCGTAGGCGGCCTCTCCGAAGCCGAGCAGGAAGCGCGCCCCGAGCAGTTGGCCGTAGTTGGCCGCGGCGGCGCACAGGACCGTCGCGGCACTCCACAGGACGGCCATCGCCACGATGCTGCGGACCCGTCCCCAGCGATCGGCGAGGAGCGACAGCGGGAGGGCGAGGACTCCGACCATCAGGGCGACGACGCTGGTGAGCGAGGCCAACTGGGTGTCCGACAGGTTCCATTCGGCTTTGAGGAGCGGGAAGACGGCGCTGAGCACCTGTCGGGACATGTAGTCCGACATCATCAGTCCGCAGATCAGGGCGAACACCACCCAGGGGAATGCCCGTGACCCGGCGCTCGCCCGTTCGGGCGTGGTGACGGTGGGTCGCGTCGCGGTCTGCAACTGCATGTGAATGGATCCTGTCCCGAAACGAGCGAAGGTGCGCTCGGTCCGTTTCTCCGAGCGGTGTCCAGCCGTGACGAATCCGGCCGTGACGTACCGGCCGAGCGGCGGCAAAGGTGACTGCAGTCACGTTAGCCCGGGTTGCGTGACGTAACTTGCCCTGCCGGGACATATTTCTTGCTATTTCGGGACGTGATGTGTTCGCGGTGTCGTGCCGGATGTGGCGCGGGTTACTCTGCACAAAGTTGGACAACTGTTCAGGAGGATGTAGTGCGCTTGTCATTCCTTTCGTCGCTGACGGCGGCGGCAGCCGTCGCCGCGCTGACGCTCGGTACCGCGCCCGCGGCGCAGGCCGCGGATGCAACCGACGGGTGGACGCTGCCTCGGCTGACGGTCTCGGACAGCACGATCAGTGACGTCGACGGCCGCACGGTGCTACTCCGCGGGGTGAACGTCAACCAGCTCAACGACTACGCGGACAACGGAACCGGGCTGCCGACCGTGATGCCGCTCGAACGCGCCGACTTCGCGCGGATGGCGGCGATGGGGTTCAACGTCGTCCGGCTCAACGTCGCATGGTCCGCACTCGAGCCCACGCCGGGGGCGTTCGACACGGCGTACGTGGACCGGATCCGCACCGCGGTCCGGGATGCGAAGGACCACGGCATCTACACGCTCCTCGACATGCACCAGGACGCGTGGGGCAAGTTCATCGGCACCCCGCCCGGCGTCTCCTGCCCGCCGCTGACGGAACCCGGGATCGGCTGGGACGGCGCGCCCGAGTGGGCGACCATCACCGACGGCTGGACCACCTGCACCGCCGGCGGGGTCCGCGAGGTCTCGCCCGCCGTCGCCCGGGCGTTCCAGGCGTTCTACGACGACGAGCAGGGAGTGCAGGGACATCTGGTTTCGACCTGGGCGAAGCTGGCCGCGGAGTTCAAGGACGAACCGGCCGTCGTCGGCTACGACCTGCTCAACGAACCCAACCCCGGTCTGCGTGACCCGGTCACCGCCGCCGATCAGCTCGGGCGCTTCTACCAGCGCGCGATCGACGCGATCCGGCAGGCCGAGACCGGTGGATTCGAGCACCTGGTGATCGTCGAGCCGAGCGCGATCTGGTCCGGCTTCGGGTTGGACGCGATACCGCCCCGGCAGTATCTGACCGATCCGCTGATCGTGTTCTCCCCGCACCTCTACAGCCAGTCCATCACCGTGAGCAGCGATTTCCCCAGCGTCGAGGACGGGTTCAAGATCGCCGCGAACGCGGCTGCCGTCTACGGTGCGCCGCTGTGGACGGGGGAGTGGGGTTGGTGGGGCGACGACGCGGCCGCCGACACCGAACGTTTCCTCGACTCGATGGATCGTCACCGCATCGGCGGCGCCTGGTGGTCGTGGACCCAGGCGTGCGGCGACCCGCACGCGGTGCGTGACGGCAACACCTCGACGATGCAGGAGAACCTGAACCGCGTCGACTGCCCGTCCGGGACCCCGCTCGGCCCGATCGAGGACGTGGCGGCCGCGCTGTCCCGGGCGTACCCGCGGGCTGTTCCCGGCGTCCTGACCGAGTTGTCGCGAGGCGATTTCAAGGGCTCCGGGTCGGGCCTGGTGGAGGCGTGGTACCCGGGGTCGGTGCAACCCGACCTGCAGACCGTGAACCTGTCCGACGTCGTGCTGGAACAGCTGGACGGTGGCTGGCGGATGACGGCCCACGCGCAGGGCGACTACTCGGTGACGCAGTCCTGAGCACGACCGGACCTGCTGTGGGTGTTGCCACCACAGCAGGTCCGGTTCGTTGCCGAGCTACGCGCGCGCAGCGGCGGCGGCACTCTGCTCGGTGAGCTTCCGCAGCCCGGCCGGGTAGACCCGCTTGCCGATGAGCAGCGCGGCGATGGCGAGCACGTACACCAGCGGCGCCAACTGCAGGGCGCCGAGCAGGCCCAGGTGGTCGGCGAGAACGCCGATCAGGAACGGGCCGGTCGCGAGGCCGAGGATGTTGTTGGCGACGGTGAGGGATCCGAGCGCCGACGATCGGACCGACGGGTGGGTCAGGCTCGCCACCATCGCGGCGGTGGGCCCGGACGAGCCGGCCGAGAAGAACGCGCCGATGCCGAGCAGGATCAGCTGGGGCGCTCCGGTGTCCAGTGCGAACGCGCCGCCGAGTGCGGCGAGCGAGATGACGCAGAATGCGACGGCACTGGACCACTTGGCCGCCGGGTTGTTCCGGCCGACCCGGTCGGTGATCATGCCGCACACCACCATTCCGGTTCCGATGAGGAGCACGAAGACCGAGGCGATGACGCCCGCCTTGTCGGGGGCCAGGCCGTAGTACCGGTTGAAGAAGCTGGGGGTCCAGGCGAGCAGCACGGCGGCGGTGAACATCTGGAGTCCGCCGCCGAGGTACGCGCACCAGACCGCCGGGTTCGTGAACAGCGTGGACACCGGCACGCGGATTCCGGCTGCCGCGGGCCCTGCGGTGTGCGGGTCCTGCTCGGTGTTGTACTCGGCCAGGCGGCGTTCGGTGACGACGGCGCGGAACACGGCCACGAGCAGGAGGCCGAGGACAGCCATCGCCGCGAACGACCACCGCCAGCTCAGGTGCACCGCGATCACGCCACCGAGGGAGACGCCGACGACCGAGCCGAACGATCCGCCTGCCATGAAGGCGCCGCTCAGCGTCGAGTGCACGCGGGGGGCGAACACGCTGAGCACCAACGCGATTCCGACGCTGCCGTAGGCGGCCTCGCCGACACCGACCAGGAACCGGGCGGCGAGCATCTGCTCGTAGTTTGCCGCGATCGCGCAGAACAGTGTCGCGACGCTCCAGACCACCGCCATGAGGACGAGGCTGCGGACGCGGCCCCATCGGTCGGCCAGGAGCGAGAGCGGGAAGGTGAGCAGGCCGACCATGAGGGCGACGATGCTGGTCAGAGAGGCCAGCTGTGAATCCGTCAGGGCCCAGTCGGCTTTCAGGAACGGGAACACCGCGCTGAGTACCTGGCGGGACATGTAGTCCGACAGCAGGAGTGCGAAGGTGAGTCCGAACACGGCCCAGGGGTAGATACGCCTGCCGCTTCGTGTGCGGTTCGTCGGTCCCGGACTCGTGGGATCGTCGGTCCCGGTCGGCTCGGGGGTAGTGGTGGTGGTGAGTCCCATGGTTGCTCCTCGGGCGGGCAGGGAAGTGATGTCGGGTTGCGTGGCGGCGGTCAGGACGCGGCGCGGCGGGACTCGAACGCGTCGAGTTCTTCCTCGAGGATGGGGACGCCCAGATTGCAGGCGTGGATGCCGAGAACGCTCACCATCTGGAGAACCGTGAGGATCTCCTCTCGGGAAACCCCGAGTTCGAGAGCGGCCCGGATGTGCCGACGCACTCCGGGTGCATACATGTGTGTGGCCGCGGCATCGATGGCAATGCTGAGGAGTTCGACGAACTCGGGGGAGAACACTCCGCGCCGGATGGGCGTGGCGTTCATCGCCATGAACTGCTCGGTCCACTCGGGATCCCAGTCGGACAGGGTGTCCCACAGTGGGTTCCAGTTGCCGCTGCGGCGCATCCCGTCGATGGTCGGGGTGTGCAGCGCTTCGGGGTTGGTGTTCATGCAGCACTCGTTTCACGCGTGGGGTGAAAGGGGTGACGCAGGACGCGTCCCCCGCCGAAAGTGGCGTAGATCACGTTAGCGCGATTATAGGCCGCATCCTTATCCCTGCGGGACGCAGTTCTGCGCATCTCGGGACACGCAGTGTGTATGGGAGGGTGCCGGGTAGCAGTTTCACAAACTGCCTTCCGCCGTCACATCAGTGATGTCATCATTGATGACAATATTGATGACAGCTTGCCCGTGAGTCCTTCTGGCCCCTGAGTGGACCAGAAGGACTCACGGCAGGAGGGGCACAACGAATGGTCGACGACGGTTCGCGCAGGCGGTTGACGCCCGAGGTGATCGTGGACGCCGCCGTTCGGATCGCCGCACGGGGCCGCCCGGACGGGCTGACCGGACGCGCGCTCGGCGAGGAACTCGGGGTCGACCGGTCGGCGGTGTGGCGACACTTCGCCGACAAGGATGCGCTCCTGCGCGCGGTCGGCGACCGGCTGCTGACGATGGCGCACGAGCGCGTTCCCGCCGGGCTCGGCCCGAAGGAGCGGCTGGAACACCTCGCAGGCGCGGTGATCGCGGTGTTCACCGAGCACCCCCACGTCGGCGCCGCCGTGGCCCCCCGCACCACCCGCGGCCCCGGCGAATTCGCCCTTGTCGAGATGATGCTCACCGCGCTCGACGAGCTGGGGCTTGAACCGGCGGATGTGGTCCGCTATCAGCGGATGCTGGCCGAGTCCGTGCTGTCGTACGCGGGGATGCGGGCCGGCTACGCGATCCTGCCGGACACGCTGCGCGCGGGCGATCAACGCGCCTGGGCCCACGAGTACGTGGGCGCGGACCCGGCGAGGTACCCCGCGATCGCCGCACACGCCCCCGCGCTCGCCGAGTTGAGCCCGGACCTTGTGCTGGACACCCTGATCGAGGCGTTCTGGACGGCCGTCGACGCCAAGGCCAACGCCGCGGCCACCCCCGAGCACGCGGACTGACCACGCCCGCACGGTGCCACCGACCCACCACCCCCGAGATCGAGGATCCGCCACGCATGACCGAGCCCAGCACCACCGCCATCGAGGCCCCCGCCGCCGAGCCCGGGGCCCCGCGTAAGCGCTCCCGGCTGCGCACGGCCGCGATCGTCGTCCCGGTGGTCGCCGCGACGCTGGTGGCGGCGACCTATGCCGCCGCCGCGGTGCTCGAGATCCCCGCGCCGCCGACCCTGGTCCGGCTGCTGACCGAGGCACCGTCGAAGCAGGGCGAGCTGTATCCCTCCCGCGCGGTGGCGGCATCGCCCGATCCCGCTCCGCTGCAGGCGAACCCGACTCCGCTGCCCGAGACGGTGCCGTGGAAGGGCGAGCAGATCCCGGTCGCGCAGTTCCTCGAGACCACCCACACCAACTCCTTCCTGGTGCTCCGCGACGGCGCCCTCACCCACGAGTGGTACCGCGACGGCGTCGAGGCCACGACGCCGCTGTCGTCGTGGTCGATGGCCAAGTCGGTCGTCTCGCTGATGATCGGGCAGGCGATCGACGCGGGCAAGCTCCGCGAGGACGACCGGCTCGTCGACGTCCTGCCGGAGCTCGCGACCGGCGGCGAGTACGACACCGTGACCGTGCGGCACCTGCTGGACATGACCGCGGGCGTCGACGTGTCCGAGAACTACAACCCGTACTGGCCGCTGACCGGCACGGCCCGGATGTACCTGACCCAGGACCTCGACGAATTCGTCGCCGACCACCGCGAGGTCACGTACACCCCTGGCAGCGAGGGCGACTACCGGAGCGTCGAGACCCAGCTCCTCGGACAGATACTGGCCCGGGTCGAGGGCAAGCCGCTCACCGAGCTGCTCGAGCGGAACCTGTGGGCCCCGATCGGCGCCGAGGACGACGCCACCTGGAATCTCGACCGGCCCGGCGGCCAGGAAAAGGCGTTCTGCTGCCTCAACGCGACCGCCCGCGACTACGCCAAGATCGGCCGGCTCGTCCTCGACGGTGGGCGCGCAGGTGACACCCAGGTCGTCCCGCCCGCGTGGATCGAACGCATCAGCACACCTGCCCCGCACCGGGTCACGAACGAGAACTGGGGTTACTCCGCTCAATGGTGGCACCCCACCCCCGACATCCCGGATCTGTCCGCGCTCGGCGTCTACGGCCAGTACACCTATGTCGACCCGGCCACCGGCACCGTCATCGTCAAGCTCAGCGACCACGGCACCGAGCAGGACGAGGAGGCGACGTTCGAGGTGTTCCGGGCGATCGCGGGCGACTAGGCCTCCGCGCGGGTACGCCACTCTCGGGGGCTCATGCCGAATTGGCGGCTGAACCACCGGGAGAAGCTGCTGGGCGTGGAGAACGCGAGCATTTCGGAGATCTCGGTGAGCGAGTAGCGCCGGCTGCTCACCATGCGTCTCGCGAGTTCGGTCCGGGTCTCGTCGAGAACGATGGAGAACGTCAGTCCCGACTTGGCCAGGTGGCGGTGCACGGTGCGGCGATCGACGCCGAGGCTGCGCGCGACCTGATCGACGGAGCAGCGTCCCGTCGGAAGCAGTAGTTCGACGAGTTCGCGGACTCGCGTGGTGGTCGTGGGTTCCTCGGGGGCGGTGACGGTGTCGAGGACCTGGCGGGCGTAGGACCGCAGCAGGGGGTCGGACAGCCGGTTGGGCTGGTCGAGGTCGCTGGTGTACGCGACGATCCCGGAGTACTCGGCGTCGAACCTCAGTGGTGCCCCGAACACCCGCCGATGGGTGGTGTCGTCCGCAGGCCGGGCATGCTCGAAGCAGACCGACACCGGGTGCCAGTGCTCGCCGAGTAGTTGGGCGAGCAGCTGGTACGTCGCGGTCACCGCCAGTTCGACGGACTGCCGAACGGGCATCGGCTCGCCGGTGTCGACATGGATCCGAATGGTCGACAGCCCGTCGCGCTCCGACAGGCGAATGTGCAGGGACTCGTTGAACATGTGCTGATACCTGATCAGCAGGCGGACGGCGCCGCGGGCGTCGGGTTCCTCGCGCAGGCTGATGCTGAGGGGGCCGAGTGTCGAGAGGCGGCGACGGTCCGCGAGCTTGAGGGCGAAGTCCGGTCTGTCGGACGCTGCGGCGGACAGTTCGAGCAGGCGCGCGACCGAGCCCGCGGGCACCCAGCGGTCCTGCAGGTCGAGGCCTCCGGGGTCGAGGTTGACGTTGCGCATCAGCTGGATCGGATCGAGCGACAGTGATCGGCTCAGATCGATGTAGCCGGTCAGTGCGGCGTAGCGGGCGAGTGGCTTGCTCACTGCGCTCCTCCCTTGTCGGTCCCGATCGTTCCGGCCATGTCCCGAATCGGCAACAAATATGTCCCCTCAGGATAAGTGTGACGGGCGACTCGTGGCTACTGTTGTGTCATCAACATCACAGCACCGCGGGTGGAACTCCGAAATGTGTTGTGGCTCAACGGGTGGATCCCGCCCCAGAACGGTACCGATCGAGGAGAACTCACATGGCACACGCGATCCGCTTCCACGAGACCGGCGGCCCCGAGGTCCTGAAATGGGAGTCCGTCGAGGTCGGTGACCCGGGAGCCGGTGAGGTCCGCGTCCGGCACGAAGCCGTCGGCCTGAACTTCGCGGACACCTACTTCCGGACCGGCCTGTACCCGGCTCCGCTGCCCGCGGGAATGGGTGTCGAGGCCGCCGGTGTCGTCGAGGCGGTGGGCGCAGGTGTCACCGGTTTCCGCGAAGGTGATCGCGTCACCTACACCGGTAGCCCCCTCGGCGCGTACAGCACCGAGCGTGTGATGCCGGCCGAGCACCTGATTTCCCTGCCCGACGGGATCGCACTCCAGACGGCGGCCGCGATGACCATGCGCGGCCTGACCACGTCCTACCTGCTGCGCCGGATCCATCCGCTCAGCGCAGGCGACACGGTGCTGCTGCACGCGGCGGCGGGCGGAGTCGGACTCATCTTCACCCAGTGGGCGAAGCTCTTGGGCGTCAACGTGATCGGCACCGTCTCCTCGGACGAGAAGGCCGCCGTTGCCCGGGCGCACGGCTGCAGTGAGGTCATCGTCTACACCCGGGAGAACGTCGCAGAGCGAGTTCGTGAGATCACGGACGGCAAGGGCGTCCCGGTCGTGTACGACAGCATCGGGGCATCGACCTTCCAGTCGTCGATCGACTCGCTGGCACGGCGTGGCCTCCTCGTCGCCTTCGGTACCGCGTCCGGGCCGATCCCGCCGATCGACGCCATGCAGCTCGCGGTCAAGGGGTCGCTGTTCGTGACCCGCCCGGCCCTGGCGGACTACATCGCCGACCCGGCCGAACGCGCCGAACTCGCGGGCGAGCTGTTCGACCACGTCGCCGCAGGCCGGATCTCCATCGAGATCAACCAGCAGTACGCGCTCGACGACGCCGTCCGCGCCCACCGCGACCTGGAAGCCGGCCGCAGCGTCGGCTCCTCGGTCTTCACCTGCTGAGACCAGTCCTCACCTGCCGAGAAAGGGAGACGACCATGACCGCCACCGTCGACATCGACTCCGGCCGCACCCGGACCACGATGGACGCCCGCCCGCTCACCTGCAGCCTCGGTGCCGAGGTGCACGGCGTTGACCTCGCCGAGGTCAGCCGCGACGACGACCGCTTCGCCGAACTGAAGGCGCTGCTGCTCGAGCACAAGGTCCTCTTCTTCCGTGACCAGGGCATGAGCCGTGCCGAGCACGTGACGCTCGCGGAACGGTTCGGTCCGCTCGAGGACCACCCCGTCCTCGGCAGCGACCCCGAACATCCCGGCCTGGTCCGGATCTACAAGGACCTCGACAGCCCGCGCGAGGCGTTCGAGAACTCCTACCACTGCGATGCGACCTGGCGGGAGAACCCTCCGATGGGATCCGTGCTGCGGTGCGTCGAGGGTCCCGAGGTCGGGGGCGACACGATCTGGGTCAACATGGCCCTGGCCTACGAGCGGTTGCCCGAGCAGGTCAAGGAACGGATCGACGGACTGCGGGCACGGCACAGCATCGAGTCGTCCTTCGGTGCGCGGCTGCCGATCGAGCAGCGTCACGAACTCAGCGAGCGCTTCCCGGACGCCGAGCATCCGGTGGTCCGTACCCACCCCGAGACCGGCGAGAAGGTCCTGTTCGTCAACAGCTTCACGACGCACCTGACGAACTTTCACACCGACGACAACATCCGGTGCGGCATCGACTACGCGCCCGGGGCCGGAGAGTTGCTGCGGTACCTGCAGAGCCAGGCGACCATCCCCGAATACCAGGTGCGCTGGCACTGGACGCGCAACAGCGTCGCGATCTGGGACAACCGCTCGACCCAGCACTACGCCGTGCAGGACTACTGGCCCGCGGTCCGAAAGATGGAGCGCGCAGGCATCGTCGGCGACCGCCCCTTCTGACGGCCCACTACATCCGAATTCACCCAGCTACTCGAAACAGGAGTTCTGCCATGCATTTCCACGACGACGCATTCTTCCCTGAGAACCAGGACAAGCTGGTCATCACCGTCGCCCCGTACGGCCCGGAGTGGGCGGTCGAGGACTTCCCCGAGGACCTGCCGCTGACGATGGACGAGCACGTCCAGCAGGCCGTGGACTGCTTCGAGGCAGGCGCGACCGTGCTGCACATCCACGTCCGTGAGGAGGACGGCAAGGGCTCCAAGCGCCTGTCGAAGTTCAACGAGCTCCTCGGCCGTCTCCGTGAGGCCGTGCCGGAGATGATCCTGCAGGTCGGCGGTTCGATCTCCTTCGCGCCGGAAGGTGACGGCGCGGACGCGAAGTGGCTGCCGGACAACGTCCGGCACATGCTCGCCGAGCTGGATCCGAAGCCGGACCAGGTCACCATCGCGATCAACACCAGCCAGATGAACATCATGGAGCTGATGACGCCCGGTGACATCAAGGGCACCTCCCTGGAGAACGCCGACCTCGCTCACACCTACCGCGAGATGACCGTCCCCGCGGGCCCGGAGTGGGTCGAGGAGCACCTGCGTCGCCTGCAGGCCGCCGGTATCCAGCCGCACTTCCAGCTGTCGTCGATCCCGCAGCTCGAGACGGTGGAGCGGCTGATCCGTCGTGGTGTCTACACGGGCCCGCTGAACCTGACGTGGGTGGCGATCGGTGGCGGCTTCGACGGCCCGAACCCGTACAACATGATGCAGTTCGTCAACCGGGTTCCGGACGGTGCGTGCCTGACGCTCGAGACGCTGATGCGCAGTGTGCTGCCGGTGAACACGATGGCCATCGCGATGGGTCTGCACCCGCGTTGCGGCAACGAGGACAACCTGTGGGCGCCGAGCGGCGAGGTCAAGATCACCTCGGCCGAGCAGGTCCGTCAGCTGGTGCGGGTGGCCAAGGAGCTCGGTCGTGATGTGGCCACGGCGAAGGAGGCCCGCGACATCTACAAGATCGGCACCACCTACAAGGACGCCGACGAGACCCTGGCCCGGCTCGGCTACGCGCCGAACCGTCAGCCCGGCCAGGTCGGCTTCACCCAGCACGCCTGAGAACTGCCCTTCGCGCCCGTGCGTGGTCTTCACCCCGGAAGGGGTGAAGACCACGCACGGGCGGCGGAGCCGCTCCCCACATTTGGAGAACTGATGACCCGCACCGCAGACCCGACCGTGGTGATCGTGCCCGGACTCCGGGACCACGTCGCCGATCACTGGCAGACCCTGCTCGCCGCGAAGCTCGACCGCGTCGCCACCGTTCCGCCGCTCGAACACGACAAGCTCAGCCTGGCGGCCCGTATCGCGGCGCTCGATGCCGTGCTCGACGAAATCGACGGACCGGTGGTGCTGGTCGCGCACAGTGCGGGCGTCATGATCACAGTGCACTGGGCGCAGCACCCGACCCGGGAGATCCAGGGTGCCCTGCTCGCCACCCCAGCGGACCTCGAACATCCTCTGCCCGAGGGCTATCCGGTGTTGCCGGACCTCGAGCGCAACGGCTGGAACCCCATCCCGCGCCGTCGGCTGCCCTTCCCGAGCATCGTCGCCGCCAGCAGCAACGACCCGCTCGCGTCGTACCGCCGCATCGCGGGCCTCGCGGAGGTGTGGGGCAGCCGGCTCGTCGACCTCGGCGAGGTGGGACACCTGAACCCCGGTTCCGGATACGGGTACTGGCCGCGGGCAGAGGAATTCGTGCGCGAGCTGACCGGGGAGACCGCGGCGGTGTCGTCGTGACCCGGGTCTTCGTGTCGGCCACCGACGCCGTCGCCGACATCCCCGACGGTGCATCACTCGCCGTCGGCGGGTTCGGTCTGTGCGGCATCCCCGACGCCCTGATCGCGGCGCTCGCGGACGGCACCGCAACCGATCTCGAAGTGGTGTCGAACAACTGCGGAACCGACGGTCACGGACTCGGACTCCTGTTGGAGAAGAAGAGGATCCGACGCGTGACCGCATCCTATGTCGGTGAGAACCGTGAGTTCGCGCGCCAGTACCTGGACGGTGAGCTGGAAGTGGAGCTGTCGCCGCAGGGGACGCTCGCCGAGCGGCTGCGGGCGGGCGGCGCGGGCATTCCGGCGTTCTTCACACCCGCGGGAGTCGGAACTCCGGTGTCCGAGGGCGGGTTGCCCTGGCGTTACGCGTCCGACGGTTCCGTCGCGGTGGCGTCGCCGCCGAAGGAGACCCGCGAGTACCGCGGCAGGCGCTACCTGCTCGAGGAGTCGATCACCACCGACTACGCCCTCGTGCACGCGTCGATCGGGGACACCGAGGGAAATCTGGTGTTCAACCTCGCCGCACGCAACTTCAATCCGCTCGCCGCGATGGCGGGCCGGGTGTGCATCGCCCAGGTCGAGACGTTGGTCGAGCCAGGAGTTCTGGATCCGGGAATGGTGCACCTGCCCGGGATCTTCGTGGACCGGGTCGTCTGCACCGGACGGCAGGACAAACAGATCGAGAAGCGCACCGTGGCGTCACGCCAGGACGCCGGCGCGCACCGCCCGAGGAACGGGGTTCACGCATGACCGCCACGCTCACCGCCGTCACCGGGTGGACCCGCGAGCAGATGGCGGCCCGCGTCGCCTCCGAGCTGATCGACGGGGACTACGTCAACCTCGGAATCGGTCTGCCCACACTGATTCCCAACCACCTTCCGTGCGGTCTCGACGTGACACTGCACAGTGAGAACGGGATCCTCGGAACCGGGCCGTACCCGGACGAGGACCAGGTGGACGCGGATCTGATCAACGCGGGCAAGGAAACCGTCACGGTCAACCCGGGCGCCGCGTTCTTCGATTCCGCGCTCTCCTTCGGGATGATCCGCGGCGGGCACATCGACGTCGCGGTGCTCGGCGGCATGCAGGTGTCGGCGTCGGGGGATCTGGCCAACTGGATGGTGCCCGGCAAGATGGTGAAGGGCATGGGCGGGGCGATGGACCTCGTGCACGGCGCCAAGAAGGTCATCGTGCTGATGGATCACACCGACAAGGAGGGGAATTCGAAGATCCTGCGTACGTGCACGCTTCCCCTGACCGGGCAGGGCGTCGTCCATCGGATCGTGACCAACCTGGCCGTCGTCGACGTCACCGCAACGGGGTTGGTGCTGCGTGAGTGCGCTCCCGGCGTGACCGTGGAGGAGGTGCTCGCGGCCACCGACGCGCCGCTGTATGTGCCGTCACCGTCCTTCGATGGCGACGGAGCGGATGCTTCGTGCTGAATCTGTGCCTGCTGCTGGAAGATTCCGCCCGACGCCACCCGGACCGGGACGCGCTGGTCCTCGGCGACGCGAGGATGACGTACGCGGAGCTCGACGCCCGCTCGAACCGCGTCGCCAACCTGCTCGGAGCGCGGGGCGTCGGCCCCGGCGACCGGGTGGCGATGTCGCTGCCCAACGTGCCCGAATTCCCGGTCGTCTACTACGGGATCCTCAAGGCGGGCGCGGTCGTCGTCCCGCTGAACACCATGCTCAAGGGTCGCGAGATCGCCTATCACCTCGATGATTCCGGGGCCGCCGCCTACTTCTGCGCCGAGGGCACCGCGGACCTGCCGATCGGCGAGTACGCGCGCGCCGGTTTCGCTTCCGCGTCGACGTGCCGCGACTTGTTCGTCGTGTCCGGGGATTCGGACATCGTGGTGAGGGATGGTGAGTCGTCGTTCGAGACAGCGATCACCGAGCAGTCGGCCGCGTACACCTCGGCGGTGACGGGGCCCGACGACACCGCGGTCGTGCTCTACACCAGCGGGACCACGGGCAAGCCCAAGGGTGCCGAGCTGTCGCACGCCAACATGGTGTTGAACGCGGTGACCGCGAACCGGATCTTCGACAGCAATCCGGTCCGGCGGGACACGGCCCTGGTGACGCTTCCGCTGTTCCATTCGTTCGGGCAGACGGTCGTGATGAATGCGGGCGTCGCCGTCGGCGCGACGCTGGTACTGCTGCCCCGATTCGAGGCAGGCGCCGCCTTGCGGCTCCTGGTGGACGAGGCGGTCACCGTCTTCGCGGGGGTCCCGACCATGTACTGGGCGCTGCTCGGTGCACTCGACAACCCGGACTGCACGGTCGACGTCGCGCGTATCGCCGCCACGATCCGCTGCGCCATCTCCGGTGGCGCGGCTCTGCCGGTGGACATCCTGACCCGGTTCGCCGAACGATTCGGGGTGCAGATCCTCGAGGGCTACGGCCTGTCCGAGACGTCGCCGCTGGCCCTGTTCAGCGATCCCGAACGCGACCCCCGACCGGGGTCGATCGGGGTGCCGGTGTGGGGGATCCAGGCGAGGCTCGTCGACGACGACTGGAACACCGTCTCGGGTTCCGGCCAGGTCGGGGAGATCGCGCTCCGCGGTCACAACGTGATGAAGGGCTACCTGAACCGACCGGAGGCGACCGCCGAGGTCGTGCGGGACGGTTGGTTCCGGACCGGCGACCTCGCCCGCCGCGACGACGACGGTTTCTACTACATCGTCGACCGCGCCAAGGACCTGATCGTTCGTGGCGGCTTCAACGTCTATCCGCGTGAGGTCGAGGAAGTCCTGATGTCGCACGAGGCGGTATCGCTCGCCGCCGTGATCGGGGTGCCGCACCCCAGTCACGGTGAGGAGGTGAAGGCGGTGGTCATCCTCGAACCCGGCTCCGAGATCGACGAGTCCGAACTGATCGCGTGGAGCCGTGACCGGATGGCCGGCTACAAGTACCCGCGCAGTATCGATTTCGTCGCCGCCCTGCCGATGACGGCGACCGGCAAGATCCTCAAACGCGAACTCGCCGCACGAGTCTGACGAGGTCGCCCGCGGGACCCTCGAGTTGGCGGGGCGGGCGCCACACGGCGCGCAGGGTGCGGTCGAGGTCGAGTCCGTCGACCTCGACCACCCTCAGTTCCCCCGAGGCCACCTGGGTGGACACGGCGAGGGTGCTCAGCACGGCCGGGCCGACTCCGCCCAGCACACTGGTCCGCACGGCGGCGCCGCTACCCAGTTCGAGAAGCGGTGCCGCCCTGTTGTATTCGTGCAGCGCGAGGTCGAGTGTCGTACGGGTTCCCGATCCGGGTTCGCGGACGACGAGCGGCGTCGCCGCGAGCTCGGCGATCGTCAGCGGGCGCCGTCTGCGCGCCCACGGGTGACCCGGGTCGACGACCACCACCAACCGGTCGCGGGCAACGGCGATGCTGTGCAGTCCGCGCGGGACGGTCGGCGATTCGACGAATCCGACGTCGCAGGAACCCTCGGTGACGTCGTCGAACACCTGAGTCGAGTTGCGTACCTGCAGATGAAGCGTGACATCCGGTGTCATCCGCCGGAACTGTCCGAGCCAGGCGGGCATCAGGTGTTCCGCCACCGTCATGCTCGCGCTGACCGTCAGTTCGGCGGCGCGCTTCTCGCGCATGCCCGCTGCCACGTCCAGCAGCTGCCTGGCCTCGCCGAGCACGCGCCGCGACCAGTGTGCGAGCACTGTCCCTTCCGGTGTCAGTGTCGAACCCGTCGGTTTGCGCTGGAGTAGTGGAGTGCCCACCTGTGCTTCCAGTCGCTTGATCGCGCGGCTGGCGTTGGGCTGTGCCATTCCCGCGACTCGCGCTGCTGCGCTGAGGCTTCCGTGATCATCCACGCCGACGAGGAGATCAAGAACGTCGAGATCCGGCCACTCGGTGAACATGCAGAAAGCATATGCCTCAGCCAATTGACATATCAAGAAGATATGGGGGCATGGCGAGATGACGGCTACCGGGCGTGTGCAGGATGCAGCAGAGTGATCGACATGTCCAGTGATGTGCGCACCAAGCCGGAATCGAGTGCCGATCGGCAGGGTCGAAAGACCGCCGAGCGGTCGCGAACCGTCGGCGTCACGGCGGGTGTCGCGCTGTGCGTCACCGGCGCCGCGGTCGCCATGGGGATCGGCCGGCTCGTCCCCGCCGTCAACCCGATGCTCATCGCGATCGTCGCGGGAGCACTGGTCGCGAACCTCGTCACGGTGCCCGCCTGGATCAAGCCGGGACTCGACTTCTCCGCCAAGCGACTCCTGCGGGTCGGGGTGGCGCTGCTCGGGCTGCAGTTGATGTTCAGCGACGTCATCGGGCTCGGGTGGGGAGTGATCGCCGTCGTGGTCGCGATCGTCGTGCTCGGCATCACCGGCACCATGTATGTAGGCAAGCTGCTCGGCCTGTCGTGGACGCAGCGCATCCTCATCGCCTGCGGCTTCTCCATCTGCGGTGCCGCCGCAGTCGCGGCAACGGACGGTGTCGTCTCCGCGAAGGAGGAGGAACTCCTCACCTCGGTCGCGCTGGTCGTCGTGTTCGGCACCCTGATGATCCCGGCGATCCCGCTGCTGTCGGACGTGCTCGGCCTGAGCGAACGGCAGGCGGGCATGTGGGCCGGTGGCTCGATCCACGAGGTCGCGCAGGTCGTCGCGGCGGGCGGCATGATCGGCGGCAGCGCACTCGCCGTCGCGACGGTGGTCAAGCTCGCTCGCGTCCTGATGTTGGCGCCGGTGATGGCCTACCTCGGTGCTCGGCAGCGCCGCGCCGCAAAGGGTGGCGACGCGGAAGGCACCCGGCCGCCGCTGGTTCCCGTCTTCGTCATCGGCTTCCTCGGCTGCGTGGCGCTGCGCTCCTCCGGACTGCTGCCCGACGCGGCGCTCGACCTGGCTCGGCTCGCCCAGACCGCGCTGCTGACCACCGCGATGTTCGCCCTCGGCCTCGGTGTCCGGGTGAGCCTCCTGCGGGCGGTCGGACCGCGCCCCTTCGTCCTGGCCGCAGCATCCACCGTCTGGGTCGCGGGCATCGCACTGGTGGGCACACTGCTGGTCGCGTGAACCCGACCCCGGACGCCGTCCGCGCCACACCTAATGTGGCCGGCGTGACTGCGAACCGCGAGACCGTCGAACTGCGAGGCACTGCCGGCGCGATCGTCGCCGACCGCTGGACCCCGGTGACCGGGTCCGGTGACCGCGGCGCGGTCGTGATGCTGCACGGCGGCGGTCAGACGCGGCACTCCTGGAACCGGGCCGCCGCCGGAATCGCCGCCGACGGCTGGACCGTCCACACACTCGACGCGCGCGGGCACGGCGACAGCGACTGGGCACCGGACGGCGACTACCGGATCGGCGGGTTCATCGACGACCTGCTCGGGGTGATCGAGCAACTGGGGGAACCGCCCGTGCTGTTCGGGGCGTCGCTCGGCGGGATGACGGGGCTGATCGCGGAGGGCGAGCATCCGGGTTCGGTTCGCGGCCTCGTGCTCGTCGACATCACGCCGAAGGTCGAACCGGAAGGCGTCGAACGGATCACCGCGTTCATGAAGGGCAGGCCCGACGGGTTCGCCGATCTCGACGAGGTCGCGGCCGCGGTCGCCGCCTACCAACCGCACCGGACCCGGCCCTCGAACATCGAGGGGTTGCGCCGCAACCTCCGCGAACGCGAGGACGGCCGACTGTTCTGGCACTGGGATCCCGCGTTCACCGAGCCGCGCGACGACGGCGAGACACCGGTCGCCCCGCACGCCCGGATGGTCGAGGCGGCGCGGCTCGTCGAGGTTCCGACCCTGCTGGTGCACGGCGGCCGGTCCGACATCGTCAGCGACGACGGCGTCGCCGAGTTGCTGGAACTGATCCCGCACGCGTCCGCGGTCAACGTCGCTGAAGCGGGGCACATGGTCGCGGGCGACGACAACGCCGTGTTCGTAGCCGAGGCGGGAGGGTTCCTCGACGCCCTCGGGGCAGGCCACCGCGCAGGGTAGGTGCACCCCTCGGCGCGAGGTCACGCGATGATGATGCGCACGACGATGTCGCGTCGCACCCGCGACGACGAGTCGCGAAGCGATGAGGAGAAAACGCACATGGCCTTCGCAGGCAACGTGGACGAACTGGCTCTGCTCCAGACGGTCCGTCTCAAGGAATCGGTGACGGCACCGGCACTCGCCGCCCAGTTGGGCGTCACGGAGTCGTCCGCGCAGGCCGCGCTGACCGCGCTCGTCGAGATGGGCCGCGCCACCGACGACGCGGGCTCGGTCTCGTTGACGGACGCGGGGCTCGCGGAGTTGGAGAACCAGCTCGACGCCGAGCGTGTCTCCATCGACGAGTTCCTGTTCGCCGAGGTTGTCGAGCGGTTCGAGCCGCTCGACGCCGAGTTCGCCGATGCCGAGGGCGACGCCGAGAAACTCGCCGACCTCGACCGCCGCGCCGAGGGTGTGTTCGACGACGTCTCCGCCTACGTGCCGCGCCTCGCCCGGTACCAGGAGCTGCTGTCCGGGGCCGTTGACGACCCGGACGCCTACGCGGTGGTGTGGTCCGAGCTGCGCCAGGAGATCCTCAGCGCCGCCGCCAACTGATCGAAACCATGTGACGCGGCTCACCCCACCCCCTTTCGGGGGTATTGCGGGGGTGAGCCGCGTCACTACTTTTTCTCCCAGCCCCGGCGATCCCGCCGGGCCCAGCTGTGAGAGAAGGACCCATGTCGACTGTGTCGCAGAGTTCGGCACCAGGAACGGGGACGCGGCCACCGTCCGTTCCCGGGACCGCGAAGTCGTCCGGCACCGGGACGAGCGTTCGCCGCGTCGCCGTCGCCAGTTGCATCGGCACCACGATCGAGTTCTACGACTTCTTCATCTACGGGACGGCCGCCGCGCTGGTCTTCCCGACCGTGTTCTTCCCCGCGCTCGGGTCCACCGCCGGAACGGTCGCGTCGTTCGCGACGTTCGCGGTCGCGTTCTTCGCGCGGCCGGTCGGGGCGATGCTGTTCGGTCACTACGGCGACCGGATCGGCCGTAAGAAGACGCTGGTCTCGACGCTGCTCCTGATGGGCATCTCGACGCTGCTCATCGGCCTGCTCCCGAGCGCCGAGACGATCGGCGTCGCGGCCCCACTGATCCTGGTCCTCCTGCGGTTCGCGCAGGGCTTCGCGGTCGGCGGCGAGTGGGCGGGCGCGACACTGCTCACCGCGGAATACGCACCACCCGGCAAACGCGGCTTGTACGCGATGTTCCCGCAGCTCGGCCCGGCCATCGCCTTCATCCTGTCGTCCGGGACCTTCCTGGTCACCGGGGCCGTGCTCGGCGACACCAACGACGCCTTCCTGAACTGGGGCTGGCGGGTGCCGTTCCTGTTCTCCATCGTGCTCGTCGGCATCGGCCTCTACATGCGCCTCGCCATCGAGGAGACCCCCGTCTTCCGGGCCAATCAGGCCGAGCGGGCCAACCAGACCGACCAGCCCGCCCAGAAGCTGCCGTTCGCCGACGCCTGGCGCTACCAGAGCAAGGAGATCCTGCTCTCGGCCGGTGCGCTGGCGACCCTGTTCGCGTTCTTCTACCTCGGCACCGCGTTCCTCACCAGCTACGGCACCAAGACGCTCGGCTTCTCGCGTCCGTTCGTCCTCTCGGTCGGCATCGCGTCGGCCGTCGTGTTCGGCGCCGCGATTGTCGTCTCCGCGCTGTACTCGGACCGCATCGGTCGCCGCAAGGTGATCATGGGCTCCTGCGTCGCCGCCCTGTTCTGGGCGCTCGCCCTGTTCCCGATCCTCGACACGGGCACCCCCGCCGCGTTCGTGATCGGCATGTTCGGCACCCTCGCGATCTTCGGTGTCGCCTACGGTCCGTGTGGGGCACTGCTGCCCGAGATGTTCGCGACCCGCTACCGCTACACCGGCGCCGGACTGGGCTACAACCTGGCCGGCGTGCTCGGTGGGGCGATCCCGCCGCTGATCGCGGCGCCCCTCGCTGCGTCGTTCGGCGGCATCGCGATCGGCGTGATGCTCGCGGCACTCGCGGTGCTCAGCTTCTTCTGCACCCGAGCGCTGGTCGAGACCAAGGATCTCGCGCTCTGACATGCGCCGCCGGGTGGGTGTGCAGTTCCTGGACAGTTGCCTGCACCCCGCCCGGCGGACCATGTCTGTGCCCCGATCATTTGTGTGCTCTGCATCACAGGACGCGAGTACTTTCGACGATGAACCGCCCGCAGCCGACCGGCAGGGCGCGAGGAGGATGGACGATGACCCGGAACGTGCCCGACACGGCGCAACAGTCGAGTGCGCTGCCCAGCTACACCTCGGGTGTGTGGGACGCCCCGATGTTGGGGGACACGATCGGCGACAACCTCGACCGCACGGTGGCCGCCCACGGTGACCGCGACGCCCTCGTCGACGTCGCCTCCGGTCGGCGGTGGACGTACGCGGAATTCGCCGCCGAGGTGAACGGGCTGGCCGCGGGACTACTGCGGCGGGGCGTCCGCAAGGGCGACCGGGTCGGGATCTGGTCGCCGAACTGTCCGGAATGGACGCTGGTGCAGTACGCGACCGCGAAGATCGGCGCCGTCCTCGTCAACATCAACCCCGCCTACCGCTCGCACGAACTGCAGTACGTGCTGGAGCAGGCCGGGATCACAATGCTGATCTCGGCGGCGAGTTTCAAGACCTCCGACTACGCGGCGATGATCGAGCAGGTTCGACCGAACTGTCCCGACCTGACGTCCGTTGTCCTCATCGGCAGCGACGAGTGGCAGACGCTTGTCACCGATGGCCTCGCCGCCCACGCCGCCGATCCGGCCGCAGTGGCCGCCGCGCAGGCGGACCTGTCGATGGACGACCCCATCAACATCCAGTACACGTCGGGGACAACGGGTTTCCCCAAGGGCGCGACCCTCAGCCACCACAACATCCTCAACAACGGCTACTTCGTCGGCGAGTTGTGCCACTACACCGAGGCCGACCGGGTGTGCATCCCGGTGCCGTTCTACCACTGCTTCGGAATGGTGATGGGCAACCTGGCCTGCACCAGTCACGGTGCGGCGATGGTGATTCCGGCCCCGGCTTTCGACCCGAAGGCCACCCTCGAGGCCGTCCAGGCCGAGCGCTGCACCTCCCTGTACGGGGTGCCGACGATGTTCATCGCCGAACTCGCCGAACCGGACTTCGACTCCTACGACCTGTCCAGCCTGCGTACCGGGATCATGGCAGGCTCGCCGTGTCCGGTCGAGGTGATGAAGCAGGTGATCGAGCGGATGGGCATGTCCGAGGTGTCCATCTGCTACGGCATGACGGAGACGTCGCCGGTGTCGCTGCAGACCCGCGCCGACGATTCCATCGACCAGCGGGTGTCCACCGTCGGCCGGGTCGGTCCGCACCTGGAGGTCAAGATCGTCGACCCGGCAACGGGTTTGACGGTCCGGCGCGGGCAGCCGGGTGAGCTGTGCACCCGCGGCTACTCGGTGATGCTGGGTTACTGGAACAACCCGGAGAAGACGGCCGAAGCGATCGACGCGGCCCGGTGGATGCACACCGGGGACATCGGCGTCATGGACGCCGAGGGCTACGTCGCGATCACCGGGCGCATCAAGGACATGGTCATCCGCGGTGGCGAGAACATCTACCCGCGTGAGATCGAGGAGTTCCTCTACACCCATCCTGACGTGCTCGACGCGCAGGTGATCGGTGTGCCGGACGCGAAGTACGGCGAGGAGCTCATGGTGTGGGTCCGGATGCGCGAGGGAGCCCCCGACCTCGATGCCGAGTCGTTGCGCGCCTACTGCACCGGCAAGCTCGCGCACTACAAGATCCCCCGGTACGTGCACGTCGTGGACGAGTTCCCGATGACCGTCACCGGAAAGGTCCGCAAGATCGAGATGCGGGAGAAGTCGGTCGAACTGCTCGGAGGCAGGTGAGGCGGTGACGGGCGTGACGGCAGACGGGCCAGGCGGGTCGATCGCCGTCCGGCCCGAGATCGCGCTGTCCTGGAAGCGCTCCGCACTCAGCGGAATCGACCCGGGGTGTGCATTCGACGCCACGCCCGCCGACGACCTGGACCTCACCGGCCGGTTGCTCCGGGCGGCGCGCCCTGTACTCGACGAGGTCGGTATCCAGATCGCGGGCACGGAACTGTGTCTCCTACTTGCGGATCCGGACTGCCGCATCGTGGCTCGGGTGTTCGACAACCCGGCCGTGGAGCGGCGAATGGAGCGGCTCGGCGCGATCGTCGGATCGAGGTTCGGTGAGGACCTGGCGGGCACCAACGCACTCGGCACGCCACTCGAGGTGCGCCGCGGTGTCGTGGTCAACGGCGCCGAGCACTACCTCGACCAGTTCAAGGAACTGAGCTGCTACGGTCACCCGATCATCCATCCGGTCACCCGCCGGGTCGAGGGCATCCTCGACCTTACCTGCATTGCCCCGCAGGTCAATTCGTTGTTCGCGCCCTTCCTGCAGCGTGCGGCGGCGGACATCGAGCGGAGACTGCTCGACGGGTCGCGTGCGTCCGAGCAACGCCTGGTCGACGCTTTCCATCGGGTCTCGCCGCAGCGTCAGGTGGCGGTGGCCGCGATCGGTGAGGACCTGCTGCTGTCCAACCGCACCGCGCAGGAGATGCTCGACGGTGCCGACCATGCCGTCCTGCGGGCGCTGGCGGCCGACCTGTCCCCGGACCAGTCCCGCACGGTGGACATCGAACTCGCGTCGGGAGAGTCGGTGTCCGTGCAGGCCGACCGGATCGCCGGCGCGGACGGCGGAGCACTGTTCCTGGTCCGGCCGCGAGAACGCCGGTCCACCCCGATTCCGCGTGGCCCGGGTCTCGGCGACCAGGCAGGTGCGCGGATCCGAGGGACGCTGTTGCGGCTGCGCGACTCGGACGATGCGGTCGTCGTGCTCGGCGAACCCGGGGCAGGACGCACCAGCGCCGTGCGTGATCTCGTCGGGAGCCGGGTGTGCCACATCCACGATGCCGCACAGATCCCGTTGCGTGGCCTCGACGTCTGGCTGGGGGAGTTGGCCCGATCCCTGGTCGGCACCGACACGGTCGTCGTCGAGCAGGTGCAACTGCTGCCCGACGCGGTGCATCCGATGCTGACGGATGCCCTCACTGCAGGTGGAGCCCGGCTCGTGCTGACCGGCGAGCCCGAGCAGGATCTGCCGCGTCCGGTCGCGGCACTGGTCGCGCGATGCCCCGAACATGTCGTGCTGCCGCCACTGCGGCAGCGCAGGGCCGAGATCCCCGACATCGCCCAGGCGATGCTCGACGAGATCGCACCGGGCGCGCGGCTGACGGCGTCGGCGTTGGAGGCACTGAGCGCGGGCCGGTGGCCGGGCAACCTCGCCGAACTGCGCGTCGTGGTCGGCAGCGCCGCCGGGCAGGCGGGTGGCAGCCGGATCACCGCGACCGACCTGCCCGACCGCTACCGAACCTCCGACCGGGTGAGCAGGCTCGGGGGTCGGGAACAGGCCGAGCGGCAGGCGATCGTGGACGCGCTGGCTCAGTGCCACGGCAACAAGGTGCACGCGGCGGCCCAGCTGGGGATCAGCCGGAGCACCCTCTACACCCGGATGCGCGCCCTCGACGTGAGGTCGTGATCCGGGTGTAGCGGGCTCACGCGGATTCGGTGTCGCGCGAACCCAGCCGGGGGAACGGCTCGGTGGAGAACACGACCTCGACCGCCACCTCGAAGTACGCGGCGATCCGGAGCGCGAGGTGCAGGCTGGCGCTGTACTCGCCGCGTTCGAGGTAGCCGACGGTCTGGTAGTGAACGCCGAGCGCTTCGGCCAACTCCCGACGCGACAGGCCGCGCTCGGCGCGGAGCATCGCGATGCGGTTGTAGACGACCTCAGAAGGCACGCTGCATCGCCTTCTCGTGTCGTGCAGCCATGCTGGATCCGGATTCGTGACGCGCCATGCGCCGCAACACTACCGGCGCGATCAGCAGCCCGGCCGCCGCCCATGCCCCGAGCACCGCGGCGGTCTCGGCGTGCCTCCAGGACTCGCCGATCTCGATGGTCACGGCTTCGGCCGGCAGCAGTGCCGAACGCATGCCGAGGCCGCTCCAGTAGAACGGGAACACCTGCGCCACTCCTTGGAGCCACCCGGGCAGCGCGGTGATCGGATAGAAGATCCCCGAGATGGCGATCAGACCCATCAGCGGCATCGTCAGCAGGAAGGTGGCGCGAGGTCCCTCGAGGACCGCGCCCAGCACGGCACCGAGCGGGAGAGCGGCGAGCAGACTGAGCAGCAGCACCCACAGGAACGTCGCCCACGCGCCCGGCCCGTCGAGCGACGAACCACCGATGATCGCCATTCCCGCGGCAAGCACGACCGCCACCTGCACGAGGACGGATCCGGCCGCCGTGACGATCTTGCCGATGAAGTATCCGGTCATGCCGCCCGGTATCGCCTTGGCGCGCAGCAGTGTTCCGTCCTCACGGTCGAGCACCAGTACGTTGGTGACAGCGAAGAGCCCGTTGAACACGATGATCGACCCGAGCAGTCCGGGGACGGCGAGTTCGGCGACCGACATTCCACTGTCCGCGTAGTCGCGGCCGCGGAGCAGGTACAGGGCGGCGAGGCTGATGGCCGGGGTGAGGAACTGGCCGATCAGGTCCGGCGCGGCGGTGAACAGTTGACGGAGTTCGATCAGCCCGCGGGCGACGCCGCCGCGAATGGATGCACTGGTGGTGTTCATCGGGTGACCTCCGTGAGACCGGGAACGGGAGCGACCACTCCCAGGGCGGTGGACGCATCGTCGACCTGCTCGGGGTCGCCGGATTCGTGACGGCGCACCAACGCCATGTAGGCGTCCTCGAGTGAGGCCCGCCGTACCTCGAGGTCCTCGACGGCGTCGCCGTGCTGGATGAAGAGTCGGTGCACGAATGCCGTGGATTCGCTTGTGCTGTGGACGAATCGGCTGCCGTCGACGGTCCACCGCACCTCGGCGTCGCCGGCGATCCGGCGGGTCAGCTCGTCGGGCGACCCGTCCGCGACGATGCGCCCACCGGCGAGGATCAGGATCCGGTCCGCGATCTTCTCCGCCTCGTCGAGGTCGTGCGTGGTGAGCAGCACCGTCGTGTCCTCGAGGTCGGCGAGGCGGTGCACGAGGTCGTGGAAGTCGCGGCGGGCGGCCGGGTCGAACCCCGCGGTCGGTTCGTCCATGAACAGGACGTCGGGCCGACCGACGATGCCGATGGCCACGTCGAGCCTGCGACGCTGGCCTCCGGACAGGTTCGCGATCCGCGCGTTCGCCTGCTCGGAGAGGCCGACGAGATCGACGAGTTCGTCCGTGTCCCAAGGGCGACGAACGGTGTCGGTGGTGTACGGCCGGTAGAACGAGCCGAGGTGGTCGAGCAGTTCCCGAACCCGCCACTTGGCATGGTCGCGCCACGACTGGAGGACGACTCCGATCCGGGCGCGCCACTGCTCGTCGCCCCGGCCCGGGTCGGTTCCGAGGACGGTGACATCTCCGTCCGAGCGGTGCCGGAACCCTTCGAGGATCTCGATGGTGGTGGTTTTTCCCGCGCCGTTCGGGCCGAGCATGACGAGAACCTCGCCCCGCCGGGCCTGGAACGTCACGTCGCGCAGGACGTCGGTGTCGTCGTACCGCATACGCACCCCGCGGACGTCGATGACGGTGTCGACGGCCGCGTCATCGACGGTGCCGGTGTGACTTTGACTGCCCATAATCCCTCCCCGTTGTCGATCTATGGTGATTCGTAGCATACCTACTACATTCTGTGGTCACAAGACTTCCGGTCAGGTGTCCGAAGCTCGGACAGTTGACGCCATCGAAACCGACAGAGCATGACGTACATCACATCGTCGTTTCGAAGGAGTTCCGATGACAGCGATCGCCGACTTCCCGCTCGCGGCCCCGGTTCAGGGCTTTCTGGCCGGAGGACCGAAGAAGCTCCTGATCGGGGGTGAGTGGGTGGACGCCGCGTCCGGTCGGACGTTCGCGACCCACGACCCGGCCACCGGCAACGTCCTCACCGAGGTCGCGCACGGCCAGGCCGAGGACGTGGACCGCGCCGTGCGGGCCGCGCGACGCGCGTTCGACGAGGGACCGTGGGTGGCGATGAAGCCCAACGAGCGCGAACGGCTGCTCTGGCGAGTCGGCGACATCCTGTCCGAGCGGGCCGCGGAGTTCGGTCAGCTCGAAGCCCTCGACAACGGCAAGTCCGTGGCGATCGCCAGCGCCGTCGACGTGGCCTGGGCGGCCGACGTGTTCCGCTACTACGCGGGGTGGGCCACCAAGATCGAGGGCAGCACCGTCAACGTGTCGATGCCTTTCGCGCCGGACGCGCAGTTCCACGCATACACGCTGCGTGAGCCGGTCGGGGTGTGCGGACTCATCGTCCCGTGGAACTTCCCGCTGCTCATGGCGTCCTGGAAGCTGGCCCCGGCGCTCGCCGCGGGAAACACGGTGATCCTCAAGCCTGCCGAGCAGACACCGCTGACCGCACTGCTGCTCGGGGAGGTGTTCCAGGAGGCGGGCTTCCCGCCGGGTGTCGTCAACATCGTCAGCGGATTCGGCGACGCGGGCGCCGCGCTGTCGGCGCACGAGGATGTCGACAAGATCGCGTTCACCGGCTCCACCGAGGTCGGAAAGAAGATCGTCGACGCGGCGAAGGGCAACCTGAAGAAGGTCACCCTCGAACTCGGCGGCAAGAGCCCGAACATCGTGTTCGCGGACGCCGACTTCGACGCCGCCGTCGAGGGATCCGTCAACGCATGGCTGTTCAACCACGGCCAGTGCTGCGTCGCGGGCACCCGGATGTTCGTGGAGGACAGCATCTTCGACGAGTTCACCCAGGCCGTCGCGGACGCCGCGAGCCAGGTGAAGATCGGCCCCGGACTCGACCCCACCACCCAGCTCGGACCGCTCGTCTCACAGGAGCAGTTCGACAAGGTCACCGGCTATCTCGCCGCCGGCCTCGCCGACGGTGCGCGCGCACTGACCGGCGGAAAGCGCTGGGGCGACACCGGATACTTCGTCGAGCCCACCGTCTTCGTCGACGTCAAGCCGGAGTTCTCGATCGTGCAGGAGGAGATCTTCGGACCCGTCGTCGCCGCACTGCCGTTCAACGCCGCCGACGGTGTCGCTGCCGCCGCCAACGACTCGATCTACGGTCTCGCCGCGGGCATCTGGACGAAGGACATCTCCAAGGCGCACCGCACCGCGCGGCAGATCAAGGCCGGCTCGGTGTGGATCAACCAGTACAACGGCTTCGACACCGCGATGCCCTTCGGTGGCTACAAGCAGTCCGGCTGGGGCCGCGAGCTCGGCGCCGCCGGCCTCGACGCCTACACGATCACCAAGTCCGTCAACATCGCACTCTGACCCGTCCACCGAAGCGAAGGAGACCCTCATGAAGACCACCGCTGCCGTACTGCTCGAGGCGGGCAAGCCGTTCGAGATCATGGAACTCGAACTCGACGGGCCGGGCCCAGGTGAGGTGCTGATCAAGTACACCGCCGCGGGCCTGTGTCACTCGGACCTGCACCTCACCGACGGGGACCTGCCGCCGCGCTATCCCATCGTCGGAGGGCACGAGGGGTCCGGCATCATCGAGGAGGTCGGCCCGGGCGTCACCAAGGTCAAGCCCGGCGACCACGTGGTGTGCAGTTTCATCCCGAACTGCGGCACCTGCCGGTACTGCTCCACCGGCCGACAGAACCTGTGCGACATGGGCGCCACCATCCTCGAGGGCTCGATGCCCGACGGAACGTTCCGGTTCCATGCGAAGGGCATGGACTTCGGTGCGATGTGCATGCTCGGCACCTTCTCCGAGCGCGCGACGATCTCCCAGCACTCGGTGGTGAAGGTGGACGACTGGCTGCCGCTCGAGACGGCAGTGCTCGTCGGCTGCGGCGTGCCCTCCGGCTGGGGCACCGCAGTCAACGCGGGCAACCTGCGCGCCGGTGACACCGCTGTCGTGTACGGCATCGGCGGGCTCGGCATCAACGCGATCCAGGGTGCCGTCAGCGCCGGCTGCAAGTACGTCGTTGCCGTCGACCCGATCCCGCTCAAGCGCGAGACCGCACTGAAATTCGGTGCCACCCATGCATTCCCGGATGCGGAGACCGCCGCCGCGAAGGTTGCGGAACTGACGTGGGGCCAGGGAGCCGATGCGGCACTGATTCTCGTCGGGACCGTCGACGAGGAGGTCGTCTCCGCCGCGACCGCCGTCGTCGGCAAGGGCGGAACGGTCGTCATCACCGGCCTCGCCGATCCCACGAAGCTGACGGTCCACGTGTCGGGCTGCGACCTGACGCTCAACCAGAAGACGATCAAGGGCTCGCTGTTCGGGTCGATGAACCCGCAGTACGACATCGTCAAGCTGCTGCGCCTCTACGACGCGGGCCAGCTGAAGCTCGACGAACTGGTCACCACCCGGTACACCCTCGAGCAGATCAACGAGGGCTACCAGGACCTTCGCGACGGCAAGAACATTCGCGGTGTCGTCGTGCACGCCTAGGCGCCTCACCTGGGTGGCGGGCGGTATCGCGGGCTCCGGCCCGCGCTACCGTCCGCCGCTCCGGTTTCCTTCCGGTGCGGTCCGTGTCACCATGAAAAGCGTGGCAGCCGCACGAGGCTGACGTGGCCGACTGGGCTGACGTGGTAGGAGAGGAGTCCACCATGTTCTGGGACATCGTTGGCACCATCGTCTTCGGCGCGGTCATCGGCGTGCTCGCACGCCTCGTCATCCCGGGCAAGCAGGCGATGGGCTGGGTCATCACCATCGTCCTCGGTATCGCCGGTGCCCTGATCGGGTACTGGGTCTGGGACATGATCAGCGACAAGGGAGACACCGGCGGAATCGACTGGTGGCGGTGGATCATCAGCATCGCGGCCGCCGCGATCCTGACTCTCGGCTACACGGCGCTGACCCGGGAGAAGGCGCGGTAGGCGCCCAACCCGACGCCGCGCACGACCGGCCCCGGCGCGCGGCGTCGTGGTGAGCGGGGAGGACCGCGGGACGTACGTGGTCGCGGTTGTCCTCGCCGCGCTGGCCGGCTATGTGGACGCGTTCGGGTTCATCACGCTCGGTGGGTTCTTCGTCTCGTTCATGAGTGGCAACACCACGCGAATGGGGGTCGCCGCGACCGAGGGCCAGTGGCATCCGGCCCTGGTCGGCGCGTCGATCATCGTGCTGTTCGTGCTCGGCGTCGTGGCGGGATCGCTTGTCGGCGACCGAGTCGGACTTCGTCGCCGCTCGGCCGTTCTGGGACTGACCGCTGTCCTGCTGACGGTGGCCGTGGCGGGGTCCGCGGTCGAGTCGACGCAGATCGTCATCGCGGCACTGGCATTGGCGATGGGTGCCGAGAACACCGTGTTCGACCGCGGGAGCGGGTCGTCGATCAGCCTGACCTACATGACGGGGACGCTCGTCAAACTGGGTCGCGGCGTGGCCACCGCGCTGACCGGGGGTGCACGCTGGGAATGGCTCCGGTTCGCGGGCCTGTGGCTCGGACTGCTGGCCGGAGTCGGGATCGGGACGGGCATTCACCGCCTGGTTGGACTGGCGGGGCTCTGGGTGGCCGTGGGAGTGGCCGCCGCGCTAGCCGCTGGTTTCGCCCGCCGCCCTGGTGTCGGGTTCAGCGAGGCGAGTACATGATGACGGCGACCCCGGCGAGGCAGATCAGGGCGCCTGCGATGTCCCACCGGTCGGGCCGGAAGCCGTCGAAGGCCATTGCCCACGCGAGCGATCCGGCGACGAACACACCGCCGTACGCGGCGAGGATGCGGCCGAAGTTGGCATCCGGCTGCAACGTCGCGACGAATCCGTAGACCCCGAGCGCGATCACACCGAGCCCGGCCCACAGCCAGCCGCGGTGCTCACGCACGCCCTGCCACACCAGCCAGGCGCCACCGATCTCGAACACGGCGGCCACGGCGAACAGGGCTATCGACTTCGCGACGGTCATGCGCGAAACGATAGCCCGGGCTCAGAACGGGACGGGCTGGGCGAGCAGGCCGGTACCGGCGGGGCCTCGCCCGGACAGTGTGCGGCAGAACTCGACAGCGTCGATCACGATGTGCCCGTAAGCCGTGTTCCCGAAAGCGGTTCCCTGCGAGGCGAACACGCCGCCCGCGACGCCGGACAGCTCCACGGCATACGGCTTCCCGTGACGCTGTGCCCATTCGCGGACGACGTCGGCGACGATTCGGCCGTCGTGGTCCGCGGTCAGCGTCATCGGTCGGTCCACGGCGCGGCACAGGTCGACGCGGTGCATCCAGGTGTCGCGAGTGAGGACGACGTCGACGAGATAGGAGAGGCGCCATTTCTCGTCCCGGCCGCCGACCTGCGCCGTCATCGGGATCATGCGCAGCGGTGCGGGCAGACGGGCGCGGTTGCGCGCGGCTCGGTCCCCGGCGGCGGCGAAGCGATCGATCAGCTCGTCCGTGCTCAGGGTTGCGCGCTCTCGGACCTGGACCTCCGTAATTCCGTCGACCGTCGGCCTGCCCTTGGCGGCAGCGGAGCCGGCACGGAGCTGGTGGACGAACTCGCTTGGGGAGCAGAAGAATTCGGTTCCGCCGAGGATGTGGCCCGCCAGCGCGCGCACGTCCCAGTCGGTGCAGTCGGTCGGCCGTGACCAGTCGTCGGCTCCCAACTGGGTAAGGACGCCGCGCATCCTTGCGTACTCCGTAGCCGCGAGCGTGTGCGCTTCGCCTCGGGTGTACGGGGCGATGTCGGTGGTGGGGTGGGTGATGTCGGTCATGACGACCTCGTCGGGGCAGTGTCTCCGTGGCGGCGGTCAGCCGGAGACGTGGTTGTGGAACATCGTCATCGCGTCGTCGATCAGCCTGATCCAGCGATCCCCGCCGGGGTCGTTGGAGATCTGCTGATCGGCCAGTCCGGTGCCGAGCGCCGTGAGGAGGTCGACGACGGTGTCGTCGTATCCGTGGGCGGTGAGGCGGCGGCGCAGGAGGTCGAGACCCTGGACGGAGGCGGCGAACGACTCGGGGGAGGGCTCGAATCCGGGGAGGGTGCGTTGGAAGAGCAGGTGGTAGCGGGCGGTGTCCTCGGTGGCGAACCGGACGAAGGCGTGCATCCCGACCCGGAGGTCGGTGAGTGCGTCGTCGGTGAGGGGAACCTGCTCGTAGAAGGCCACGAATTCGCGTGATCCCTGCGCGAACATGGCGTCGTAGATGGCGTTCTTCGAGGGGAAGTACGAGTACAGGGAGGGTGCTCGCATTCCGACTCGCCTGGCAACGTCGCGCAGGGTGAGGGCGGCGAGTCCGTCGGCTCGCACGATGTCCCAGGCCGCATCGAGGATCTCCGACCGGGTGGCGTCGCGTCGCCTGCTCGCACGGGTGGTGCCGGGGTGCGAGGCGGTGGTCGCCGCCGGAGCGTCCGGCCGCGCGTTGCCTAACATGGTTCGTATTGTCTAACGCTGTTCGGATCGGCGCAAGGGTGTTCGGCGGCGAGCCTCACACGCCCGGCGCGAGCGCCGCGAACGTCATCCGGCGCAGGACGTCGCGGGTGCGTGCGGGGGTGGTGCCCGCTGCGCTGTGGGGAGTCGAGTTGATCAGGCCGAACGTGGCATGGGCCTTGATGCGGGCGTCCGTCTCGGTCAGGTCGGGGTCGATCTCGCGCAGGACCTGCACCCACAGTTCCACGTAGCGCCGCTGGAACTGGCGGACCTGACGCCGTGCGCCCTCGGGGAGGGACGCGAAGTCGCGGTCCTGCACCCGGATGAGGTCGGACTCGTCGAGGGCGAAGTCGAGGTGGAACTCGACGAGCCCGTGCAGCGCCGCCACGGCGTCCGGCGTGGACTCGACGACATCGGTGCCGCCGTCGAACAGGCGGGCGCTGATGTCGACGAGCAGTTCGACGAGCAGGGCCTCCTTGTTGGAGAAGTGCCGGTAGACGGCGGGGCCACTGATGCCGACCGCGGAACCCAGGTCTTCGAGGCGCACTCCCGCGTAGCCGCGTTCGGCGATGAGCCGGGCGGCGGCCTGGAGCAGCTGCCTGCGTCGGTCGGCCTTCGCCTGGCCGCGGGCCGTCAGTGCCGGCTGGAGCAGCTCGTCGCGGTCGGTTGTCACGGCAGCGTCACCTCGTTGGCCTCGGGGTATGGACAACTCAGTTAAGCACAGTTATCTTAAATTCAGTTATTGGTAGTTAACCGAATGCTTCGGTGGTCACGTGATGGCCTCGACACGACGGGCGGCGAGATGGGTTTCGACCGGGACGAGAACAGGGCCGAGCACGAGAGGCTGGTGGCCGAGCTGCGTGCGCGGCTGGCCACGGCCGCGCTCGGTGGTAGTGAGAAGTCGCGGCAGCGGCATGTCGATCGCGGCAAGCTGCTGCCCCGCGACCGGGTCGACACCCTCCTCGACCCGGGCAGCCCCTTCCTCGAGTTCTCGCCGCTCGCGGCGAACGGCCTCTACGACGACGAGTGCCCCGGCGCGGGCATGATCGCCGGTATCGGCCGGGTCTCGGGCCGGGAGTGTGTGATCGTCGCGAACGACGCCACGGTCAAGGGCGGCACCTACTACCCGATGACCGTGAAGAAGCATCTGCGCGCTCAGGAGATCGCGCTGCAGAACAACCTTCCGTGCATCTACCTCGTCGACTCCGGCGGAGCCTTCCTGCCCCGCCAGGACGAGGTGTTCCCGGACCGCGAACACTTCGGCCGCATCTTCTTCAACCAGGCGACCATGAGCGCCAAGGGAATTGCGCAGATCGCATCGGTGATGGGTTCGTGCACCGCGGGCGGTGCGTACGTCCCCGCGATGAGTGACGAGGCCGTCATCGTCCGCAATCAGGGCACGATCTTCCTCGGCGGGCCGCCGCTGGTGAAGGCCGCGACCGGTGAGGTCGTCACGGCGGAGGAACTCGGCGGCGGCGACCTGCACTCGAAGGTCTCCGGTGTCACCGACCACCTCGCGGCCGACGACCAGGACGCGCTTCGCATCGTCCGGAACATCGTCTCGACGCTCGGTCCGCGCGAGCCGCGGCCGTGGGATGTCGCCGAGACGGTCGACGCGGTCGCCGATCAGGCCGAGCTGTACGACGTGGTCCCGACCGACCCGCGCACGCCGTACGACGTGCACGAGGTCATCACGCGAGTGGTCGACGGTGGCGCTTTCCAGGAGTTCAAGGCCGAGTACGGCAAGACCCTGGTCACCGGCTTCGCGCACATCCACGGGCATCCCGTCGGCATCGTCGCCAACAACGGCGTCCTGTTCGCGGAGTCCGCGATGAAGGGCGCGCACTTCATCGAACTGTGCGACAAGCGATCGATCCCCCTGCTGTTCCTGCAGAACATCGCCGGGTTCATGGTCGGACGCGACTACGAGGCCGGCGGCATCGCGAAGCACGGAGCGAAGATGGTGACCGCCGTGGCGTGTGCGCGGGTGCCGAAGCTGACCGTGGTGATCGGCGGCTCCTACGGTGCGGGCAACTACTCGATGTGCGGCCGGGCCTACTCGCCGAGGTTCCTGTGGATGTGGCCGAACGCCCGCATCTCGGTCATGGGCGGGGAGCAGGCCGCGCAGGTGCTCGGGGCTGTCGGATCGGGCAGCGACCCCGACGCGATCCGCGCCCAGTACGAGTCGCAGGGCAACCCGTACTACTCGACCGCGCGGTTGTGGGACGACGGTGTCATCGACCCCGCCGACACCAGAACTGTTCTCGGACTGGCACTCTCGGCGTGCGCGAACGCACCCATAGAGCCGGTCTCCTACGGCGTCTTCCGGATGTGAGTGAGATGACTGAACGCAGCACAGGCATGTTCCAAACCGTTCTGGTTGCCAACCGCGGCGAGATCGCGGTCCGGGTGATCCGGACGTTGCGCGCGATGGGAATCCGGTCCGTCGCCGTCTACAGCGACGCCGACGCCGACGCCCGCCACGTGCGGGAGGCGGACACCGCCGTACGTCTCGGCCCCGCGCCCGCACGGGAGAGCTACCTCGACATCGACAAGGTCGTGGCGGCGGCGCAGCGCACCGGCGCGCAGGCCGTGCACCCGGGCTACGGATTCCTCTCCGAGAACGCGGCATTCGCCGCGGCTCTGGAGAAGGCCGGTATCGCATTCCTCGGACCGTCGGCGCGAGCGATCGAGGTGATGGGCGACAAGATCACCGCGAAGAACGCCGTCGCGGCCTTCGACGTGCCGGTCGTTCCCGGTATCGCCAAGCCGGGCCTGACCGACGCCGAGCTGATCGCCGCCGCCGACGAGGTCGGCTACCCGGTGCTCGTCAAGCCGTCTGCCGGAGGCGGCGGCAAGGGCATGCGGATGGTCGAGGACCGCGGGGATCTGCCCGCCGCGCTGGTCAGTGCGCGCCGTGAGGCGGCGTCCGCGTTCGGTGACGACACCCTGTTTCTCGAGCGATTCGTGCTGCGCCCCCGGCACATCGAGGTGCAGATTCTCGCCGACGGTCACGGCAACGTGATCCACCTCGGGGAACGTGAGTGCAGCCTGCAACGCAGGCACCAGAAGGTGATCGAGGAGGCGCCGTCGCCGCTGCTCGACGAGGCGACCCGCGCGCGGATCGGCGAGGCGGCGTGCAACACCGCGCGCAGCGTCGACTACTCGGGTGCGGGCACCGTCGAGTTCATCGTGTCCGCGGACCGTCCCGACGAGTTCTTCTTCATGGAGATGAACACCCGCCTGCAGGTGGAGCACCCGGTCACCGAGATGGTCACCGGCGTCGACCTGGTCGAGTGGCAGGTGCGGGTCGCGGCGGGGGAGAAGCTGACCATCGCCCAGTCCGACGTCACCATGACCGGGCACGCGATCGAGGCCCGCGTCTACGCCGAGGACCCGGGACGCGGCTTCCTGCCGACCGGTGGCACCGTCGTCGACCTGGCCGAACCGCACGGCGACGGAGTGCGCGTCGACTCCGGTCTGCGCGTCGGCACCGTCGTCGGCAGCGACTACGACCCGATGCTCTCGAAGGTCATCGCCCACGGCGTCGACCGGGCGTCGGCACTGCGCGGACTCGACCGCGCTCTCGCCGAGACCGCGGTGCTCGGTGTCGTCACGAACATCGACTTCGCGCGGTTCCTGCTCGCCGACCCCGATGTGGTCGCTGGCAACCTCGACACCGGCCTGCTCGACCGTCGGGTGGAGCACTTCGCCGCGCCGGACCCGACCGACGACCAGATCGTCGCGGCAGGCGTCTACCGCTGGCTGCAGCGCTGGCCCGCCGGCTCGGCGGACCCGTGGGACGTCCCGACCGGGTGGCGTGTCGGAGCTGCGGCGCCGACCAGCTTCCGGCTCGCCACCGCATCCCGCGCCGAACACGTGCGCATCACCGGGCATCCGGGAGCCGCGGCCGTCGCCCTCGAGGACGGCGAAAGCCGGTCGCTGACAGCATCGCTGGACGGTGACCGACTGCGAGTCGTTCTCGACGGCCGCAGCGAGACCTATCGCGTCGCCGCCCACGACGGGCACCTGTGGCTGGCGTCCCCGTCGGGCACGGCGATGGTGCGTGAGGTCGAGGAAGTCAACGTCCGCACCGGCGACGTCCATGCCGGTGAGGCGGAACTGACGAGCCCGATGCCCGGCGCCGTCATCGCGGTCGGGGTCGAATCCGGTGCCACCGTCGCAGCAGGCACCACGATCGTCGTCGTCGAAGCGATGAAGATGGAACACGCTCTGACCGCACCGATCGACGGCACCGTCGAAATCCTCGTCGCCGCAGGCGATCAGGTGAAGGTCGACCAATTGCTGGCCCAGGTGATCCCGGCCGAAAGCGCCGCCACCGACAACACCGAGAAGGGTGATCAGGCATGACCGACTATCTCTCCACCGGAGCGCTCCCGGACGAGTACGCACAGCTCGCCAAGGCGGTTCGCGACTTCGCGCAGTCGGTGGTCGCACCGGTCGCCGCCGAGCACGACGCCAACCACACCTTCCCGTACGAGGTGGTCGCGGGGATGGCCGAGCTCGGCCTGTTCGGGCTGCCGTTCCCCGAGGAGTACGGCGGACAGGGCGGCGACTACTTCGCGCTGTGCCTGGCGCTCGAGGAACTCGGCAAGGTCGACCAGTCGGTCGCCATCACCCTCGAAGCCGGCGTGTCCCTCGGCGCGATGCCGGTGTACCGGTTCGGCAACGAGGAACAGAAGCAGGAATGGCTGCCGCAGCTCACCAGCGGCAGGAATCTCGCGGCGTTCGGCCTCACGGAGCCCGGTGCAGGCAGCGACGCGGGCGGGACCCGCACCACCGCCCGCGAGGACGGTGACAGCTGGGTGATCAACGGCAACAAGCAGTTCATCACCAACTCGGGCACCGACATCACCAGGCTCGTCACCGTCACCGCGGTCACGGGCGTCGCCGCCAGTGGGAAGAAGGAGATCTCCACCATCCTCGTCCCCACGTCGACTCCCGGGTTCACCGCCGAACCCGCCTACAACAAGGTCGGCTGGAACGCCTCCGACACGCACCCCCTGTCGTTCGACGACGTCCGGGTGCCGCGGGAGAACCTCCTCGGCGAACGCGGCCGCGGCTACGCGAACTTCCTGCGGATCCTCGACGAGGGCCGGATCGCGATCGCGGCCCTGTCCGTCGGCGCCGCCCAGGGCTGCGTCGACGAATCGGTCAAGTACGCCAAGGAGCGGGAGGCGTTCGGGCGTCCGATCGGCGCGAACCAGGCGATCGCCTTCAAGATCGCGCGCATGGAGGCACGCGCACACACGGCCCGTACCGCGTACTACGACGCGGCGGCACTGATGCTGTCGGGCAAGCCGTTCAAGAAGCAGGCGTCGATCGCGAAGCTCGTCGCGAGCGAGGCCGCGATGGACAACGCCCGCGACGCGACGCAGATCTTCGGCGGCTACGGGTTCATGAACGAGTACCCCGTCGCCCGCCACTACCGCGACAGCAAGATCCTCGAGATCGGCGAGGGCACCACCGAGGTGCAGCTCATGCTCATCGCGCGGGAGGCGGGACTGTGACCGAGGTCAGGAGGGTCGTGCAACGCGGGCTCTGGTTCGAGGAATTCGAGACCGGCGTCGTCTACGAGCACCGTCCCGGCCGCACCGTCACCGAAGCCGACAACGTCCTGTTCACCACGCTGACGATGAACACGCAGGCGCTGCACCTCGACGCCGCGTTCTCCGACGACCTGCCGCCGTTCAACGCGCGGCTGGTGAACTCGATGTTCACTCTGTCCACCCTCGTCGGCCTGTCGGTGGCACAGTTGACGCAGGGCACCATCGTCGGCAACCTCGGCTTCTCGGAGATCGCGTTCCCCAAGCCGTTGTTCCACGGCGACACGATGTACGCGGAGACGGAGATCGTGGAGAAGCGTGAGTCGAAGAGCAGGCCGGGAGAGGGCATCGTGACGTTCGCGCACACCGCCCGCAACCAGCACGGCGACGTCGTCGCGACCGCGACGCGCAAGACTATGGTCCGCAAGCGGCCCGTCGACGGGGAGGCGTGAGAGTGTGAGCGCAGTATTCGGTCACACCGCAGGTTCAGCGATCGAACGCTCTGGTCGCTCCGCAGGCTCCGCTCCTGCCTGGACTCCGCCGGGGCCGTCGTGGCTGTTCTGCCCCGCAGATCGACCCGAGCGGTTCGCGAAGGCCGCGGCCGCGGCGGACGTGGTGATCCTTGATCTCGAGGACGGTGTCGCGGCAGCAGACCGGGACGCCGCACGCCGCGCCCTGATCGACACGCCCCTCGATCCGGACCGCACCGTCGTCCGCATCAACGCCCACGGCACCGACGACCAGCGTCTCGACCTCGAGGCGCTGCGCGAGACCCGCTATCCACGGGTGATGCTGCCGAAGTGCGAGTCCGCCGATCAGGTGCGCTCGTTGGCGCCGCGCGAGGTGATCGTGCTGATCGAGTCGCCGCTCGGTGCGCTGACCGTCGCCGAGTCGGCACACGCCGACAACGCGATCGGCGTGATGTGGGGAGCGGAGGACCTGGTCGCCGGCCTCGGCGGTACCGGCAGCCGCCGCGCCGACGGCACCTACCGGGACGTGGCCCGGCACGTGCGATCGCAGTCGCTGCTCGCCGCGAAGGCCCACGGCCGCCTGGCGCTCGACTCCGTGTACCTCGACATCAAGGACCTTGCAGGTCTGCGCGAGGAAGCAGACGACGCGGTCGCGGTCGGCTTCGACGCGAAGGTGTCCATCCATCCCAGCCAGGTCATCGTCGTCCGCGACGCGTACGCCCCCGACCCCGAGGACCTCGACTGGGCTCGCCGGGTGCTGGCGGCGGCGGGCACGGAGCGCGGAGTGTTCACGTTCGAGGGCAAGATGGTGGATGCCCCGGTGTTCCGGCACGCGGAGCAGATCGTTCGTCGGGCGGGTGATCAGGAGGTCAGCTGACATGGTGGAGCCGCAGTGGGTTCCGTCGGACGAGGACGTCGCAGAAGCGCGTCTCACCGATTTCGTCTCCTGGGTTCAGGGCCGCTGCGGCGTCACCTTGGCCGACTACCAGGCCTTGTGGCGGTGGTCGGTCGACGATCTCGACGAGTTCTGGCAGGCGGTCTGGGAGTACTTCGAGGTCCAGTCGGAGACCCCGCCCGGCGCGGCGCTCGTCGACGACTCGATGCCCGGTGCCCACTGGTTTCCCGGGGCCCGCGTCAACTACGTCCGGCAGGCCCTGCGCCACCAGACTCGGCTCCATCCCGCGATCCGGTCGTCCGGTGAGGACACCCCCGACGTCGAGGTGTCCTGGGAGGAGCTGCGGCGGCAGGTCGGCGCGTTCGCATCGACGCTGAAAGCGCACGGCGTCGGCGAGGGCGACCGGGTCGTCGGCTACCTGCCGAACATTCCGGAGGCGGTCGTCGCCTTTCTCGCGACGGCGAGCCTCGGCGCCGTCTGGGCGGCGTGCGGGCAGGACTACTCGGCGGCCGCCGCACTGACCAGGCTCGGCCAGCTCGACCCGACCGTGCTGGTCGCCGCCGACGGCTACCGTTTCGGTGGTCGAGCGCACCGGCGGGACGCCGACGTCGCGCAGGTGCGCGCCGGACTACCCGGACTTCGACTGACGGTCCGCGTGGAGCGCCTCGGCGGTGAGTCGGGCGACGTGCCCGACGGTCTTCGCCAGCCGGGCACGGTGATGTGCTGGGAGGAAGCGTCCGCAGGCGACGCCACCCTCGACCCGGTGGACGTGCCGTTCGACCATCCGCTGTGGGTCGTGTTCTCCAGCGGCACCACCGGACTGCCGAAGGGCATCGTGCACGGCCACGGCGGGGTGATCCTGGAACACCTGAAATCGATTGCGCTGCAGAACGACATCGGACCGACCGACGCCCTGTTCTGGTACACCAGCCCCAGCTGGATGATGTGGAACTTCCAGGTCGCCGCGCTGCTCGTCGGCGCGACCATCGTCTGCTACGACGGCAGCCCGTCCCATCCCACACCGGACACGGTGTGGGACATCGCGTCCCGTCATCGCGCGACGATGGTCGGCACGAGTCCCGGCTACGTGCTGGCCTGCGCGAAAGCCGGTGTCGTGCCGCGCGCCGATCACGACCTCGGTGCCCTGCGTGCCGTCGGGATCACCGGGTCGTCCCTTCCCTCGTCGTCGTCGCTGTGGCTGTCGGAGAACGTGGGCGAGTCGGTTCCGGTGTTCTCGATCAGCGGCGGCACCGACGTCGTCACCGCCTTCGCAGGCGGCGTGCGAACCGTGCCGGTGTGGCCGGGTGAGCTGTCCGTCCCGTACCTCGGGGTCGCGCTGGACGCCTTCGACGAGCAGGGCAGGTCGGTGCGCGGCCAGGTGGGCGAACTGGTGGTGACGCGGCCGATGCCGTCGATGCCGGTGCGCTTCTGGAACGACCCCGACGGCGAGAAGTACCGCGGCGCGTACTACGGCGTGTATCCCGGAGTGTGGCGGCACGGAGACTGGATCACCATCACCGGCCACGGCAGTGTCGTCGTGCACGGTCGATCCGATTCGACGCTGAACCGCAACGGAATTCGGATGGGCAGCGCCGACATCTACCAGGTCGTCGAAGGACTTCCCGAGATTGCCGAAGCCCTCGTTCTCGGTGTCGAACAGTCGGACGGCGGATACTGGATGCCGCTGTTCGTGGTGCTCGCGGACGGCGCCCACCTCGACGACGCGTTGCGCGACCGGATCGCCGCCGCGGTCCGCGACCAGGTGTCGCCGCGGCACGTCCCCGACGAGATCATCGCCGCCCCCGGTGTCCCGCACACCCGCACAGGCAAGAAGCTCGAGGTTCCGATCAAGAGAATCCTTCAGGGCGGCGATCCGACGACGGCCGTAGACAAGTCAGCCGTCGACGTCCCTGACCTGGTCGACTGGTACACGGCTCAGCGGCCGTGACGGGGTTGCCGCGAGTGTTGCGTATCGCTCCGTAACGAAAGTTTTGTGAAGTCGACCACAGGGTGGGTTCGATTCCCTTACGCTGCTGCCAAGTCGGGCGTCCGGGTATGGGTCCTCGGCGGGAAGCTGGCTGACAGTGCAGCTCAGCGTCGCGCGGACCTGGCTTGGGTGCCCCGAAGGAAGCTGCCCACATGCAAAGGATCCGACGTGAACCTGAAGAGAATCGCCCCCGCGATCACCGCTCTCGCGACCGTGAGCCTGATCGCTGCGGGCTGCAGCAGTGACAGTGGGTCGGACTCCGAGGCGGGTGGCACCGCGGCCACCGGAGAGCCGATCAAGGTCGGTCAGATCGTGCCCATCGAGGCGCCCGGTCTCGGATCGGTCGGATACGCCGCGAGCACGGTCGCGTCGGTCGACGCGTTCAACGCGCGGGGCGGCGTGAACGGACGTCCGCTCGAACTGATTCAGTGCGACTCGATGGGTGATCCGAACAAGGAAGTCGACTGCGCGAACAAGATGGTCTCCGAGGGGGCCGTCGCCACGCTCGCGGACTTCACGCCTGCCTCGTCCGAGGCGTCGTCGAAGATCCTGTTCGACGCGGGCATCGCGCGGGTCGGACTGAACCCGGTGAACATGGCGGACTTCACCGCCACCAACGTGTACACCCCGTTCTCCGGCTCTCTGCTCAACCTGTACGGGATGATCGACATGCTGGTGGCGCAGGGCAAGACCAAGCTCTCGTTGATGCGCCCGGACCTCCCGGTCACCGCGCAGCTCGTCGGCCTCCTGACCCCGGCCGTGCAGGCGAAGGGCGCAGAAATCGTCAACGACGTCGCGGTGGGCGCGGGCGCCACCGACTACACCCAGTTCATCGCCGCGGCGGAGCGCAACGGTGCGGAGGGCGTGATCATGGCCCTGGGCGCGAGCGATGCCAACCCGATTTCGCAGGCATTCGAGCAGCTCGGGTCGACGCTGACCTTCGCACTGGGCACGGCGGGCTTCACCCAGGCCGACCTGCAGGACCTCGGCACCTTCGCCACCTCCTCGACCTACACCAGCCCGACCCCGGCGCCCTCGTCGAGCACCGAGGACTTCCCCGGGCTCGCGGACTTCCTCGCGGACATGGAGCAGTCGGGGAAGGAGGAGCTCGAACTGCCGAACCTCAACGGCGACACGGTGAATCCGTGGCTGTCGGTGCGTGCGTTCGGTGAGGTCGCCACGGGGCTCGACGAGATCGACGCCAAGACTGTCTGGGGCGGATTCGAGAACGCCGAGAACCTCGACATGGCAGGTCTGGTCCCGGCGTGGACGCCCGGTGACGTGGAGCCGTTCGGGATCTTCCAGCGGGTCTCGAACTCGATGATGTACCGGATGACGTTCGACGGTGACGTGCTCGTCACCGATCCCACGCAGTACGACCTGCGCACTCCCACCTCCTGAGTTCCGCTCCCCACCTGGAGATTGACGAATGACTGAGTTCTTGCAGTTCGCGATTCTCGGCCTGGGAGCAGGGTCCGCCTACGCTCTCCTGGCTCAGGGCATCGTGCTGGTCTACCGCGGATCAGGAGTGGTGAACTTCGCGCAGGGCGCGATCGCCATGGTGGGGGCCTACATCTGCCTGGAAACCCTGCAGCGTGACCTCGACTGGGGTCTGCTGCCTGCCTTCCTGGTGGCGGTGGTGGTGGCCGGACTGATCGGCCTGGCGTTTCAGCAGTTGGTGTTGCGGTGGCTCGCCAACGCCGCGCCGATCGTCCGGCTCGCCGCCACCCTCGGCCTGATGGTGATTCTGCAGGCCGGGGTGCAGCAGTACTACGGCAGCACGTCGATCCGCGTGCGAACTTTCCTGCCCGACGAGGCATATCGCTGGGGAGGTGTTGTGGTGCAGCAGGATCGGATGATCCTCCTCGGTATCGCGGTGGCGTCGACGGTGGCACTGTGGGCGTGGACCAGGTTCACCCGGGTGGGCCTGGCGATCACCGCATCCGCCGAGAACGAGCGCGCCACCGCCGCGCTCGGATGGTCCCCGCAGCGCCTCGCCACGCTGACCTGGACCGTCGGCGGCGCCCTCGCCGGTGCCGCAGGCATCCTGGTGGCGCCGCTGACCGGACTCACGCCGTCGGCATTCGTGGTGATCGTGACGGTGTCGGCGCTCGCCGCCGCGCTGCTCGGCGGGTTCAAGTCCTTCCCGCTCACCCTGCTCGGCGGCCTGCTGCTCGGCGTGGGCGAGAGCGTGGTCGTGCTCTACCAGGACGACCTGCGTGACCTGCTCGGAATGGAGACGCTCACCGGCGTCAACCGTGCGGTGCCGTTCCTGGTGATCCTCGTCGTCCTGGTGGTGCGGGGGAAGGGGCTGCCGTTGCGCAGCCACGTCTCCGAACGGCTTCCGACTCTCGGTTCCGGCGAGATCCGCTGGCCACTAGTCATTCTCGGGACAGTGGTGGCAGTCGGCATCATCCTGAGCGGCGGCGACTGGCTGCGATCACTGACCCTGACCCTCGCCGCGGCAGTGTTCCTGCTCTCGATCGTGGTCCTCACCGGTTTCGCCGGACAGCTGTCGCTCGCCCAGTACACCGTCGGTGGCCTCGGCGCCCTGTTCGCCGCACGCCTCGTGGGGCAGGCAGGCTGGCCACTCGTGCCTGCGGCGCTGGTGAGTGTGGCTGCGGTGATCGCGATCGGTGTGGTGTTCGCACTGCCTGCACTGCGCACCCGCGGTGTGAACCTGGCCGTGGTCACCCTGGGGCTCGGGTTCACCATCCAGGAGATGGTCTTCAACAACCCGACCTTCACCGGCGACAAGCTCGAAGGCTCGGTGAAGATCCATCAGCTGAGCCTGTTCGGACTCGACGTGACGCCGAGTGTCCACCCCGAGCGGTGGGCAACGGTGTGCCTCGTGGCGCTGGTGATCTGCGGTCTGATGGTCGCGAACCTGCGGCGTTCGCGCACCGGGCGACGGCTCATCGCGGTCCGCACCAACGAACGGGCCGCAGCCTCACTCGGTATCAGCGTGTTCGGCGTCAAGATCTACGCGTTCGCGCTCGCGTCGGGCTTGGCCGCGGTGGCGGGCATCATCCTGGGCCTGCGCAACACCGCCGTCACCTACCTCGAGTTCAACGTGTTCGCCTCGATCAACGCCGTCGTCCAGGCGGTGACCGGCGGACTCGGGTTCGTTACGGGCAGCCTCATCGGCTCGCTGATGGCACCCGGTGCTCTCTTCAGCCGCCTGCTCTCCGGATTGGCCATCGCCGCGCTTCTCGGCGGCGTGATTCTCATCGTCACCCTGCTCACCAACCAGAACGGCATCGCCGACATGATCTCCCGAGGGCTTCGGGACATCCCCGGACTGGGTGCCCTGTTGTCGCGCACCAAGGGCCGAGGTCATGAGCTCTCGGCCGAAACGGCCACCGGAGTGGTCAGCCCGACACCGCTGTCGGTGCGCGGTCTGACGGTGCGGTTCGGGGGCGTGACCGCCGTCGACGGCGTCGATCTCGACATCGCGCCCGGACAGGTGGTGGGTCTGATCGGACCCAACGGTGCGGGCAAGACCACCGTGATCGACGCGATCACCGGTTTCGTCAGCCCCACGTCCGGGCAGCTCACACTCGGCGACGAGGACATCACCGGTTGGTCCGCCGCGCGGCGGTCCAAGGGCGGACTCCGTCGGTCCTTCCAGTCGCTCGAATTGTTCGAGGACGTGACGGTCGGCGAGAACCTCCACGCAGGCGCCGACGAGTCCGGTTGGCGTACCTGGGTCACCGACCTGATCCGCCCGGGCCGACATCCCCTCTCCCCGAGTGCGTCAACCGTGGTGCGGGACTTCGAACTCGAGAACGACCTCGACGTGCTGCCGGGTGAGTTGTCCTACGGCAGGCGCAGGCTGGTCGGTATCGCACGGGCGGTCGCGTCCGCGCCGTCCGTCATCCTGCTCGACGAGCCCGCGGCCGGTCTGGACGACGCCGAGAGCCGCGAACTCGCCGTCGCCATTCGGCACCTGGCGGTACAACGCGGAGCCGGAGTGCTCCTCATCGAGCACGACATGGGCCTGGTGATGACCACGTGTGATCGGATCGTGGTGCTCGAGGCAGGCAAGGTGATCGCGGCGGGCACGCCGGACGAGATCGCCGCCAGCCCGGCGGTCCGCGACGCCTACCTGGGTACCGACGACGAGACGGAGGCGGCGCGATGACGACGACCCGACCGAAGGAAGCGCTGTCCACGACGGTGCTCGAATGCCGGGGCCTGAGCGCAGGGTACGGCGGGGCCGTGGTGTGCCGCGGCCTCGACATCACCGTGAAGTCCGGGGAGGTGGTGGCCCTGATCGGAGCGAACGGCGCGGGCAAGTCCACCACGATGCTCACGGCGGCAGGCGAACTGGCGCCGATCTCGGGCCGCGTGTCCGTGCTCGGTTCCGACAAGCGGGCGCCGCTCGCCACCCTGGCGCGGCGGGGCCTGAGCTACGTCACCGAGGAACGGTCGGTGATCATGGGCCTGACCACCGCCGAGAATCTGAGGCTCGCCGGCGTCAGCGCCGAGGCGGCGTGCGGGGTGTTCCCGGAACTACGAGCCCTCCTCGGGCGTCCGGCGGGCCTGTTGTCCGGCGGTGAGCAGCAGATGCTCACTCTGGCCCGGGCGCTGGCGCGAAGCCCGAAACTGCTTCTGGCAGACGAGTTGTCGCTCGGGCTGGCGCCGCAGATCGTGGCGCGGTTGCTCGACGTGGTGCGCGAGGCCGCAGACACCCGGAATCTCGGCGTGTTGCTGGTCGAACAGCACGTCCGGCAAGTCCTCCGGGTGGCCGATCGGGTGTATGTGATGCGCCGCGGCCAGGTGATCCTGGAGGGGTCGGCGACGGAGATCGCGGCCGATCTCGACGCCGTCCAGCGGGCATACCTGTCGGCCCCTGGCGCCGACGAGGTGCCACCGATGCTCTGATCGGATTGCCCGAACGCGGTTCTCGCGAATTCGTACCCATGGCATGTCCGCTGTTCGTGGTGCTTGCGGCGGTCGTGACGGGTGCTGCGCGCGTCACCACCCTCCGCCTGTGTGACCGAATGTGGCGTTCGGTCGGTTGAAGTGACCGAACGCCACATTCGGTCAACTGGGGTACATGGGTGAGGTGGGTGAGTGGGGTCGGCGAGCACGCCGCGAAGCTAGCCATCTGCCAGTCCGATCAGCGCCACGCCCAGGGCCGCATCGACCTCCCGTCGGGGCGACATCGGCAGTGTGTGGTGGCTCGCTTCGTTCACCGTGATGACCGAGATCCGCGGGTAGGTGCCGTTGATGCTGTCGGCGAGGCGTCGACTGTCGTGCACGCGACTACCGCCGGCAAGGATCACCGTCGTATCCGTTTGCAAGGCTGCGAGTTCGCTGGGTCGGGGGCGTTTCGGCACAACCACTTTCGCCGAGGGAAAGTGTGCGGAACCGCGTGCGAGAAGGTCGAGCCAGTCGCGGTCGACGGCGCGTCCGCGAGTCTCCCAGCGGAGAAACCCGCGCTGTCGATCCTCGGTGGGGCGAAGAAGGAGAGGGGTGGCGCGCGCGAGATAGTGTGCGCGCATTCCCGTGAAGCACGAATTGGGGTCGAGCAGGGCAAGCGTCGACACCCGTTCGGGACGACGCAGCGTGTGGGCCAGCGCGATCATCGCGCCATAGGAGTGCCCGGCGAGCGCGTAGGTGTCGAGACCGAGGCCTCGGATCACCGAATCGAACCACGACAGGAGGTCGTCGACGGTCCGGACCGGAGTGCCCACGGCCCTGCTGCGTCCGGCGTCACCCATCAGGTCGACGGCATGCACCAGATACCGAGCGGCGAGCGCACCTGCATTGGCGAACCACACCGTCGAGGTGGCGCCCGCCCCGGGCAGGAGGATCAGGGACGGGGAATCGGGATGGCCGCAGGTGTTCACTCGCGTGATTCCGTACTCGGATTCGAGGTCCGTGGATTCGACGGCGACGGGCCACTTGTCGAGAACTCGGTCGTAGGCGCGGTAGAAGGCGACTCCATCGCTGGTGGCGGCGAACTCGGTTGCGGACAGCATGCGCGGCACCCCTCGAATTTAGCTCGATGTATCGAGATTCTTGATTGATCGAGATAGTAGAGTGGGTGTCCCGATGTGTCGAGAGGGAGCTGCGATGGACGTGGACGGGGTCACCCGGACCGACGGGTCGATGGGCGTGGTGCACCAACTGCGGGCGCTCGTCGTCGATCTGCACCTTCTCGGCGCGGAGTTCGCGCGGGTGAACGGGCTGCATCCCACCGATGTCCGGGCGCTGATCTGCCTACTCGACGCGACGCGCGCAGGACGAGCGGCGACCCCTACCTGGCTCCGAGAGCAACTGCATCTGAACTCGGCGTCCGTGACCGCACTGATAGATCGGATGGAGAGGGCCGGTCACGTGGCGCGGCGCCGCGACGACGCCGACCGCAGGCGAGTCCTGCTCGAAGTCACACCGGCGGCAATGGAACTCGGTTGGTCCTTCTTCGGTCCGCTCATCGCAAGCGCGACCGGCACAGTGGATTCGTACACGCCGGCCGAACTGGCGGTGGTCGAGAGGTTCCTGGGCGACATGAGGCGCAGCGTCCTCGAGACAGGTGTCTCCGAGTAGGGCGGGTCAGTCGAGCGACATCGTCATGAACACACTGTTCGGATCGGGTCGATAGTCGCCGAACGGGGGACAGGGCACGAATCCCGAACGGGTGTAGAGCCGACGAGCAGGCGCGAAGAACTCCATCGATCCCGTCTCCAAGGAGACCCGTGCGATTCCGCGGCTCCTCGCGTCGGCCACCATGTGGTCGAGCAGGCTCCGCGCGATGCCGCGTCCGCGCAACTCGGGGTCGGTCCGCATGCTCTTGAGCTCCTCGTGTGAGTGGCTGACCTTCGCGAGGGCGCCCGTCGCGGCAATCGAACTCCGATGACGGACGACCCAGGCGCGGATGGACGGCTTGTCGAGGTCGGCAACGCTCAGCGCATGTTGACTTTCCGTTGGCGCAGTCGGGGCGAGGTCGTCGAGATGTGCGCGCAGGAAGGCGGTCAGTCGCGCGTCACCGAAGTCGGCGGGTTCGATCACGAGATCCACGGCTGAATTCTGCCCCTCTGGAGTGAGAACTCTGTCCACTTCTTCTGGCCGAATGTGGCGTTCGGTCAGGTGAACTGACCGAACGCCACATTCTGTGGAGCGGGCGTGGTTGGGGCGGGTGGGGGTGAGGGCGGTCAGCTTCCGAACAGCGGTGCGGGTTCCTGAGGGAGCGGCTGGGGCATGGGAGGCAGCGGCGGCTGAGGTCCGAATCCACCGTGGGTCGGGAAGGCGTTGTTGATGATGTTGTGGAAGTGGTTGAAATCCATGACCCATGTCTACGGCCCCGACCTGGGTGGATTGTGGGTACGGGCTGGCAGTTGGCTCCGGAATCGAGCAAGGTTGTCCCGTGGGCTCCAACGGGTGGGACCGATCGTCCCAGTTCGGGGCCTTTTCGTGACAGGTGGAAACGAATTTCCCGAATTCGCGTCGCGAGCCCATCGCAGGTCCATACGATGCAACGAAATGCTAGGCAGAACGCCCGTTTCGGTGGCCCCGGCGGACTTGTATCGGGGCGGTCGGCGGGCCGGTGCCTGCGTCCGTCGTCGTAAGGATGGTCCGTTGAAGCGCACACTTTCGAATCGACTCGTTCCCGCCATCGCGTCGCTCGCCGCAGCCGGACTGCTCGTCAGTGGCTGTAGTAGCAGTGATGCCGAGTCCAATGAGTCCGCCGCCACCGGTGAGCCCATCAAGGTCGGTCAGATCATCCCCATCGAGGCGCCGGGTATCTCCGTCGTGTCGCAGGCCAAGGGATTGACCGCGTCGATCGATGCCTACAACTCGCGTGGCGGCGTCAACGGACGCCCGCTGGAACTGATCCAGTGCGATTCGGTCGGCGACCCGAACAAGGAACTCGACTGCGCCGACAAGATGATCGCCGAAGGCGTCGTCGCCACTCTCGCCGACTTCACGCCCGCGTCCCCGCAGGCGGTGTCGGAAAAGCTCGCGACCGCCGGTATTCCGCGCATCGGCATGAACCCGATGAACATCGCGGACTTCACCGCGACGAACGTGTACACGCCGTTCGCGGGGTCGCTGCTCACCCTGTTCGGCACCGTCGACACCCTCGTCGCCGACGGCAAGACGAAGCTGACGCTGATGCGTCCCGACCTGCCGGTCGCCGCGATGCTGAACCAGTTCCTCGGCCCGTACGTCACCTCCCGCGGCGCTCAGATCGTCAACGAGGTCGCCGTCGGCGCCGGTGCCACCGACTACACCCAGTTCGTGGCCGCTGCCGAACGCAACGACGCGCAGGGCGTGATGATGGCGCTGACCGCGACCGAGTCGAACCAGATCGCCGAGGCGTTCAACCAGCTCGGTTCCAAGCTCAGCTTTGCACTGGCCGCGACCGGATTCACCCAGACCGACCTGCAGAATCTCGGCAACTTCGCCACCAGCTCCGTCTACACCAGCCCGGTGCCCGCTCCGTCGTCCAGCACCGAGGACTTCCCCGGCCTCGAGGAGTTCCTCGCCGACATGGAGGCGTCCGGGGACAGCGACCTCGAACGCTCGGAGATGAACGGCAACGAGATCTTCTCCTGGCTGTCGGTGCGCGCGTTCGGTGAGGTTGCACAGGGCCTCGACACCGTCTCCGCCAACGCCGTCGCCCAGGGCTTCCTGAACGCCAAGGACCTCGACATGGCCGGGCTCGTGCCGGCATGGACCCCGAACGCGTTCGAGCCCGTCGGGATCTTCCAGCGAGTGTCGAACTCGATGATGTACCGCCAGACGTTCGACGGTGACGTGGTTGTCACCGATCCCAGCCAGTACGACCTGCGCGCGAAGTAGCGCAGACAGCCCGAACAGGGAGCGGTGATGACGGAGTTCTTGCAGTTCGCCATCCTCGGGCTCGGGGCCGGATCGGCCTACGCCCTGCTTGCGCAGGGCGTGGTGCTGGTCTACCGCGGGTCCGGGGTGGTGAACTTCGCGCAGGGTGCGATCGCGATGGCCGCGGCCTACCTGTGCTTGGAAACCCTTCAGGGGGAGCATGATTGGCCGCTGTGGCCTGCGTTCGCCGCGTCCGTGGTGTTCGCCGCCGCGATCGGCCTGATCTTCCACCTGGCGGTGCTGCGATGGCTCGCGAACGCCGCTCCCATCGTTCGGCTCGCCGCGACCCTCGGTCTGCTGGTGATCCTGCAGTCGGCCGTGCAACAGGTCTACGGCTCGCAATCCAACCGGGTCCGGGCGTTCCTGCCCAACGACGCCTACCACTGGGGCGACATCGTCGTTCAGCAGGACCGGTTGATCCTCCTGGCCATCGCGATCGGCTCGACGGTGGTCCTGTGGGCGGGGACGCGCTTCACCCGAGTGGGCCTCGCGATCACGGCGGCGGCCGAGAACGAACGCGCCGCCGCCGCACTCGGATGGTCGCCGCAGCGCCTCGCGGCGTTGACCTGGACGGTCGGCGGTGGGCTCGCCGGAGCGGCAGGCATCCTCGTCGCGCCGCTCACCGGACTGACGCCCACCGCGTTCGTCGTCATCGTCACCGTGTTCGCGCTCGCCGCGGCGCTGCTCGGCGGGTTCACGTCGTTCCCGCTGACGCTGCTCGGCGGACTCGTACTCGGTGTCGGTGAGAGCCTGGTCGTCCTGTACCAGGACTCGATTCGCGACTTCCTGAACATGCCGACCCTCAGCGGGATCAACCGTGCGGTGCCGTTCCTCGTGATCCTCGTGGTCCTCGTCGTCCGCGGTAAGGGTCTGCCGCTCCGCAGTCACGTCTCCGACCGACTGCCGCGTCTCGGGTCCGGCGTCATCCGCTGGTCCGGAGTCGCCGTCGCCGTCGTGATCGCCGCCGTCGCGATCGCGTTCAGCGGCGACTGGTTGCGGTCGCTGACGCTGACACTCGCCGCTGCCGTGTTCCTGCTCTCCATCGTCGTCCTCACCGGATACGCGGGGCAGTTGTCGCTGGCGCAGTACACCGTCGGCGGGTTGGGAGCACTGATCGCGGCACGCCTCGTCGGGCAGGCCGGGTGGTCGCTGATTCCCGCGGCGGTGGTCTCCGTGGCTGCCGTCGTCGCGGTCGGCGTGTTGTTCGCGCTGCCGGCCCTCCGTACTCGCGGTGTGAATCTCGCCGTGGTGACGCTCGGGCTCGGGTTCACCGTCCAGGAGATGGTGTTCGGTAACCCGGCGCTGACGGGCGACAAACTCGACAATTCGGTGCGCATCCCGAAGCTGACCATCTTCGGGCTCGACGTGACGGCGGCCCGATACCCGGAGCGGTGGGCGCTGGTGTGCCTCGCGGTGCTCGTGGTGGCCGGACTGATGGTCGCGAACCTGCGCCGGTCCCGGACCGGACGACGCCTCATCGCCGTCCGGACCAACGAACGCGCCGCGGCCTCGCTCGGTATCAGCGTCTTCGCGGTCAAGATCTACGCCTTCGCGCTCGCCGCCGGCCTCGCGGCCGTCGCCGGAATCCTGCTCGGACTCCGGAACAGTGCGGTCACCTACGTCGAGTTCAACGCCTTCGCCTCCATCAACGCCGTGGTCCAAGCGGTCACAGGTGGTCTCGGGTTCGTCATCGGCGGTGTCGTCGGCGCGATTCTGGGGCCGGGCGCGATCCTGAGCCGACTGCTGTCGGACGGTTCCGGGAGCGGCGCCGTCGCGACGATGATCGGCGGCATCGTGCTGATCGTCATCCTGCTCACCAATCAGAACGGTATCGCCGACATGCTCTCGCGGGCCGGGACCGCGATCCGCAGGATTCCGGTCCTCTCGGCGCTGCCCACGCGCGCGAAGAAGTCCGGTGCGCACGATCTCTCCTCCGACGAGGACGATTCGACGGTTCCGGCGTCTCCGCTGACGGTGCGTGGTCTCGGGGTTCGGTTCGGCGGTGTGACCGCCGTCGACGGTGTCGACCTGACGGTGCAGCCGGGACAGGTCGTCGGGCTCATCGGACCCAACGGTGCCGGGAAGACCACCGTCATCGACGCGATCACGGGGTTCGTCGCGCCCGCCGCGGGTCGCGTCGAGCTCGGGACCGACGACGTCACCGGGTGGTCCACTGCCCGGCGGTCCCGTGCCGGGTTGCGGCGGTCGTTCCAGTCCCTCGAACTGTTCGAGGACATCACCGTCGGTGACAACATCCACGCGGGCTCCGACGAGGCGACCAGGTGGAGTTGGCTCACCGACCTCGTGTGGCCCGGCAGACGTCCGTTGCCTGCGGGCGCGTCGACCGCTGTCCGGGACTTCGAACTCACCGGCGACCTGACGGCCATGCCCGACCAGTTGCCCTACGGCAGGCGGCGGCTCGTCGGCATCGCACGCGCGGTCGCGTCCGGCCCGTCGGTGATCCTGCTCGACGAACCGGCCGCGGGACTCGACGAGGCGGAGAGCCGCGAACTGGCGCAGTGCATCAGGCGCCTCGCCGATCGTCGCGGCGCCGCGGTGCTCCTCGTCGAGCACGACATGGGACTGGTGATGTCCACGTGTGATCGGATCGTCGTCCTCGAATCCGGTCGTGTCATCGCGGAGGGCACGCCCGACGAGATCGCGGCAGACGCCCGGGTCCGCGCCGCGTACCTGGGAACCGACGACGAGACGACGGGGGCACTGTCATGACCGCGACGACATCGGAGGCCGCGGCGGGCGAACTGCTGCTCGACTGTGCCGGGCTGAATGCCGGATACGGGGGAGCGGTCGTGTGCCGTGACCTCGACATCCAGGTCCGGGCGGGCGAGGTGGTCGCGTTGATCGGAGCGAACGGCGCGGGCAAGTCGACGACCATGTTGACCGTCGCAGGCGAGATCGCACCGCTCGGAGGGACGGTGAGCGTCTTCGGATCCGCGGACCGCGCTCCGTTGGCGACGCGCGCTCGACGCGGACTGAGCTACGTCACCGAGGAACGATCGGTGATCATGGGGCTGACCACCGCCGACAACCTGAAGCTCGCCGGGGTGTCCGTCGACGCGGTGTGCGGAATCTTCCCCGAACTGCGCCCGCTGCTCACGAGGCAGGCGGGGTTGCTGTCCGGTGGTGAGCAGCAGATGCTGACGCTCGCCCGGGCACTCGCCCGTGAGCCGCGACTGCTACTCGCCGACGAGCTCTCCCTTGGTCTGGCTCCGCAGATCGTGGCGCGACTGCTCGCGGTGGTCCGGTCGGCCGCGGACGAGCGTGGCGTCGGTGCCCTGCTCGTCGAGCAGCACGTCCGCCAGGTGCTGAAGGTCGCCGACCGTGTGTACGTGATGCGGCGGGGTCGGGTGATCGCCGAGGGGACGTCGGCGGAGATTGCTGCTGATCTGGAATCGGTGCAGCGCGCCTATCTGTCGACAGCGGCCGACTGAGGAGGCCGCCCGGCCACCCCGACCGGTTCTGGTCGAGTCGTGGCCGGGTGCGCCCGTCAATCAGTTGAACTCTTGTACGGTTGACGCGTCGAACCGGGCACCTGTCGATGGTCACGGGTGTGCAGCGAGAGGTGCAGTGGGAGTGGTTGCGAAGTCGTCCGTCGTCCGGGTGCCGAAGGCGGGCGAACTGGTTGCCGCGAGTTTGCGACGCAGGATCATCACCGGGGAACTGAACGCGGGTGACCCACTGCCCAACGAGGCCGCGCTGATGGAGCAGTTCGGGGTGTCGCGTCCGACACTGCGCGAGGCGTTCCGGATTCTGGAGTCCGAGTCCATCATCACCGTTCTTCGTGGAGCGCACGGCGGGGCGAGGGTGCTCGCTCCCGACTCGTCCGGAGCCGCTCGATACACGGGGTTGCTGCTGCAGTATCAGGGCGTTCCCCTCGTCGACGTCTACCGTGCCCGGGCGTCCCTCGAGGTGACTGCGGTCGGCACGCTCGCCGACGGTACCCACGACGCGGAACTCGGAACCTTCGCCGCCCTGCTCGAGGCGGGGGCGGATCTGATGGAGGATCCGGAGGCATTCGCGCGTCACGACGTCGACGTCCACCAGGCGCTCATCGATCTCGCGGGCAATCAGACACTGTCGGTGTTGTCGGGAATGCTCGTGCACATCATCGACGCGCACAACGACCTGTTCATCGCCTCGAAGGGTGACGACCTCGAACATCCGGCGGCGGAGCGGGCGCACCGTTCGTACCTGCGACTGCTTGCGTTGATGCGAGACGGTGATCCGATTGCAGCGCAACAGTTCTGGCGCAAGCATCTCGATGCGATCGAGAGGGTCATGCTCAGTGACCCGGAGACGACGCTGGTCGAGGTGCTGTCCTGAGCGTGTACGCCGCGACGTCCTGACGGCACTCGGTCTTCAGTTCGGAAGCGGAATCACCAGCGCAGGCAGTCCCGGCAACTCGACGCGGATCTCCGGCGGCGGAGCTGGCGGTTGCGGCACCACGACCGGCGCAGGCGGTGGTGGCTCGGGTGCGGGCGGAGGT
>NZ_SCOY01000013.1:0-117948 GCF_005503035.1 Rhodococcus sp. Q
ACCTGGAGCAGCGCGGTGGCCGTCGCGGTGTCGTCGACACGCAGCGCCGCCTCGCTCGCCAGCCGGGCTCCGTCCCACGGCAGCCCGATCGCACCGAGGCCCGTCGCTGCGGTCTCCACCTCGGCGGCGTCGGTCTCGCCCTGCAGCACCCTGAGCCAGGCGCGTCCCGCACACGCGAGGCCCGCAGCGTACGAACTTGTTTCGGCGGCAACGCCGAGTGCGTGTGCATGCGGGATCAGGTCGGTGGGCGACTCGGTGAGGATCGCTGCCTGCACGCCGTACCAGTGCAGCGGGGTGCCCCACAGAATCGGCTCGTCGAGGCGCGTCAGCAGTTCGCGTGCCTGGTCGACGAGATGTGCCACCCGCTCGGTGGCGCCGAGACGTGCTGCGCCGAGCCATAGTTCGCCGAGCGGAAGCAGGCTGAGCAGATCCACAGAATGCTCGGCGACAACGGGAGCCGCGGCTTCCCAGGCCTGGTGCAGTGCCCCGATGTCACCACCCCGGCGCGCAACACCGACCCGCAGTGCGGCGGCGAACAGGGCGTCGCGGGGCCGTTCCGCCACCGCGGCCAGTGCATCCACCGTGCGGGTCGCGGCGTCGAGATCGCCCTGCAGCATCGACACCCACGCACCCAGGAGGCGGTGCCGATTGTGGGCGACGTCGGTGTCGGGGTCGCCTTCGCTCGCCCGCGCGAGGACCGCGGCCGCGCGACCCAGCTCGCCGCAGTGCATGGCGGTCAGTGCCGTCACCGCCGAGCCGGTGTCGGGGAGCAGGCGGGTCCGAGGGGCGTTGGCGGACAGGGACACCGCGCGCGCCATCGAGTTCAGCGCCACCGCCGTCGGGCCGTCCATCGACTGACGCAACCCCTGAGCGAGAAGTGCCTCGCCTGCCGAGGTCGAGGTCGGCGGAGCGTCGGTTCCGCCTGCCGCTGCCGCCTCGGCCGCGTCGGGCCGGCCCGCCGCGAGCAGGACGGACTCGGCGATCGGCCGGTCGACGCCGAGACGGTCCGGTCCCAGCCACTCGTACAGGTCCGCGCTGCGGATCAGCATCCCCTGGTGGGCGGCGACGCTCGCCGCGATGCGGACGGCGGCCGCCAGCTCGGGGCCGGGTGTCGTCGAGGCCTTCTCGAGCAGGGTGTCGGCGAGGCGGGCGGCGGTCACCAAGTCACCCGACAGGCCCGCTGCCTCGGCCCGGCGCAGCGTGAAGGCATCGGCATCCGCGCCCGCCCACACCGCCTCCTCGTACAGCGCGGTCGCCAGTCGCGGAGTCGCGAGAGCGGCCTGGGTGCAGAGGTATTCGGCCAGATCGGGGTCGGTGAGTCCGGCCGCCGCGAAGGCGCGCGCCGCCGGGACGTCGAGGGTGCCGAGTTCGAGCTTGACGCGAAGGAGTTCCAGTTGCAGTCCCGTCACCCGCTGGGGTCCGACCGCGGAACGCAGGGGTTCGCATGCCGACGCCACCAGGGCGCCGGTGGGGAGCAGGAGCCCGCATCCGCGTGCCCGTTCCACCAGGTCACGTGCGTCCGACAGTGCGAGCAGGCGGGCCAGTTCGCCCGCATCCAGCCCGGTGCCTGTCATCGCAACGGTCAACGCGGACAACAGGTGTGAATCCATCGGCGCCAGCACCTCGGCGTGGCAGGAGGCGACGGCCCCCGCGACGACGCGGTCCGGCGCCGCGGACGACGGCATGTCGGCCAAGCCCGCCAGAGCGGCGTCGACGCATCGCGGAGCCCCGGCCGTGAGCCGGTGGATCAGCGCGACCAGAGCGGTGGGAAGTGTCGCTCCGAGAACCTCTTCCGCTCGTCGGGCGATCTCCCGTGACGTGAGGTTCGTCAACGTCAGCGACCCGTCGAGCGCGGCGGCGAGGGCCTGCAGACTCGGGTTGCCGGACCGTGGCTCGGAGGCGACCACCACCGTCGTGTCCGGGCGCCTCGCCAGTTCGGTCAGCGCGTCGAGCGTCGCCGCCGACAGCAGGTGCGCATCGTCGACGACCACCGCGGCGCCGGGGGCCGTGGCCTCGGCCGGGTCCGAGGTCACCGGCCCGGGAACGTGATCCCGCACCAGGGCCAACAGTGCCGACTTGCCGGTACCCGACGCGCCGCGAATCAGGACGTGCGGATGACCGGATCGGACACCGTCGAGGAGGGCACGCGCGGGGCCCGACGATGCGACGGCGTGGGCCGGGCGGGTGAGCTGTGCGGGCATGGCGTTCGCCTTCCTGATGCCGGTCGGGGTCACTGGCCGAGGAGTCCGTCGGTGACGCCGCCGACGACGCCTCCGACGAGTTGGCCGGTGCCGCCGAGCACGCCTCCGACGAGTCCACCCGCGCCGTCGACCACATTCCCGAGGCCCTGGCCCGCACCTGCGGCGGCATCGCCGACGGCCTGGCCGACTCCGGTGCCGCCGCCGCTCGGGGCGGGAGCGGGCGGGGTGTAGGCGGGAGCGGGCGGAGGAGCTGCAGCCGGTGCCTGAGGCGGGTTCGCCTCGGGCACAACGGCAGGCGGGCTTGGGGGCCGAGCCCCGGTGGTCGCCGCCACCGTCGCGGCCCGCGCGGCGTCTGTCGGCGATACCGCACGACTCGACCCTGTCGCTCCCGTCGCGCCGGTCGCCCGGCCCGCGGACGCCGCGTCGGTTGTCGCCGGGGGACCGCCCGACGGGCTCGTGGCGACCGCGACCTGGGCCGTCGAACCGGTCGTCGTCTCGGAGGTGGTGGTCGCGGCATCGGACTTCGATCCGGAGGACGGGTCGAACACCCCCGTGCCCAACGACAGGCCGCCGGCGGCGAGCAGCACGATCGCGGCGGCGGCCGCGGAGACGAGCGCCGCCTTCCTCGGTGTCGTCAGGCCGCCGCCGCGGTGCGCGGTCGGCGCGAACGTCGACGTGACCTCGGGCGCCGCCGGTGCCGCGGCGCCGAGGGCAGCGCCGAGCGCGGCGAACGCGGCCGTGTCCGTCTCGGCCGGAGTCGCGGGGAGGGGCGCCGCCGACTCGGCGGCCAACAATGCTGCACCCGATGCCGCGGTCGCCGCCGGGTCCGCGTCGGCGACGACCGGGACACGCAGGGTCGACGACAGCAGTTCGGCGACAAGGGGAATCGACGAACTGCCGCCGACGAGAAGTATCGACCCGATGTCCGACATGTCGAGACCTGCGCCGCGCACCGCCTCGTGCACCAGGTTCACCGAATCGGCGAGCGGTTCCCGGAGCAGGTCCTCGAGTTCCTCCCGGACCAACCGGACGTCGCAGCGGACCCCGGGCAGGTCGACCGTGAGGACCGTCGCCGTGTCCGACGACAGCGCCTCCTTCGCCGCGCGGCACTGCATCCGCAGTTGCGTCAATGCGGCGGCGGCGCGCGGCTCGAACGGGTCGATGCCGTTCACCCCGTCCGGCAGGGCACCGAGGACGTGCTGCAGCGTCATGTGGTCGAACGCGGAACCCGAGTACTCCTCGGACCGCAGCGGCGCACCGAGGATCTCCGGATCCTCCTGTGGGCGAACCACCGTCACGTCCAGCGAGCCGGCGCCGAGGTCGTACACCACGACCGGGGCGTCGTCCGCGTGGGACCGGGTGCGCTGCATCCACCGGACCGCGGCCTGCGGCTCGGTGACGAAAGCGACGTCAGGGAGGCCCGCGAGGTCCAGCGCGGCGGCCAGCACGTCCACCTGGTAGCCCGTCCAGACGGCCGGATGCGCCAGGGCGACGGCATCCGCCTGCGGAACCGAATCCGCCAGGCACCGCGCCGTCGCCGCGACGAGATCCTCGCCGGAATGAGTGCTGCCGTCGTCGGCGATCAGCGCCACCGGATCGCCGACCCGGCCCGCGTACCCCGCGATCACCATGGGCGGTGTCGCGCCGTCCGCCACCAGTGACACGGTCGCCCCGTCGAGGGCGAGCGCCGTCGGGACCGTCACGATCTCCGCCTTGCCCAGCGCGGCGTCATCCGCGTCGAGCGCCGCCGTCGACTGCGCCGAGCCGATGGTCAGTCCGAGCCCTGTCGCCATGCTGATTCTCCCGTCTGCGAGGCGTCGACCCCGACGCATCGAACTGCGCGTCGAAAGGTCCACAACCCGTGTCGTGCGGTGGGCGTCAGCCCGGTGTCCCCGGGGCCGAGAAGGGGCCCCAGGGGGCGGCCCCAGGGACCGCGCTATTGCCATCAGTGTCGTCGTCGAAAGCGATTCCGTTACCGAATGCGAACCCATAACTGCAGTTGAGGGGCATTTCCCCCATATCGCCGGGATCCCCTATATCCCCTACCCCCGGGTCGGCCGATCCAATGGGGGAGCCGACCCCGTTGGGCGGGGCGTCACCGCTGCCTAGTTTCGAAGTGTCACTTTTCCTGTGGGCCACGCCGCGCCACACGACACGTCAGGAGTCCGACATGGCCACCAACGCGCTGCTCGATTTCATCCTCAGCCTGCTGCGCGACGACGAGGCGCGGGCCGCGTACTGCGCGAGCCCCGACGCGGTTCTCGCGGCCGCCGGGCTCGGCGACGTCACGCACGCCGACATCACGGCCGTCGCCCCGCTCGTCGCCGAATCCGGACTGTTCGCGGGAGCGGGCACCGCACTGACCGGCATCCTCGGCGCGGGCGCCGAGGCGGGCGGAGCACTCGGCGGCGCCGTCGGTGGCGGGCTCGGGGCCGGCCTCGGCGGGGGACTGGGCGGCGGTGTCGGACTCGGCGCCGGGGCGGGCCTCGGGCTCGGTGCTGGAGGAGGCCTCGGCCTCGGTGCTGGAGGAGGCCTCGGCCTCGGCGGATCCGCGGGCGGAAGCGTCGGCGGTGGCATCGACCTCGGCGCCGACCTGGGCGCGGCACTCGGTGCCGCCCTGCAGGTTGGTGGGCAGATCGGAGCCGATCTCGGTGCCGCACTCGGCGCGGCCCTCGACGCCGGAGCCGGTGTCGGTCTGGGTCTTGGAGGCATTGCCGACCTGGATCTCGGAGGCGTGGCCGACCTGGGACTCGGCGGCGCACTCGGCCTCGGCGGTGGACTCGACCTCGACGCCGCACTGGGCCTCGGCACGTCCGTCGCCGCCGCACTCGGCGGCGCGCTCGGAATCGGAGGCGACCTCACCGCAGACCTCGGCGGGGCACTCGGCGGTGCGCTCGGCGCGGTCACCGGTCTCGATCTCGGCGGTGCCGCGGACATCGGTGGCGCACTCGACCTGAGCTCGGTGCTCGGCGCGGCATTCGGAGTCGGCGGCGACCTCGGCGCCGCACTCGGAACCAGCCTCGGCGGTGTTCTCGGTGGCGCATTGGGAGCAGGCGGTGACCTCGGCGGGGCGCTGGGAGCCGGCGGCGGCCTTGGCGGGGCGCTGGACCTGGGAGGTGCCCTGAGCTCGGTGCTCGGTGGATCCCTCGGTCTCGACTCCGCTCTCACCACGGACCTCGGCGCTGCTCTCGGCGGCGCACTCGAGGTGGGCGGGCTCACGGGCCTGGACCTGTCCGGGCTGGTCGGCGGTGCGCTCGGCGCAGGCGCCGAGGCCGGATCGGCTCTCGACGCCGGGCTCGGAGGGGTGCTCGGCGGCGGGATCGACGGTGTGCTCGGCGCGGATCTCGGTGCGGCGGTCGATGGTGTGCTGGGCGGCGGGATCGATGGTGCGCTCGGCGCGGACCTGGGTGCGGCGGTCGATGGTGTGCTGGGCGGCGGGATCGGCGGTGGGCTCGGCGGCGACCTCGGCGGTGCGCTCGGCGCGGACCTGGGTGCGGCAGTTGACGGTGCACTCGGCGGCGGGGCAGCCGGTGATGTGGGCGCAAGCCTGGGCGGCCTGCTCGACGCGGGCGCCGGACTGACCGGCGGACTCGGTGGCGCACTGGGCGGCGCGGTCGATGCGGGAGGCGGAGCGGCAGCCGACCTGAACACCGCGCTGACCGGCGGCGCGAGTGGCGGCATCGATACCGCTGCGAGCCTCGGGCAGGGCCTGGTCGCCGGTGTCGGCGGTGGTGTCGGTGGCGCCATCGACGCCGGTGCAGGCCTCGGCGGCGACCTCGCGGGAACCGTCGGTGCGGCTGCGGACGCGGGCGCGAGCCTCGGCGGAGCGGTCACCGGCGCGATCGACGCCGGCACCGCGATCACGTCGGGACTCGACGCGTCCGCGGCCGCCGGAGGCGACCTCGATGCGGTCGCAGGCGGCCACTTCGACACGGCCGCAGGCGGCCAACTCGACTCGGGCCTGGCCGGTGACCTGACCTCCGGGCTGCAGGGCGTCGCGTCCGGTGTCGGCAACGCCTGGACCTCCCTGGACGCGTCGAGCGCGTTCGGTGCGGAGACGTCGGCGTCGACCGGGCTCGAGGCGGACGTCACGTCCGGCTCGGACAGCCTGTTCTCGACGGGGGACAGCCTGTTCGGCCAGGCCGAGGCCGTCACCCACACCGATGTCCCGGACACCGCGATGCACGGCGAGTAGCACTCGGGTGTAACGAAACCGGCCCCGCACGCGGTGAGACACGTGCGGGGCCGGACCTCGCGGAAAGAACGGTGAGTCGGGTTCATGGACAACGCATCCGGTTCGGCGATGCCGACCAGTGCGACGCGAACGGCCGAGTTGACCGGTCTCGTCGACGAGGTCGCTGCTGTCGCCGCCGCTGCGGGGCGCACCGATCTGGTTGCCAGGCTGGCGGGTGCGCGCACCAGGCTCGTCGACCCGCGGATGCGCATCGTCGTGGTCGGCCCCCTCAAGCAGGGCAAGAGTCAGTTGGTGAACTCGCTGCTGAACCTGAGCGTCTGTTCGGTGGGCGACGACGAGACCACCGCGATCGCGACCGTCGTGTACAACGCGGATGTCGCGTCCGCGGAACTCGTTCTGGCGGAACCGGGGCTGGACCCGGTGCGGGTTCCGATTCCTCTCACCGACCTCGCCGGACTCGATCCCTCGACCCCGGCGGCCGGTGGTCGCGAGGTGCTGCGAGTCGAGATCGGTGTCCCGAGCCCACTGCTGGCGGACGGGCTGGTGTTCGTCGACACGCCGGGCGTCGGAGGTCATGGGAACCCGCATGCCGCCGCCACTCTCGGTCTGGTCACGTCGGCCGACGCCGTGCTCGTGCTCTCCGACGCCAGTCAGGAGTTCACCGAACCCGAGGTCGCGTTCCTCCAGCAGGTTGTCGGACTGTGCCCCGCCGTGGCCTGCCTGATCAGCAAGACCGACCTGTACCCGCACTGGCGCGAGATCGTGGAGGCCGATCGCGGTCACCTCGTGCGGGCCGGTCTGCAACTGCCGCTGATCCCGATTTCGTCCGTGCTGCGGACACACGCACTGCGACTGCAGGATCGGGAACTCGACGTCGAGTCGGGCTTCGCGGCGCTCTACGACTTCCTCCGCGAGCAGGTGCGCGCTCGCACCGAGGAGACCATCAGGCAGTCGGTTGCACTCGACGTTCGTTCCGTTGCCGAACATCTCGCGCTGACGCTGGGAAGCGAGCTGGCGGCACTGCGTGATCCGGCGAAGGGTGCCGCCGCCGTCGCCGAACTGCAGAAGGCGAAGGCGGTCGCTGAGGATCTGCAGAAGAAGTCGTCGAAGTGGCAGCAGACGCTCGCCGACGGCATCGCCGACCTCGCCGCCGATATCGACCACGACCTGCGGGACCGCCTGCGGCGCGTCACCAGGGAAGCGGAGGAGACCGTCGACGAGGGCGATCCCGGCCGGGACTGGCCCGCACTCGGGGAGTGGCTCGAACAGCAGGTGGCGGTGTCGATCGGCGACAACTTCGTGTGGGCGCACGAGCGGTCGGTGTGGCTGGCGGAAGTGGTCGCGAGCAACTTCTCCGACTCGGGTGCGGTGGCGTTGCCGCACCTGCACGTCGCGGACCTCGACGGACTGCTCGATCCGGTGGCGTCCCTCGCCGACCTGGAGTCGGGACGAATCGGCATCACCCAGAAGGTTCTGGTCGGCATGCGCGGATCGTATGGTGGCGTGCTGATGTTCGGGCTGATCACCACGATGATGGGCATGGCGCTGGTCAATCCGATCTCGGTCAGCGCGGGACTGCTGCTCGGAACGAAGGCGTACCGGGAGGATCGGGAGTCCCGAATTCTCAAGCGCCGCAGCGAAGCCAAGGTCGCGATCCGGCGATTCGTCGACGACGTCAGTTTCCAGGCGGGCAAGGAGTCGAAGGATCGGCTGCGAATGATCCAGCGGATGCTGCGCGACCACTTCACCGAGGTCGCGGAGCAGACGTTGCGCTCGCTCGCGGAATCCCTGCGCGCAGCCCAGGATGCGGCCCAGGTCGCCGCATCGGACCGCGCCCGCCGCGCCACCGACATCGAGGAGCGGATGCGGGTTCTCGCTGCGGCGCGGGACGCCGCTGCCGGAGTGTCGAGGTGACCGCCGCCGCGTTGGACTCGGCACGGACGCTGATCGGGTCGGCGCGGGAGGCGGTCGGTGCGCGGGCGCGGTCCGGGCTGGACGACTGTGCCCGACGGCTCGAGGAGCCGCTTCGTGTGGCGCTGGCGGGTTCGCTCAAGGCAGGCAAGTCGACCCTCCTCAATTCCATTGTCGGGCAGGATATTGCACCGACCGATGCGACGGAGTGCACCCGGGTCGTCACCTGGTACCGCAGCGGTGCGACGCCCACCGTCACCGCCCGCTACGACGGTGACCGCACGGCCAACGTCCCAGTCCACCGCATCGCCGGCGCGCTCACCTTCGACCTCGGTCAGCTGACCGCGGCCGACGTGGACCGGCTCGAAGTGGAATGGCCCGCCCGCGCACTGCGGCACACCACGATCATCGACACCCCGGGCACGTCGTCGCTGTCCCGCGACGTCTCCGCCCGCACCCTGCGCATGCTCACCCCCGAGGACGCGACGTCGGGTGCGGACGCGGTGGTCTACCTGCTGCGTACCCTCAGCGCGTCCGACGTGGACTTCCTGGGTCGGATCGGCGCACACGTGGGTGGCGAATCGGGCCCGCTCGGGGTCGTCGGGGTGGTGTCGCGGGCCGACGAGGTCGGTGCGGGCCGCATCGACGCGATGTCGTCCGCGCGGGACGTGGCCGACCGGTTCGCGACCGAACTCGAACGCACCGGGCTCTGTCAGGCCGTGGTGCCCGTCGCGGGTCTCCTCGCGCTCGGCGCACGCACGCTCCGTCAGGCCGAGTTCGAGGCGTTCCGCACCCTCGCCGACGTCCCGGCGGACGACCTGCAGGTGGCGATGCTCTCGGCGGACCGGTTCGCGCGCCCCGACTGTCCACTGCCGGTCGATGCCGAACTGCGTGCCCAGCTCGCACATCGCTTCGGGCTGTTCGGGATTCGACTCGCGGTGACGCTGATCAAACTCGGGACGCAGGATTCGCCGACGCTCGCCGCCGAACTCGTCGAGCGCAGTGGGCTCGACGAGTTGCAGCAGGTGATCGACGTCCAGTTCGGGCAGCGCGCAGATCAACTCAAGGCGCATTCGGCTTTGCTCGCCGTCGAACGAGTGCTCGCCCACGAGCCGGGAACGGACGCCGGACGGGTCCTGGGCGCCGTCAAACAGGCGTTGTCGGACGGCCACGGGTTCCAGGAGATCCGGCTCCTCGGGCGACTGCGATCGACACCGGTCACGCTCGGCGACGACGACACCCGACTATTGCAGAGGCTCGTCGGCGGCAACGGTGTCGCGGCCACCCAGCGTCTCGGTCTCGCACCCGACGCCGGCCTCGCGCAGCAGCGGGACACCGCACTCGGAGCGGTGCGCTTCTGGCGCACGCGTGCACAGCACCCGCTCGTCGACGGCTTCACGGCGCGGGCCTGCGCCGTCGCCGCCCGCAGCGCGGAGGGTGTGCTCGCGAACCTCGCCGCTCAGTGACGCGACCCACATCTGCTTGAGTTCGTACCGGGCGGTCTCCTAGGTTCGATGTGCCTCCGTGGACACGCGGAGCTTTCTTTGGGGGGATACATGATTCATCGTCGATTTGTCGTGCGCGCAGGTCGGATCGCCGTCGCCGCCGCGCTTCCGGTTGCCGTCGCAGCCGCCGGGACCGGAGTCGCGTCCGCCGCGCCGGTCGTCTCGGAACCCGCGCCCGTCGCTCTGCCCGGCCAGATGATCGCCCTGCTCGAATTTGCTTCGGCGCAGGGGAATTCGGTGCCCACGCTCGCGGACATCGCCCTTCCGGCCGCGCCGATCTCGGCGACGGTCGAGGAGGCCGCGGTGGTCGGAGCGGTCGCAGGCGGGGTGCCTGCCGCGGTCATCGGCGGAGTCGGCGGCGCCGCGGCCGGTGCGGTCGTCGGCGCAGGCGCCGGATTCCTGGTCGGAATCGGTGCGACCGCAGCCGGAATCTTCACCGGCTCCATGATCGGATGCGCGACCACGGGCTGCACCATCAACGTGCCGGTGTTCGTGGCAGGCCTTGCGGCACAGGCGGTCACGGCCGGACCCGCGATGGCGGTCGGCGGCGTCCTCGGCGCCGGCGTCGGTGCAGCGCTCGGAGCGGCGGCGCTCGGCATCCCCGCGGCGGGTGCGGGCGCGGCGATCGGTGCCGGGGCCGTCAACGCGGGTATCCCGATCGACGTGCCACAGCTTCCGGCCGGGCTTCCGCCGCTTCCGGCCGGGCTGCCGCAGCTCGGCTGATCGCAGCGACCAGCCGCGTCGACACATCACCTCGGGCCACGACCCGACCACGGGTCGTGGTCCGAGTGCGTTGTCACGCGAATGCCGGTGCGACGAACCGGCAAACCAGGTGTCGCTCGGCGTCCGCGTCGGCCAGCGGCCACGTCAGCAGGGCGAGGACGACCCGGACCGTCCACTGCGCTCCAAGGTCGGCTACGCCGAGTGCGCCCTCGTCGGCCGGGCCGAGTCCGGTGAGCGTCGCGGACAGTGCGCCGAGGTGTGCCGACGTCGCGAGGTAGTCGTCGACGCTGCGGGTGCGGGGGCCGGCGAACCACGCGTTCAGGGCCGGGTCCGCGCGGATCGCCCGGACGGACGTGAGGATCGCCTCGACCACCCGGTCCGCGCCGTCGACGCCCTCGATGGCCGCGGCCACCCGGCGGGCGACGTCGGCGGCGGCGCGGGTGATGACCCCGTCGAGAATGGCCTGCCTGCCGCCGAGGTGCCGGTACAGGGTCGCGCGTGAGCAGCCCGCGCGCGCCACGACGGCGTCGACCGTGACGGCGTCGAATCCGTGCTCGGCCATGAGCGCCGCCGCCGCGGTGAGGATGCGGTCGGTCGCGGCGTCGTGGCGCGGTGTTCCGGTGAGCCAGTCGCTGCGATCGGTCATCGAATCTCCCTGAAACTCGGTACGTGAATGTGTCTCAGTGTGAGACAGAACGACCACTGTCGTCTACCTCCGGTTGGGGGCCGACCTGCGGCGCTCCGGAACGTCGTGAGACGGCGGAGAACCCGTCCTGGACTGGGGGTTCTCACTTTCCCGCGACCCCTTGACGCGCCCGATCCGATCTTGCGACGGTGACCCGGACACGGCGCGACGGAAGGACTCGACGATGACGAAGGCACCGGTGCAGGACCTGTTCGACCCGGAGGTGCAGCGCGACCCGTACCCGCTGTACGGGTGGTTACGCGAGCAGGCGCCGGTGTACCGGGTGCCCGGAACGGACGTGCATCTGGTGGCCACGGCGGAGCTGGTCGCGCAGGCCTGCGCCCGCACCGACGATTTCTCGTCCCACCTGACCGGGACCCTCGTGCACGGTCCGGCGGGCCCGTCGACCTTCGACATGACCGGCGGTGGCCACGCGATCCAGGTGCTCGCGACCGCCGACGATCCCGACCATGCCGCGCACCGGAGGCTGGTGCTTCCGACGTTGGTGGCCAAGCGGATTCGCGCACTCGAACCCCACGTCGGTGCGCTCGCGGAGACGCTGTGGACCGAGGGCCTGGACGGCCGCCGCATCGACTGGGTGTCCGCCGTCGCCGACCGGCTTCCGCTCACGATGGTGGCGCGGCTGATCGGATTGCCGGACGACGACGTGCCGCAACTGCTGTCCTGGTCCTACGACAGCACGGACATGCTCGGTGGTGTGGTCACCGAGACGGAGTTGCCCGCGTTGACGACGTCGGCGGCCCGGCTCGCCGGCCACCTGTACTCGGCGTTCCAGCGGGCTCAGGGCGATCCGCGCGACGACCTGCTCGGCGACCTGGCACGTGCCTGCGTCGCCGGGGCGGTGACCGCGGACGAGGCCGTCCTCATCCTCGTGCAGCTCGTCGGTGCCGGAGGCGAGTCGACCGCCGGGCTGATCGGGTCGGCGGCCCGGCTGCTGGCGGATCGGCCGGAGCTGCAGGCGATGCTGCGCGCGGACGCGACGCTGATCGCGCCGTTCCTCGACGAGGCGTTGCGCTTCGAGTCGCCGTTCCGCGGCCACCACCGCCACGTCACCCGGGACACGACGCTCGGCGGCGTCGCGCTCCCCGAGGGCAGTCACCTGACGCTGCTGTGGGGGTCGGCGAACCGGGACCCCGCGGTGTTCGACGCGCCGGACGAGTTCCGACTGCACCGTCCGAACCTCAAGTCGCACCTGGCGTTCGGCAAGGGAGCGCACTTCTGCGTCGGTGCGGCACTGGCCCGGATGGAGGCGCAGGTCGCCGTGCGTCTGCTGTTGGATCGCAGTGACCACATCGAACCGGTGGGCGCCGAGTGGGCGGCGAGCCTGTTCGTGCGCAGGCACGCCACGCTGATCCTGGAGGTGTGACCGGCGGTGCGGCCGTGACGGACATCACACCGATTCGACTGCGGTGATCGGGGAACAAATCCCGGGAGGGCCCCGTTGAGAACATCGACAACCTTGAGTGTGGTCGACTCAAGTTTGGTTTGACTCCGAGTGGAGTCGAGGGCAAACTTGAGCGCGTGCCACTCACTTAGGGTGAGGAAGCTGACGAAGACCCGTGCCGAACAGACCACAACCGGTTCGGCCGGGCGCAACACGTAGGAGGAAACACCATGGCTCGTGCGGTCGGAATCGACCTCGGGACCACCAACTCGGTCGTTGCCGTCCTGGAGGGCGGCGAGCCGGTAGTGGTGGCCAACTCCGAGGGCGCGCGCACCACCCCGTCGGTCGTCGCCTTCGCCAAGAATGGCGAGGTGCTGGTCGGCCAGCCCGCGAAGAACCAGGCGGTCACCAACGTCGACCGCACCATCCGCTCCGTCAAGCGCCACATCGGCACCGACTGGACCGTGGACATCGACGGCAAGAAGTACACCTCGCAGGAGATCAGCGCTCGCACGCTGATGAAGCTCAAGCGCGACGCCGAGGCCTACCTCGGTGAGGAGATCACCGACGCGGTCATCACCGTCCCCGCCTACTTCGAGGACGCGCAGCGCCAGGCCACCAAGGAAGCCGGCCAGATCGCCGGTCTCAACGTCCTGCGCATCGTCAACGAGCCCACCGCGGCCGCGCTGGCGTACGGCCTCGACAAGGGCGAGAAGGAACAGACCATCCTGGTCTTCGACCTCGGTGGCGGCACCTTCGACGTGTCCCTGCTCGAGATCGGCGACGGTGTCGTCGAGGTCCGCGCGACGTCCGGTGACAACCACCTCGGTGGCGACGACTGGGACGAGCGCATCGTCAACTGGCTCGTCGACAAGTTCAAGGCGTCCTCGGGCATCGACCTGACCAAGGACAAGATGGCCCTGCAGCGTCTGCGCGAGGCCGCGGAGAAGGCGAAGATCGAGCTGTCGTCCTCGCAGTCGACGTCGATCAACCTGCCCTACATCACCGTCGACGCGGACAAGAACCCGCTGTTCCTCGACGAGCAGCTCACCCGCGCCGAGTTCCAGAAGATCACCTCCGATCTGCTGGACCGCACCCGCGCGCCGTTCCAGTCCGTCATCAAGGACGCAGGCATCTCCGTCGGCGAGATCGACAGCGTCGTGCTCGTCGGTGGCTCCACCCGTATGCCCGCCGTCTCCGATCTGGTGCGCGAGCTGACCGGTGGCCGCGAGCCCAACAAGGGCGTGAACCCGGACGAGGTCGTCGCCGTCGGCGCCGCCCTGCAGGCCGGCGTCCTCAAGGGCGAGGTCAAGGACGTGCTGCTCCTCGACGTCACCCCGCTGTCCCTGGGTATCGAGACCAAGGGTGGCGTGATGACCAAGCTCATCGAGCGCAACACCACCATCCCCACCAAGCGGTCCGAGACCTTCACCACGGCCGACGACAACCAGCCGTCCGTGCAGATCCAGGTCTTCCAGGGTGAGCGCGAGATCGCCTCGCACAACAAGCTCCTGGGCTCCTTCGAGCTCGCGGGCATCCCGCCGGCCCCGCGCGGCGTGCCGCAGATCGAGGTCACCTTCGACATCGACGCCAACGGCATCGTGCACGTGACCGCGAAGGACAAGGGCACCGGCAAGGAGAACACGATCAAGATCCAGGACGGCTCCGGCCTGTCCAAGGAAGAGATCGACCGGATGGTCAAGGACGCCGAGGCGCACGCCGAGGAGGACAAGGCCCGCCGCGAGGAGGCCGAGGTCCGCAACCAGGCCGAGTCGCTGGTGCACCAGACCGAGAAGTTCATCAAGGACAACGAGGACAAGGTCCCGGCCGACGTCAAGGAGAAGGTCGAGGCTGCGATCGCCGAGGCCAACACCGCGCTCGCCGGTAGCGACATCGCCGCCGTCAAGTCCGCGGTCGAGAAGCTCGCCACCGAATCCCAGTCGCTGGGTGAGGCGATCTACGCCGCGCAGGCCGCCGAGTCCGCCGGTGACGCTCCGGGCCAGGCGCAGGACGGCGACGTCGTCGACGCCGAGGTCGTGGACGAGCCCACCGATCAGGACAAGAAGTGAGCGCGGAGAACCCCGACCGCGAACCGGCCGACGCGCCCGCCGCTGACGCCGACACCACCCCGGCCGCCGCTGACGCGGCGGCCGGGCCCGCGGCCGAGATCGAAGTGGACGAACTCGCCAAGGCCATCGTGGAACGAGACCAGGCCGTCAAGGATCTGGGCTACGCGAAGGCCGACCACGCGAACGACCTGCGCAAGTTCAAGATCCGGCAGGCCGAAGCGGTCGAGAACACCACCGCCTCCATCGTCACCAAGTTCCTCGACGTGGCGGACGACCTCGACCGGGCCCGCGCCCACGGCGACCTCGAGAGCGGTCCGCTGAAGTCGCTGTCGGACAAGCTGACCGGAGTGCTCGAAGGTATCGGGCTGGTCGGGTTCGGTGAGGAGGGCGACGCCTTCGCCCCGGATCTGCACGAAGCCGTGCAGATGGAGGGCGACGGCCACAACCCGGTGCTCGGGACGGTGCTGCGCAAGGGCTACAAGCTCGGCGACCGCGTGCTTCGGCACGCGATGGTGACCGTCACCGACGGCGAGCCTGCCGCCGACGAGCCCGCAGAGTAAGTACACAGAAAACAGCGAGAGGAGGAGACGCCCGGTGAGCCAGCGGGAGTGGATCGAGAAGGATTTCTACAAGGACCTGGGCGTCTCCCCCGACGCCTCGGACAAGGACATCAAGGCGGCGTTCAAGAAGCTGTCGCGGGAACTGCATCCTGATGCGAACCCGGGTGACGAGGCGGCCGCCGAACGCTACAAGGCCGTCACCGAGGCGAAGTCGGTGCTGACCGATCCCGCCAAGAAGAAGGAATACGACGAGACGCGGAAGATGTTCGCGTCCGGCGGATTCGGACGCGGCGGCTACGCCCCGAGCGGCGGATACTCCACGACCGGCGGGGGCGGGTTCGGCGGTGCCGAGTTCAACATCGGCGACCTGTTCGGCGGCGGCGCCACCAACGACAGCGGACTCGGCGACATCTTCGGCGGCCTGTTCGGCGGCGGACGGGGCGGCCGCACCGCGACCGCGTCGCGCCCGAAGCGAGGCGCCGACGTCGAAGCCGAGATCACCCTTCCGTTCCGCGACGCCACGACGGGCACCACCGTGCCGCTGCGGCTGACCAGCCCGGCCGCCTGCACCACCTGCCACGGCAGTGGTGCCAAGCCCGGCACCAGCCCGCGGGTGTGCCCGCACTGCAACGGATCTGGCATCGTCAGCCGCAACCAGGGCGCGTTCGGGTTCAGTGAACCGTGCGACGACTGCCGCGGTACCGGCTCGATCATCGACGACCCCTGCACCGACTGCCACGGCACCGGCGTCCAGAACCGCACCCGCACCATCACGGTTCGCATCCCGTCCGGTGTCGCTGACGGGCAGAAGATCCGCCTCGCCGGACAGGGCGAAGCCGGACTGCGCGGTGCGCCGTCGGGCGACCTGTACGTCGTCGTGCACGTCACCGCGGACAAGGTGTTCGGCCGCAACGGCGACGACCTCACCGTGATCGTGCCCGTCAGCTACGGCGAACTCGTCCTCGGTACCACCATCTCCGTCCCGACGCTCGAAGGTCGGGTCGGCGTCAAGGTGCCCGCGGGCACCGCCGACGGCCGCATTCTGCGAGTCCGTGGCCGCGGCGTTCCCAAGCGATCGGGTGGCGCGGGCGATCTGCTCGTCACCGTCAAGGTCGCGGTGCCCACGCACCTCGACGACACCGCCACCGAGGCGCTGACCACCTATCTCGAGGCGGAGAAGGCCAGCGGATTCGATCCGCGTGCAGGGTGGGCGGGCGCATGACGCCCCGCCCCGAACACGACACCGGGACCACGCGGAGGTGAGTGATGGCCGAACAGCAGGGCAAGGACGGACCCCTCGATCCGGACGCGCAGGTCTTCGTGATCTCGGTGGCCGCCGAACTCGCCGGGATGCACGCGCAGACGCTGCGTAACTACGACCGCCTCGGTCTCGTCATCCCGCAACGCACCACCGGGGGCGGCAGGCGCTACTCGCCCCGCGACGTCGCGCTGCTCCGCGAGGTGCAGCGACTGTCTCAGGACGAGGGCGTCAACCTCGCGGGCATCAAACGCATCATCGAGCTCACGAACCAGGTCGAGGCGTTGCAGGCCCGCGTCACCGAGATGGCAGCGGAGATCTCCCGACTCGCCGCCGGCTACCGCCGCGAACTGGCGCCCGCCCCGCGCAATTCCATCGTGGTGTGGAAGCCCCGGCACGAGCGCTGACCCACTCGCGAGGTCCCCACGACAACGCGATGTGGGTCACACTGCACACGGGTCGCACAGCTTCACACCCGCCCCTCTGGTCGCTTAGACTCGCTGAAACCCGCGGCGACCGCCGAGGGTGACCACGGCCTGCCGGGGACTGCGGCGGGCCGTTGCCTGTGCAGAACGGGGAACCTGCAGTGGATTCGACGGCTGTTTCACACATCCGAACGACGTTCAAGGCCCTCGCGGCGGCCGAGGACGGCGGCGTCCACGTCACACGGTCGTTCTACTCGATCCTGTTCGCGAAGTACCCGGACATGCGCGAGATCTTCCCTGCCGTGATGGAGATGCAGGCCGACCGTCTTCTCCAGGCCATCGCCTACGTCGTCGAGAACCTCGACGACATGGACAAGGTCCAGCCCTTCCTCGCGCAGCTCGGCCGTGACCACCGCCGGTACGCGATCACCGAAGACCATTTCATCGCCGTCGGCGGCACCCTGATCGCCACCCTCGAACGCTTCGCGGGCACCGAACTGTGGACCGAGGAAGTCGACCTGGCCTGGCGTGAGGCCGTCGCGCTGATCGCCGCGATCATGCTCGGCGAGATCAACTCCAAGGACGGACCGGGAACCTGGACGGGCACCGTCGTCGAACACAAGCAGGTCCTGCAGGACGTCGCCGTGGTGCGATTGCAGCTCGACCAGCCGATGCGGTACGGCGCAGGACAGTACGTCGGCGTCTCGGTGCCGTCCCGTCCGCGCATGTGGCGGTACCTGTCGCCCGCGATCCCCTCGAACGACGCCGGTCAGATCGAATTCCACGTCCGTCGCGTCACGGGTGGATGGGTGAGCCCGGCGATGGTTCGCGGGGTGACACCCGGTGAGGTGTGGAAGCTCAGCGCACCGCTGGGCGGTCTCGGCGTCGACCGCACCCAGGGGCGCGACATGCTGATGATCGCGTCCGGCACCGGCATCGCGCCGCTGCGCGCACAGATCATGGAGATGGCGATGCGCGGCAACAACCCGCGCGTGCACCTCTTCGTCGGCGGCACCTACCCGTGCGACCTGTACGACCTCGAGACGCTGTGGCAGTTGGCGCGGACGAATCCGTGGTTGACGGTGATCCCGGTGTCCGAGGAGAACGTCAATCCGTGGTGGCACACCGATCCCACCCCCGTCGCCCCTCCCGGAATGAGCGCCCGGCTCACCGGCAAGCTCGGCGCGGTGGTCGCCGAGTTCGGGACGTGGGAGGACCGCGACATCCAGATCGTCGGATCGCCGTCCACCGTGCAGACCATCAAATACCGCCTGCAGGCCAAGGGCACCCCGATGGCGAACATCCGGCACGATCCGCTGTTCTGACCGAGGACCCCGGACCCGTTTCCTAGCCCACCTGAATCGCCCCTGCGGGGGTGCCCGTGTCGACGAGGGCTCGGACGGTGGAGCGGACCATCGCGGGTGATCCGACGACGAGCACCTGGTGGTCGATGTACGCGCCGTACGAGCTGACGACCTCGGCGAGCGTGCCCTGAATGTAATGGTCGGCGCCGTACCCGACAGCCCCGCGTACGCGGTCGTACCACTGGTCGGGCCACACGGGGTCGGTGACCTCCTCCACGACGGGAATCACCGTCAGCCAGTCCAACTGCTCGTCGAGCAGCCACAGCATGTCCGAGGCGTAGAGGTCGCGCGGATTCCGTCCGCCGATGAACAGGAACACCTGCGGCGGGTTCGGGCGGCGCGTCAGGTCGAGGATGATCGCGCGCAGCGGCGCCAGACCGGTGCCGCCCGCGACCATGATCACCTCGCGGGCGTCGCGGTCGACGACGAGACGTCCGCTGGGCGCGGCGACCTGCCACTCGTCACCGACGACGGTGTCGGTGACGATGGCCCGGCTGAGCCAGCCGGCGGGCACGGCCCGGACATGGAATTCGAGCTTGCCGTCGAGTGACGGCGGCAGTGCGGGGGAGTAGCGCCTGCCGACGTTCGGGTTCTGCGGCACGATGACGCCAACGGACTGCCCCGCGGCGAACGGGACGAACTCGCCTTCGAGGCGGATGACGGCGACGTCCTCGCGCAGCCGGTGATGCTGCACGACCGTCACCGTCATCAGGTCCAACTCCTGCTCACTCACGCCGTGCATGGTATGCGCCCGCGGACGTGTTGATGCGCGGACGCCCGGAACTGCAGCACCGGGCTTTGCGCAACCACTAGAACATGTGTCAGTTTTCGATCTAGTGTGTGAGGCAACCCACGCGCACCCGGCGCCCACGAGAGCGGAGTATTCATGACCACCGACGCCCTGCACCGGCCGCAATTCCTGGCCGACCTGCTGATCACGGCGCTCGAGCGCAACGCAGACCGCCCGGCGCTCTACCTCGGCGACGTCGTCCTGACCGGCGGTCAGATGCGCGACCAGATCAGCAGCTTCGGGCAGGCGCTCGCCTCGCAGGGCATCGGCAAGGGTTCGACGGTGGCAATGCTGTCGAAGAACCGGCCCGAGGTGCTCATCAGTGTCGGCGCGCAGATGATCCTCGGCTGCCGCAACACCGCGCTCGCGCCGATGGGCTCGATCGACGACCACGCCTACATTCTCGGTGACGCCGAGATCGAGACCCTGATCTTCGATCCGGGATCGTTCGAGGCGCGCGCTGCCGAGCTCAAGGACACCGTCCCGACGCTGAAGAACTTCTTCTCCCTCGGCCCGTCCGAGATCGGCATCGACATCCTCGCGCTCGCAGCGGAATTCGAGCCCGCGCGGCTCGTCGCCGCTGACGTCGACGGCGACGACCCGTCCAGCATGGTCTACACCGGCGGCACCACCGGCAAGCCGAAGGGCGTCGTCAACACCTTCGCGTCCGGTGTCACGCTGCCGCAGATCCAGGCAGCCGAGTGGCAGTTCCCCGACGAGATGCGCTTCCTCGCCTGCACGCCGCTCTCGCACGCCGGCATGGCGTTCTTCGTGCCGACGCTGATGCGCGGCGGCTCGCTGGTCGTGCTGCCCGCGTTCGAGCCGGGTGCGGTGCTCGAGGCGATCGAGAAGTACCGGATCACCTCCACCATGCTGGTGCCGACGATGATCTACATGCTGCTCGACCACCCCGACTTGAAGACCCGCGACGTCTCCAGCCTCGAGACGCTCTTCTACGGCGCCTCCGCGATGTCGCCGGCGCGACTGCGTGAGGGCATCGAGAAGCTCGGCCCGATCTTCTTCCAGTACTTCGGGCAGTCCGAGTGCGGCATGACGATCTCCGTGCTGCGCAAGGAGGAGCACCTCCTGGAATCTCCGACCAACGGGGACATGGACCGGCTCGCGTCGTGCGGCCGTCCGGTGCCGTGGCTCAACGTCAAGCTGCTCGACGACGACCTCAACGAGGTCGCGCAGGGCGAGCTCGGCGAGATCTGCGTCCGCGGACCGCTGGTGATGAAGGAGTACTGGAACAAGCCGGCCGAGACCGAGGAGGCGCTGCGCGGCGGTTGGCTGCACACCGGCGACATCGCGCGCGCCGACAAGGACGGCTTCCTGTTCATCGTCGACCGCAAGAAGGACATGATCGTCACCGGCGGGTTCAACGTGTTCCCGCGTGAGATCGAGGACGTCATCTCCGCGCACCCCGCGGTCGCGTCGGTCGCGGTCGTCGGTGTGCCCGACGAGAAGTGGGGCGAGGCAGTCAAGGCGTGCGTGGTGCTGCGCGAGGGCCAGACCGTCGCCGGCGAGGACCTGTCCGCGATGGTCAAGGACGCCAAGGGTGCGGTGCACGCCCCGAAGACCGTCGACTTCGTCGACACCCTGCCGCTGACCCCGATCGGCAAGCTCGACAAGAAGGCCCTGCGCGCCCGCTACTGGGAGGGTTCCGCTCGGTCCGTGTAGGCGGTTTCGCCGCCTGTGCGCCTTCGTGGTCGCGGGACTACCTCGAAGGCGCACAGGCGTAGCCTCGCCACATGGCGACCTACGTCCTCGTTCCCGGTGCCGGCGGGGAGTCGGCGTACTGGCAGTTCGTGACTCCGCTCCTGCGTGAGCGCGGGCACGACGTGATCGCACCGGACCTGCCCAGCGACGACGATGCCGCCGGCCTGGTCGACTACGCCGACGTCGTGGCCGGTGCGGTCGGCGATCGCAGCGATGTGGTCCTGGTGGCACAGTCGATGGGCGGATTCCTCGTGCCGCTGCTCTGTCCGCGCATCGACGTGCGACTGGTCGTCCTGATCGCGGCGATGGTGCCCGCGGAGGGTGAGTCGCCCGGAGACTGGTGGGCGAACACCGGGCAGGAGGCGGCGAGTCGCGCGCTCGCAGTTCAGGAGGGCCGCGACCCGGACGCCGATTTCGACCCGATGGTCACCTTCCTGCACGACGTGCCGGCGGACGTGCTCTCCGTCGCGCTGAGTGGCGCTCGCCCGCAATCGGACACGCCGTTCGAGCAGACGCTGCCGATGCCGCCGTGGCCGGACGTGCCGACCCGATTCCTGCTGTGCACGCGGGATCGCCTGTTTCCCGCCGACTTCATGCGCCGCGTGGTGCGCGATCGCCTCGGCATCGAGCCGGACGAGATCGACAGCGGACACCTGCCCGCGCTGGCCCGCCCGGACGAACTCGTGGAACGTCTCGAACGTTTCCGCGTGGCCGGGTGATCGGGTGGCGGTTGAGGCGGACAACTCCAGACGGTGGACCCCCCGCACCCTGCTCGTCGCCGCGCTCGTACTGGTGGCCGCGCAGACGGTTGTCCGCGGCGCCCTCGCCCTCGGCGGAAACCTGTACTGGGACGACCTGATCCTCACCGGACGGTCCGCTGCGCTCCCGCTGCTCTCGCCCGAGTTCCTGTTCTACAACCACGACGGCCACTTCATGCCCGCCGCGTTCCTGACCGCAGGCATCACGACGGCGCTCGCCCCGCTGCAGTGGTGGGCCGCGGCCGTCACCCTGATCGGACTGCAGTTGCTGGCCGCGCTGGCGGTGCTGCGTGTGCTGTGGCTGCTGATCGGTCCCCGCCCCGCACTCCTCGCCGTGCTGGCGCTGTACCTGTTCGCGCCGCTGACGGTGCCGTCGTTCGCGTGGTGGGCAGCGGGGCTGAATTCGCTTCCGCTGCAGGCGGCGCTGGCCTGGGTGGCCGGTGACGCGCTGCTGCTCGCACGGACCGGGCGGCGTCGATACGCCCTGACCGGAACCCTCGTCACCGCGCTGGCATTGGCGTTCTTCGAGAAATCGGTGCTGGTGCCGTTCGTCGCGTTCGCCGTCGTCGCGTTGACGATGCGGGTCGACGGCGACGCCACCCCGATACGGACCGCGTGGCGGGCGGGCCTGCGACTGTGGCTCGCGGCAGGCGCCGTGATCGCGGTGTGGGCGCCCGTCTACCTCGCCGTCGCGGACACCGGCATCGAGGTGCCTACCGCGTCCGAGGCGTTGGCGTTCGTTCATCACGGGACGTCCCTCGGTGTCGTGCCGACCCTGTTCGGCGGCCCGTGGCAGTGGACACGCTGGCCCCCGGGGCCACCGTGGGCCACGCCGCCGGACGGGCTCGTCGTCGCGGCGTGGGTCGCGCTCGTGGTGGCTGTCGTCGTCTCCGTCCGATACAAGAAGCGCACCGGCTGGGTGTGGACGAGCGCGGCCGCGTACGTGGCGGCGTCCGAAGTGGCGATGATGCTCGCCCGCTCCGGGGCGGACACCACCTACGAACTCGCACAGACACTGCGCTACACCAGCGACAGTGCCGTGGTCCTCGCGCTCGGATGCGCACTGGTGGCCCGAGCCCCGCAGCGACTGGTGGCGCAGCCCCCGCGCCGATTGGTGGCGCAGCCCCCGGGGCGCTACGACACCGGCACGATCGGCGCGTTCGGGCGCACGATGACGAACCCCGCCGTCGCGACCGTTCTCGTCGCCGGGCTGGTGGTGTCGAGCGTCTGGTCGACGGTGACCTTCGCGCGCAGCTGGCAGGACAACCCGGGCGCCGACTACCTCGCCACCGCCACCCGGTCGCTGGCCGAACACAGGGATGTCCCGCTGCTCGACCAGCCCGTGTCGTTGATGACGCTGCTGCCGGTCGCGGCGCCCTGGAACAACGCGTCGAACGTCTTCGCGCCGCTGAAGGACCGGCCCGAATTCGTCGGCGCGACATCGGAACTGCGCGTCCTCGACGAGTCCGGACGCCTGGTGCACGCGACCGTCGAGCCGGCGCGGTGGACCGTGCAGGGGTCGGAGCCGCGATGCGGAATCCGGATCGGTCCGGACGGTGGGGAGGTGCCTCTCACCGGTCCTCTGATGCTCTGGCAATGGACCGCTCAACTGAACTACCACGCGACGGTGGACGGGGTGGTCGACGTCGGTCTCGGGGCCGGCGAGGCGGTCGCGGTGCCCGTGCGCAAGGGCCTGAACCAGGCGTTCGTGCGGATCTACGGGACCGGCGACCACCTGTCGGTTCGGCCCAGGACGCCGGGACTCCAGCTGTGCCTGGGAGCGGGCCCGGTCGGCGTGGTGCTGCCGGGCACCGACGTGATCGACCGACCGCGGTGACGGGAAGGGCCCGCAACCCTGGTGGGTGCGGGCCCTTCCTCGCGAGCACGGCTCAGTCGCGCGCTGCCGCCAGCGCGTCGTTGAACGTCTTGCTCGGACGCATGACCGCCGCGGTCAGGTCGGCGTCGGGCTGGTAGTAGCCCCCGATGTCCACCGGGTTGCCCTGCGCGTCGCCCAGCTCACCGACGATCGTGTTCTCGTTCTTCGTGAGAACGTCGGCCAGCGGCGCGAACCGCGAGCGCAGTTCCGCGTCCTCGGTCTGCGCGGCGAGTTCCTGGGCCCAGTACATGGCGAGGTAGAACTGGCTGCCGCGGTTGTCGAGCTCGCCGGTGCTGCGGGACGGGCTCTTGTCGTTCTCGAGCAGCTTGCCGGTCGCGGCGTCGAGGGTCTTGGCGAGGAGCACCGCCTTCTCGTTACCGGTCTTGATGCCGAGATCCTCGAGGCTGACCGCGAGAGCGAGGTACTCGCCGAGCGAATCCCAGCGCAGGTGGTTCTCCTCCAGCAACTGCTTGACGTGCTTGGGGGCCGAGCCACCCGCACCCGTCTCGTACAGGCCACCACCGGCCATCAGCGGCACGACGGACAGCATCTTCGCGCTGGTGCCCAGTTCCAGGATCGGGAACAGGTCGGTGAGGTAGTCGCGCAGGATGTTGCCGGTGGCCGAGATGGTGTCGAGCCCGCGGATGAGCCGTTCCATCGTGTACCGGATCGCGCGGACCTGCGACATGATCTGGATGTCGAGGCCCTCGGTGTCGTGGTCGGCCAGGTACTTCCGCACCTTCCCGATCAGCTCGTTCTCGTGCGGGCGGTACGGATCGAGCCAGAAGACGACCGGCATCCCGGAGTTGCGCGCGCGGGTGACGGCGAGCTTGACCCAGTCCTGGATCGGCTCGTCCTTGACGATGCACAGACGCCAGATGTCGCCCTCTTCGACGTTCTGGGTCAGCAGGACCTCGCCCGTCGCAAGGTCGGTGATGTTCGCGACGCCCGCCTCGGGGACCTCGAACGTCTTGTCGTGCGAGCCGTACTCCTCGGCCTTCTGCGCCATCAGACCGACGTTCGGCACGGTACCCATGGTGGTCGGGTCGAACGCGCCGTTGGTCTTGCAGAAGTTGATCATCTCCTGGTAGATCCGGAAGAACGTGGACTCGGGGCTCACCGCCTTGGTGTCCTTCGTCCGGCCGTCGGCGCCGTACATCTTGCCGCCGGCTCGGATCATCGCGGGCATGGACGCGTCGACGATGACATCGCTGGGGGAGTGGAAGTTCGAGATGCCGCGCGCGGAGTCGACCATCGCCAGCTCGGGACGCTTCTCGTGGCACTTGTGCAGGTCGTCGATGATCTCCTCACGCTGGGCGCTCGGGAGGGACTCGATCTTGCTGTACAGGTCGGACAGGCCGTTGTTGACGTTCACGCCGAGCTCGTCGAAGAGCGCGCCGTGCTTGGCGAAGGCGTCCTTGTAGAAGACCTTCACGGCGTGGCCGAAGACGATCGGGTGCGACACGCGCATCATCGTGGCCTTGACGTGCAGGGAGAACATCATGCCCGTCTTGTAGGCGTCCTCCATCTGCTCCTCGTAGAACTCGATGAGGGCCTTCTTGCTCATGAACATGCTGTCGATGACGTCGCCGTCGGTGAGCGACACCTTCGGCTTGAGGACGACGGTCTTGCCGCTGGTGGTCAGCAGCTCCATCTTCACCTCACGGTCGCCGTCGACCGTCATCGACTTCTCACCGTGGTAGAAGTCGCCGTGGCGCATGTGTGCGACGTGCGTGCGCGACGCCGGGGACCACTCGCCCATGCTGTGGGGATGCTTGCGGGCGTACTCCTTGACGGCGCGCGGGGCGCGGCGGTCCGAGTTGCCCTCACGAAGCACGGGGTTGACCGCGCTGCCCAGGCACTTGGTGTACCGGTCCTTGATCGCTGCTTCCTCGTCGGTCTTCGGGTTCTCCGGGAAGTCCGGCACCGCGAAGCCGTGCGCCTGCAGTTCCTTGATCGCGGTCAGGAGCTGCGGCACCGAGGCGCTGATGTTCGGCAGCTTGACGATGTTCGTCTCCGGCAGCTGCGTCAGCCGGCCCAGCTCGGCCAGGTTGTCCGGTACCCGCTGTTCCTCGTTCAGGTGGTCGCCGAACTCGGCGAGGATGCGGGCAGCCACGGAGATGTCGCTGGTCTCGACGTTGATCCCGGCTGCATCGGCGAACGTGCGGATCACTGGAAGGAATGCGTGGGTCGCCAGCATCGGCGCCTCGTCCGTCAGTGTGTAGATGATTGTCGGTTGTTCCACGCTCATGTTCTGCTCTCTGCTCCCGTCTCGGCCGGACACGTGTTGGTGTCCGCGGCTCAGGTCAGGCCACGGGGTGATGGCCACTGTCACTATCCGCCATCGCGATCGCGGCGGTGTAGGCGCCGTCTCATTCGAGCCGGAATCGGGGCTCCGGTCACCAGGTCGTGGAGCGACGAATGTCGTCGCGCACGCGGTACCGCATCGGAGTCGGCGAGGTCGAAAGAGTGGGAAACTGGGTCGTCCGGATTCTCCGAGAAATTTCCAAAGTTGAGCGGAACAGACTCAACCTTTCGTGCGTTGATCTTGATGACAACGCCGCACCAGCCGCGCCTAGGCTGACAGGTGGCGACCTACGTCCTCTCGAAGGGGTGACCAGTGGACTCGTTTTCTCCGACCACCAAGACTCAGGCGGCCTTGACGGCCGCCCTGCAATCCGCATCCTCGGCAGGCAATCCGGACATTCGTCCGGCGCACCTGCTCGTGGCGCTGCTCGACCAGACGGACGGCATCGCCGCGCCGCTCCTCAAGGCGGTCGGCGTCGACCCGACCGTCGTACACCGAGAGGCGCAGACCCTCGTCGACCGGCTGCCTCAGGTGACCGGCGCGCCCGCGCAGCCGCAACTCGGTCGTGAGGCGATCGCCGCGATCACCGCGGCGCAGCACCTCGCCACCGAGATGGACGACGAGTACGTCTCCACCGAACACGTCCTCTTCGGGCTCGCGTCGGGCGACTCCGATGTGGCGAAGATCCTCACCGGCCACGGCGCCACCCCGCAGGCACTGCGGGATGCGTTCACCGCCGTCCGCGGCAGCGCCCGCGTCACCAGCCCCGACCCCGAGGGCAGCTACCAGGCGCTCGAGAAGTACTCGACCGACCTCACCGCCGCCGCCCGCGCGGGCAAGCTCGATCCCGTCATCGGCCGCGACACCGAGATCCGCCGCGTCGTGCAGGTTCTCAGCCGCCGCACCAAGAACAACCCGGTGCTCATCGGTGAGCCCGGCGTCGGCAAGACCGCCATCGTCGAGGGGCTCGCGCAGCGCATCGTCGCGGGCGACGTCCCGGAGTCGTTGCGCGGCAAGACCGTCATCTCCCTCGACCTCGGTTCGATGGTCGCGGGAGCCAAGTACCGCGGCGAGTTCGAGGAGCGCCTCAAGGCCGTTCTCGACGACATCAAGAACTCGGCCGGGCAGGTCATCACGTTCATCGACGAGCTGCACACCATCGTCGGCGCGGGCGCGACCGGCGAATCCGCCATGGACGCCGGCAACATGATCAAGCCGATGCTCGCCCGCGGCGAACTGCGACTGGTCGGCGCCACCACCCTCGACGAGTACCGCAAGTACATCGAGAAGGACGCCGCCCTCGAGCGTCGCTTCCAGCAGGTGCTCGTCGGTGAGCCGTCGGTCGAGGACACCGTCGGCATCCTGCGCGGACTAAAGGAGCGCTACGAGGTGCACCACGGCGTGCGCATCACCGACTCGGCTCTCGTTGCGGCGGCCACTCTTTCGGATCGCTACATCACGTCCCGATTCCTGCCGGACAAGGCGATCGACCTCGTCGACGAGGCGGCGTCGCGACTCCGCATGGAGATCGACTCGCGTCCCGTCGAGATCGACGAGGTGGAACGGAAGGTGCGTCAACTCGAGATCGAGGAGATGGCACTGACCAAGGAGACCGACGCCGCCTCCCAGGACCGGCTCGCGAAGCTGCGCGAAGAGCTCGCCGACGACCGCGAGAAGCTCTCGCAGTTGAGTGCACGCTGGCAGAACGAGAAGCAGGCCATCGACTCGGTCCGCGAGATCAAGGAGCAGCTCGAGGAACTGCGGGGTGAGTCGGAGCGCGCCGAACGCGACGGCGACCTCGGCAAGGCCGCCGAGTTGCGGTACGGCCGGATCCCCACGCTGGAGAAGGATCTCGAGGCCGCGGTGGAGGCGTCCGGTGGCGCCTCCGACGGCGACGTGATGCTCAAGGAGGAGGTCGGCCCGGACGACGTCGCCGATGTCGTCGCCGCGTGGACCGGCATTCCCGCCGGTCGAATGATGGAAGGTGAGACGGCCAAGCTGCTGCGGATGGAATCGGAGCTCGGCAAGCGTGTCGTCGGCCAGTCCGACGCCGTGCAGGCCGTGTCCGACGCGGTGCGCAGGGCGCGGGCCGGGGTCGCCGACCCGAACCGGCCGACGGGCTCGTTCATGTTCCTCGGCCCGACCGGCGTCGGCAAGACCGAACTCGCGAAGGCGTTGGCGGACTTCCTGTTCGACGACGAGCGGGCGATGGTTCGGATCGACATGTCCGAGTACAGCGAGAAGCACTCGGTCGCACGCCTCGTCGGTGCGCCTCCCGGTTACGTCGGTTACGAGACCGGTGGCCAGCTGACCGAAGCGGTGCGGCGACGGCCGTACACGGTGGTGCTGTTCGACGAGGTCGAGAAGGCACACCCGGACGTGTTCGACATCCTGCTGCAGGTGCTCGACGACGGCAGGCTCACCGACGGGCAGGGCCGCACCGTCGACTTCCGCAACACCATCCTGATCCTCACCTCGAATCTCGGGGCGGGCGGTGACAAGGAGCAGGTGATGGCCGCGGTGCGGTCGAAGTTCAAGCCGGAGTTCATCAACCGGCTCGACGACGTCGTGATCTTCGATCCGCTGTCGGAGGAGCAGCTCGAGTCGATCGTCGACATCCAGCTCGGCCAGCTGGCCAAGCGTCTGCAGGCGCGGCGGCTCACGCTGGACGTGTCGCCCGCGGCGCGCATGTGGCTGGCGGTCCGTGGGTACGACCCGCTGTACGGGGCGCGGCCCCTGCGTCGGCTCATCCAACAGTCGATCGGTGACCAGCTCGCGAAGAAGTTGCTCGCGGGTGAGGTGCACGACGGGGACGCGGTCTCGGTCGGCGTGTCCGAGGACGGAGATCGGCTGGTTCTCGGCTGACACGCACAGACGCACGGTCCGGGAGGGGGTATTTCGGACCGTGCGTCTGCTTTTCACGCATCCGGCTCATGACTCGTGAGGGGCGAGGCATGCGGTGCCGAATACGGCGTCGTGCCAACAGGCACTCGATCGAAACTATCGGCATCATTCGCGTGGATCAACGAAATGGACCCGACCCGAGTGAGACACATGTCACGCATGTCTTGCGCGACATCCGGGTCGGAGTGTGATCTGCGGGTGAGGCGGACGACACAATGCGCGCGGATGAGTCTCCACACCCGCCTCCCGACGGTATTGTTCGCAACCACCGCGCCGGGAGGCGGTGCGGTGCACGGGGACCGACGGTGCACGGGGGCATCAAGTGCACGGGGATTGCAGTGCCGAGGGGTTCGCAGTGTCATGGGGTATGCACTGCCAGGGGATATGCAGGGGGCAACAGCAGTGGTGAGCAGCAGGTCCGGGCGTCCGCAGAAAACGGCGATGATCATCGCGCGGCGCATCGTCGGAGAGATCCACCGAGGTGGTCTCGTGCGGGGCGACAAACTGCCGTCCGAGAAACTCATGCTCGACGAGTACCAGGTGGGTCGAGGCACCCTGCGTGAAGCGTTGCGCTACCTCGAACTGTCCGGGGCCATCTCCCTCAAACCGGGGCCCGGCGGCGGACCCACCGTCGAGAAGCCCGACGCGACCCACCTGATGAACAGCCTCGGGCTCGTCCTCCAATTCGAAGGTGCACCCTTCTCGACCATCGTCGAGGCCCGCGCCGGGCTCGAACCGATGGCCGCGCGGCTCGCGGCCGAACGGATCACCGGCGACCAGCTGCAGGCACTGGCCGACTCGGTCACGAAGATGGGCGAGAACCTCCGCGACCTCGACGTGTTCCTCGAGACGAACAGGGTCTTCCACGACGTCATCGCGACGGCATCGGGCAACGTCCTGTTCGGATACCTGATCGACGCCGTCGACGGGATCTTCGAAGGCGTCGCGGTCGGAGTCGAGTATCCGACCGTCCGCCGAGCGAAGGTTCACGAGGCGCACCGGGCGATCCTCGACGCCATCGAATCGGGTGACGGCACGGCGGCGGAACAGGCGATGCGCACGCACGTGGCGGAACTGTCGGCCTACCTCCGGAAGAAGTTCCCCAGCGCATTGTCGAAGCCGGTCACCTGGGAAGCCATGCAGTGACATGCCGGGAGCAGGGGTAGTACCCGCACCGTCTCACAGGCGCGCCTCAGGATCTGCCCCTACTCTGGAGGGTCGGCCCGAACCCGCGGAGAGAGCAGGCCCGAACCATGAGCAACACCGACGACAAGCGCACACCCGACGGCACAGAGGCGCTGCCCGTCGACGCCGATCCGACATCGGACTGGGCGCCGCGCCCGAACCCGCAGACACCGGACCAGCAGACGGAGCGGCTCGATCCGCAGGGCTACACCACCGACCCGTACGAGGCGTACGGCGGCGGGCCCACCCAGTCGATTCCCACCCACGCCGATCCGGCACAGAACCAGCCCACGCAGGCGTACCCGACGTACGAGGCGTACCAGGGCCAGCAGCAGCCGAATCCGACGCAGGCGTATCCGACGTACGAGGCGTATCAAGGCCAGCAGCAGCCGAATCCGACGCAGGCGTATCCGACGTACGAGGCGTATCAAGGCCAGCAGCAGCCGAACGCGACGCAGGCGTATCCGACGTACGAGGCGTACCAGGGCCAGCAGCAGAACGCGACGCAGGCCTACCCGACGGGTGATCCTCGGCAGCCGTACCCGCCGGAGCAGCCGTACGAGTCGGGCGAACCGGGTGGCGGCAAGAAGGGGCCGAGCAAGGGCGTGCTCGTCGCGGCGGTCACCGTCGCAGGGCTGTTGCTGATCGCGGTCATCGGAGTCGGCGCGTTGCTGTTCTCGGGCGGCGACGACGACACGACGGCATCGGCGCCGACGACGACACGGGCACTGCCGCCGGCGCCCACACCGGCACCGAGCACACCCCGGTCCGCGGATCCCGAGATCGTGCCCCCGGACCTGTCGCAGATCCCGGGTGGTGTCGGCGAGGCGATCGGAGCGGCGGGTGCCGCGATCGGGAGCGTCACCTCCAACGACGGCACCACCCTGATCCTCAATGGGATCGGTGGTTCCAAGGTGACGGTGACGACCGACGCGTCCACGCAGGTGATCGCGATCGGCGCGAGCAGCGTCGACGAGCTCGACGTGGGGGAGACGGTGCTCGTCCAGGGCGACCCGGGCCCGGACGGCACGGTCGCCGCCCGCGTCATCATCAGCACCACGATTCCGAATCTGGGTGAGTTCGGTGGCAACTGACGCGGCCCCCGATCCGAGCGAGTTCGAGCCGAGTGCCGCGCGTGTCGGTCCGGCTGGATATTGTGGCGTGCAATGACGCTCATCTGGTTCGGACTCTCGGCGATCGCGCTCGCGGGCGCGGTCGTGTTGTTGTACATCGATCGCGACCGCCGCGAGCAGTTCGGCCGGGTCCGGCAGATGTGGGCGAAGGCGCAGGGCTACATCTACAACGAGTCCGACGACCAGCTCCCGTCCACCTGGCATCGGGCCGCGCTGTCCCGGCAGGAGTATCTCGGTGCGGTCGACGTGGTGCACGGCACCCGGCGCGGTGAGAACTTCGTGCTGTTCGACCTGCCCGAGTCGATGACGATCGTCGCGGTGCAGCGGACCTGCGGTTCCGACGTCGACATCGACCTGCGTCTCAAGTCGACGCCGCCGCCCAAGGACTCCGACCTGAATCTGCTCGGTGCCATCGGGCCGCGCGTGGTGTTCACGACCGACCTCGAGATCGCCCGTCGCGTGTGCGACCAGCGGATGGTGACGTTCACCGAGTCGGTGCCCCCGCAGATCCAGATGTTGTGGAGCGAGGGCGACTGGACGCTCGGCTCGCTTCCGATCACGAGCAGTGGCCGGGACTGGGAAGCCGCCATCGAAGCGGTGTCGCGGCTGTCGGGCATTCTGCACGTCCTGCCGCCCGCGTCCCAGCCGACGGGCACTCGCTCGGGCAGCGTGCACGATCCGGGTCGGCCTCGTCCGCATCCGCTGGATCTTCACGACGACTGACGAGTTCTCGCCGCGTGGCCGGTGTGGCGGGTGATGTCCGAAGTGAGTAGATTTCTGCTCCGTGACTGTTGTGGCGATTGTGGTTGTTGTTGCCCTGGTTGTGTGCTGGGTCGCGACCGTGGCGCGCCGCGTGCGGCGGTGCAGCGCGAGCCTCACCGCGAGTCGCGCGCTCCTCGAGACGGAGATCGACCGTCGTCACGCGCAGACCGAGACCCTCGTGGCAGCAACGCGCGTCGCGGGGGTCGGCTCGGCGTTCACCGGGCCGCTCGCCGGGGCCCGATCCCTCGCGATCGGCGTCCGCGACCAGGGCCTGACGCTGCGTGAACGGGCGGGCGCCGAGAACGCGCTGTCCGTCGCCCTGCACGCGGTGACGAACGTCGCGGCGACGGACCCGGCGGTGAAGAACGACTGGGCGATCCAGCGCCCCATCCTCGACCTCGCGACCACCGAGCAGCGCCTCGCCGGAGCGGCCCGCGTCTACAACGACCACGCTGCCGCGATGAACGGACTGCTCCGCGGGGTGACGCGAGTGCCGGCCCGACTGTTCGGCGCCCTCCCCGCCACCCTGTTCGAAGCGGACGTCACCGAGGTGGCGCCGTACGCCGACGACGCGGTGCGGTCGTCGGATGATCATGGCCTAGGCTCATTGGTCGAGACTGGACGCGACGAGGGAGCAGTTCGATGACGGAAAAGGCTGAGCTCGCAGGGCTCGTACGCGAGCTGGCTGTGGTGCACGGCAAGGTCACCCTTTCGTCCGGCAAGGAAGCCGACTACTACGTGGACCTGCGTCGCGCGACGCTGCATCACCGCGCGGGACCGCTCATCGGCTCCCTGCTGCGTGAACTCGTCGCGGACTGGGACTTCGACGCCGTCGGTGGTCTCACCATGGGAGCCGACCCGGTCGCGCTCGCCGTCATGCACGCCCCCGGACGCCCCATCGACGCGTTCGTGGTCCGCAAGGCAGCGAAGGCGCACGGCATGCAGCGTCAGATCGAGGGCCCCGACGTCGTGGGCAAGCGGGTGCTCGTCGTCGAGGACACCACCACCACCGGCAACTCCCCGCTGACCGCCGTCCGCGCGCTGCGTGAGGCCGGCGCGATCGTCGTCGGCGTCGCGACCGTCGTGGACCGTGCCACCGGCGCCGACGAGGTCATCGCCGCCGAGGGCGTCGAGTACCGGTCGCTGCTCGGTTTGGCCGATCTGGGTTTGTAGCCTCCTTCGGCGCTCGTGCGCGTTCGGGTCCGGGGGACCCGCGAACCACGCACGAGCGGCGGCGCCGCCTATCGTGGTGTGGTGCCGATCCGGAAGACCACGACCGCGCTCGCCGATGGTCGCGAGCTGATCTACTTCGACGACACCGCGCCGTACGCGGACGGGTCGGCGACACGCGAACTGCGCGACAACAGAACGCTCGACGCCGTCGCGTCGACCGGGACGATGCGCTACGACGTCCTCACCGGCGAGTGGGTGACGCTCGCGTCGCACCGCAACGCCCGGACCTTTCAGCCCGCGGCCGCCGAATGCCCCCTGTGCCCGACCCGTCCGGGCCTGCCCGCGACGGAGATCCCCGGCGACTACGACGTCGCGGTGTTCGAGAACCGCTTCCCGTCCTTCGCGTCCGGAGTGGCGGAGCCCGGCGCCGACCACCTCGACGGCGAACCGCTGTGGCCGCAACGCGCCGCGGCCGGTCGCTGCGAGGTGGTGTGTTTCACCAGCGATCACGACGTCGACTTCGCCCGGCTGCCGGTGTCGCGGGTGCGGACGGTGCTGGGCGCGCTGGTCGACCGGACCCGTGCGCTGTCGGCGTCGCCCGGTGTCGCGCAGGTGTTCTGCTTCGAGAACCGCGGCGCGGAAATCGGTGTGACGCTGGATCATCCGCACGGGCAGATCTACGCCTACCCGACGGTGACGCCACGAACGGAGGCGCTGCTGCGGCAGTCGCGTGCGCACCGTGCCCGGACCGGGGGCAACCTCCTGCGCGACGTCATGGACGCCGAACGACGCGCCGGGACCCGCATGGTGTTCGAGGGTGAGCACTGGTGCGCCTACGTGCCCGCCGCGGCCCGCTGGCCGGTGGAACTACACGTCGCGCCGCTCCGCGACGTCGCGGACCTCACCGAACTCACCGATCCCGAACTCGAGGAGCTCGCCGGCGTGTACGTCGACGTGCTGGGACGGCTGGACCGGTACTTCGACGGAGTCGAGCGGCTGCCGTACATCGCGGGTTGGCACCAGGCGCCGGTCGGCGACGGTCGGGAACTGGGCCGGCTGTACCTGCAGGTGTTCTCGCTGATGCGGTCGCCGCACCGGATGAAATACCTGGCGGGGTCGGAATCGGCGATGGGGGCATGGATCTCCGACGCCGCACCCGAGTCGATCGCGGCCCGGTTGCGCGACGTGGCGCCGGGGCGGTCGGCGTCGTGACGGAGTGGGTGCGGGCGACGCCCGACGCGGATCTCGCAGCATCGGCGACCGCGGCGTTCCGGGATGCGTTCGGCGGTCTTCCGGACGGGGTGTGGGTGGCACCGGGCCGAGTGAATCTGATCGGCGAGCACGTGGACTACGCGGGCGGGCTGTCGCTGCCGATCGCGCTGTCTCACCGCACCGCCGTCGCCGTGCGGGAACGCCGGGACGGACACCTCCGGCTGCGGTCGGGTCTCGGGTCGTGGGAGGGCGCGGTGGACGCCGTCGGGCCCGGCGCGCCGTCGGGGTGGCCGGCGTACCTCGCCGGGGTGGTGTGGGCGATGCGTCGAAGCGGATTGTGCGGCACCGATTTCGGCGCCCACGTCGCGGTCGCGTCGGCGGTCCCGATCGGTGCGGGCCTGTCGAGTTCGGCGGCGCTGGAGTGTGCGCTGGCGATCGCGGTCGCGGACCTGGTCGGTGCGCCGACCGACGACGCCGGACGCACCGCCCTCGCAGCCGCGTGCGTCGCCGCGGAGAACGAGATCGCCCTCGCCCCGACCGGCGGCATGGACCAGGCGATCGCCCTGCACGCCAGGGCCGGTCACGCAGTCCTCGTCGACTCCGGGGACGGTACCGTCGCCCCCGTCCCGTTCGACCTCGGAGCGGACGGCCTGGCGCTGCTGGTGATCGACACCCGCGCCCCGCACCGCCTCGTCGACGGGCAGTACGCGCAGCGGCGTCGGTCGGTGGAGGACGCGGCAGCGCAGCTCGGCGTGCCGACGCTGCGGCACGCGACTCGCACCGATCTGGACCGACTGGGTGATCCGCTGACGGAACGCCGGGCCAGGCATGTCGTCACCGAGATCGACCGCGTGCGGGAAGTCCTGCAGTTCTTGAGCTCTGGAAGTCTCAGAGAGGTGGGCGCCGTGCTCACCTCGTCGCACATCTCGCTGCGCGACGATTTCGAGGTGTCCTGTCCGGAACTCGACAGCGCGGTCGACGCCGCGCTCGCCGCAGGCGCGCACGGAGCCCGGATGACGGGCGGCGGATTCGGAGGGTCCGCGATCGCACTCGTGGACGTGGCGGACGTGGATCGGGTTGCGGGTGAGGTGCTTTCGACAGCAGAAACGCGGGGGCTCGTGGCCCCCGCGTTCCTCCGTATCGACACCGGGGGAGCCGCGGCGCGGCGTGTGACCCCGGTGTCGTGACGTTCGGGCCACCGAACCGGCGGATGGGCTATACCGAGTTCGGCCAAGCGGTTTCGATCAGTCGGCGTCGCCGACGGTCTCGATCAGTCGGCGTCGCCGACGGTGACCGCGGTGGCTTCCTCGATGCTGTGCGGCGCGGGGTCGTGGTCGTCCACGTGCGCGAGAACCTTGCGCCCGCTGGCGAGCACACCGATCGCGAGGACGGTGCACGCCGCACCCACCCAGAACGGCAGGTTCGCCTGGTGTTCGCCGAGCTTGCCTGCCACCCAGGGTGCGGCGGCGCCGCCGACGAAGCGGACGAAGCTGTACGCCGCGGACGCGGTGGACCGTTCGACGGGCGCCGAGATCATCACGGTTTCGGTGATGAGGGTGTTGTTGACTCCGAGGAACAGTCCGGCGGCGACCACGCACGCGATCAGTACCGGTTTCGAGTCGGTGAACAGGGCCATCACTGCCAGGTCGGCCGCGAACAGCGTCAGTGACAGCATCATCATCGGCAGTGTGCCGTAGCGGCGTTGGAGGCGCGGCGCGAGGAACACAGACGAGATCGCCAGCGCGAGGCCCCATCCGAAGAAGATGAACCCGATCGGATAGGCGCCCATGTCGAGAGGGAAGGGCGTGTAGGCGAGCAGGGTGAAGAAGCCGTAGTTGTACAGCAGTGCCGTGATCGCGACGGTGAGCAGGCCGCGGTGCCGCAGGGCGAGGAAGGGTGCGGCGAGCGAGGTGCCGCCGGATGCGGGTGGCGGTGTCGCGGGCAGCATCACGACGAGCAGGATGAACGCGACCGCCATCAGCGTGGCGACCCCGAAGAACGGTGCCCGCCAACTGATGTCGCCGAGGACGCCCCCGACGAGCGGTCCGACGGCGATGCCGACGCCTAGTGCCGCCTCGTACAGGATGATCGCCTTGGCAACTCCTCCGGATGCGGCGCCGACGATGGTGGCCAGGGCGGTCGCGATGAACAGGGCGTTGCCGAGTCCCCAGCCGGCGCGGAAGCCGATGATGCCGCCGACGGTGTCCGAGGCTCCTGCGAGCGCGGCGAAGACGACGATGATCGCGAGGCCGCTGAGCAGTGTCTTCTTGGATCCGATGCGGCTGGAGATGGCGCCGGTGACGAGCATGGCGACGCCGGTGACGAGCATGTACGAGGTGAACAGGAGTGAGACCTGGGACGGCGAGGCGTCGAGTTCCTCGCCGATCGGTTTGAGGATGGGATCGACGAGTCCGATTCCCATGAAGGCGATGACGCTGGCGAACGCGACCGCCCACACCGCTTTGGGTTGGTGCAGGATGCCGGACGCGGGTTCCGTGACGGGGGCCGTGGCAGTGCTGGTCACCGGCACCTCCTTGTGTGTGAAATATGTTGTTATCGTTTGATTTTCGACTCCTTCACGATCTCTCTGAGATCGCGGAGGCTGTGGGACAAGCGCTCGACCTGGTCGACGTCGAGGTCGCGCAGGTGTTCGGCGAGGGTTGCGCCGATGTGGTCGCGTGCCTGCGCGAGCCACTGGCGTCCCGCGTCGGTGATCTCGACGACAACGGCCCGGGAGTCGTTCGGATCGCGTTGCCGCCGTACGAGTCCCGCCTCGCCGAGCTGCTTGAGCAGGGTGGTTGCCGTCGGTTGGGACGTGCTGTCGAGGCGGGCGAATTCGCTGACTCGGAGTCCGCCGTACTCCTCGAGGAGGGAGAGCGCGCGCGTCCACGGCCGGGGGAGGTTGTCCGTGGCCATGGACGACGCGAGCCGGGTGAGGCGGGACGAGTTCGTGACCAGTTCCGCCAGTACCCGGCGCAGGTGGGCCTCGGTGTCGTCCGATGCGTTCGAGTGCCCTGCTGTCTCCACGACGAGAATTATTGCATAGCGTAACTATGTATGTAAATGGTGTCCTGCCGCGTGTGCGGAACACTGCGTCGTCAGGACGCCGACCGCACCGCCGCCGCGAAGGCCGTCATCAACGCCGGGTCCTTGACGCCGCGGCTCGACTCGATGCCGCTGGACACGTCGACGCCCCACGCCCCCGATGTCGTGACTGCTCGCGCGACGTTCTCGGGGGTCAGGCCGCCCGCGAGGATCCACCGGCCGGTGGGCAGGGCGCTGCGGTCCTGCCAGTCCCAGGTCACCCCGGCGCCCGCGACGGCGCCGTCGACGAGGAGCAGGTCGGCGCCGAAGTCGGCGTTCACGGCGTCGGCGCCGCCCGAGTTGACGGCGCGGATCACCGTCAGTCCGGCGTCGTGCAGAACACGGACGTCGTCGGCCGACCGCAGGTCGTGCACCTGCACGTGGTCGAGTCCCGCCGCGGAGGCCGTCGCGACGATCTCGTCGAGTGGCATCCGGACGTACACCCCGACCGCGAGCACGCCTGCGGGCACCCGCGTGCGCAACGCCGCGGCCTGCTCCGGCGTCACACGACGCGGGCTCTCGGCGAGGACGAATCCGACCGCGTCGACGCCGAGCCCCACGGCGTGATCGACCGTCGCCTCGTTCCGCAGCCCGCACATCTTGATGAACGCCATCGCCTACCTCTCCGTCGCATCCCGGTGGTTCGAGGATATGGCCATGGGAGGCGGCTACCGTCATGCGGAGATATCCGCAACCGGAGGTGGGCATGAAACTCGAGCACGTCGTGTTCCTTGGCGCGACCGCGGCGACCGTCGTCGGCGCCGTCACCGAGAACGAGAAGTTGCAGTTGGCCGCGAAGCCGCTGATCGGCCCGGCCCTGGCGGCACGGGTGCTGCGGCGCCGCGGGAACATCGACCGCCTCGACACCGGACTGCTGCTCGGGTCGCTGGCCGCCGCCACGGTCGGTGACGTGTTCATGATCGACCCCGACGACGACGCCCGCTTGCAGGCAGGCGCGCGGTCGTTCGCGGTGATGCAACTCGGTTACTCGGCCGTCCTCGCGCGCCGAGGCGCGCGCCCGACCGCGCCCGCGCTGGTCCCGCGTGTACTCGGCTGGCTCGGTGCCGCCGGCCTGCTGCGGGCCCGGGCGAAGTCCGTCGCGCCGACGCTGACGGCCTACGGCGCGGTGCTCGCGACGACGTCGACCCTGTCGGCCGATCCCGCGCTCGCACCGGGCGCCCGGGTGGTCGCGGGCACCGCGGTGCCGAACGCCGATCCGCGTAGCAGGCTCGCGCTCGGCGGAATCCTGTTCACCGGATCGGACGCGATGATCGTGGTTCGGCGACTGTTCGTCCGCGGGCACACGGGTCGGCGGGTCGCGGAGGCCGCCATCCTGGCGAGCTACGCGGCCGCCCAGGCTCTGCTCGTGGAGGGCATGACCGAATGACGGTGCGCGCCGTCGCGATCACGGGAGCCGCCGCGGGCATCGGGCGCGCGACGGCGTTGCGGTTCGCCCGCGACGGCTGGTCGGTCGGGGCGTTCGACGTCGACGAGGCCGGGTTGGCGTCGCTCGCGGACGCGATCCGGGGTGCGGCTGGATCTGTGCACACCGGGGTCCTCGACGTCACCGACGCGGGGCAGTGGCGCGAGCGTCTCGCCGAGTTCGTCGAGGTTTCGGGCGGACGTCTGGACGTGCTGGTCAACAATGCCGGGGTGCTGGCGTCGGGGCCGTTCGCGCAGACCGACCCGGCCCGGCATCGCGCGATGATCGACGTCAACGTCGGCGGCGTGGTCAACGGCTGCGTCGCCGCGTACCCGCATCTGGCCGCGACGCCGGGGTCGGTGCTGGTGAACCTGTGTTCGGCGTCGGCGATCTACGGCCAACCCGACCTCGCGACGTACAGCGCGACCAAGTTCGCGGTCCGCGGACTCACCGAGGCCCTCGAACTGGAATGGCGGACGGTGGGGATCAGGGTCCTGGCCGTCTGGCCGCTGTTCGTGCAGACCGCGATGGTCGAGGGGATGCACACGGGGGCCGTCGCCTCGCTCGGTGTCCGGTTGACCGCCGACGACGTCGCGGACGAGATCGTGTCGGCGGTGGGGAAGGGCAGGCGCCTGCCGACGGTGCACTACCCCGTCGGCCGCCAGGCGCGGGCGATGATGCTCGCGTCGCGGTTCGCACCCGCCTGGCTGAGCCGCGCGATCAACTCCCGCCTCACCCGTATGTAACGACCAGGGTTCGCGACGTGGGTTCCGTCACTCTCGTCGCGGCCCGTAGGGTCGAACGGGTTCTTTGCGAGGAGAAGGAGTGCCGGTGGTTTTTCGTCGAACGGTGATCGGGCTGGGTGCGGTTGTGGCCGCGATGGCGGTGACGGGTTGCGGAGGGGCTGATACGCCGGAGGCGGCGAGCATCACGACGACCACCGCCGCGCCGTCGCTACCGACCACGACGACCACGGCGCCTCCGACGACCACCACGCCGAGCGCCACCACGACCACGACCAGCGCGGCACCGACCACGACGTACCGGCGTAACGAAGCCGTGTACTTCACGGCACTGAACGGCGAGTTCCAGTGCGGCATCATCGAATTGGCGACCCGCGTCGAAGCGGGCTGTCAGGGACCGACGACGCCGATCCCGCCGCGTCCGGAGAACTGCATGATCGCGTGGGGGACGGGCATCCGCGTCACCAGTGCCGGACCTGCGGAATTCCTGTGTGCGGGCGGCGTCGTCTACACCTCTGGTGACAGTGATCCGGAGTTGCCGGTCGGGCAGTCCGTGTCCTCGTTCGGGTTCACATGCACATCGGAGGTGGCGGGCGCAAGATGCCTTAACGACTCGAATGGTCACGGCTTCGCGATTGGCGAAGATTTTAACGAAATTTTTTGAAAAGTCCTGGTTAACAACAGGTTGCGCATGTGCTTATGTGAGCCAACTCACTGCTGTAGCGCTTGAAGCAGACCTTGGTCGGTACGTACGGTCATCACCGTTGTTGTCATCGAATTGTGATGTCGACTCCGATCACAAGCCCAGTGCGGCCCGCCAGCTGCGCTCGACGAAAAGGAACACCATGGACTTCGATCAGGCCATCGAGCTGCTCACCGCCCTCGGCGACTTCGGCAACCTTCTCACCGGCGTCGGCGACGCGCTCAGCGGCATCGTTGAGTTCGGTGGATCGGTTTCTTCGCTCTCCGCGGAGTAAATCTTCCGTTCTCGCCTGTGGGCGGGTACCGCATCTGCGGTACCCGCCCACAGGTGTATCCGGGGTCCCTTCGGTCGGTGTTCGCAGCGAGCGGGACAATGACCTCATGAGTGCGAGCGGTCCCAGCGGCAACGAGCCAGACCCCGGCGAGGACCACGAGGCCGGCCCCACCGAGTGGGGTGAGCATCCGCACGGAGTCGGCCCATGGGCCCTCGAGCATCCGGGTGAGTCGGCCGACGACCCGCGGTACGACCCCGAGTTGCTCGCAGGCGGTGACCGCCGCAACGTCGTCGACGCCTACCGGTACTGGAGCCGCGAGGCGATCGTCACGGACATCGACTCCCGCAGGCATCCGTTCCACGTCGCGATCGAGAACTTCGGGCACGACGCCAACATCGGCACCGTCGTCCGCTCCGCGAATGCGTTCGCCGCGGCCGCCGTGCACATCGTGGGCCGTCGACGCTGGAATCGGCGCGGAGCGATGGTCACCGACCGCTACCAGCACATCGTGCACCACCCGACCGCCGAGGAACTGTTCGAGTTCGCGGCCGTCGAGAACCTGGCCGTCGTCGCCGTCGACAACGTTCCCGGGTCGGTTCCACTGGAGACGGCGCGCCTGCCTCGCGAGTGCATCCTGCTGTTCGGGCAGGAGGGTCCCGGCGTCAGCGACCACGCCAAACAGTCCGCGGTGATGACCGTGTCGATCGCGCAGTTCGGTTCCACCAGAAGCATCAACGCAGGGGTGGCCGCAGGCATCGCCATGCACGCCTGGGTCCGGCAACACGCCGATCTCGGCCGTAGTTGGTAGCGATTTGTGACACGAGTGGGCAAGATCGGTTGTCATGCAGCACCAGTGGTCGGGGCGGGCGGATGCGGCGGAAGCCGCTGTGGTCACCCGGCACCTCCGACGATTGTGGGCGCTGCCCGGCACATCGATGGCGGTCGTCGCGTGGCCCCCGGTCCGTCGTGAGCGGATGTTCTTCTCCTGGCACTACTGGTGGCAGGCGCATCTGCTGGACTGCGTCGTCGACGCCGCCGACCGAGAACCCACCCCGCGCCGTCGGCGCAGGATCACGAAAATCGCCCGGGCCCACCGAATCCGGAACGTGACCGGGTGGACCAACAACTACTACGACGACATGGCCTGGCTCGGGATCTCGTTGGAGCGGGCGCAGCGACTGCAGCATCTGGACTTCCGTCGTCCGATCGGTGACCTCGAAGCCCAGCTGTGGGATGCCTGGGTGCCGGAATCCGGCGGTGGAATCCCGTGGCGAACCCGGTCCGACTTCTACAACGCCCCCGCGAACGGGCCCGCCGCGATCCTGCTCGCCCGCACCGGGCGCCTGCTGCGCGCCCAGGCGATGATCGACTGGATCGACCTCGCTCTCAAGGATCCGGCTACCGGGCTGATCCTCGACGGCATCCGTTTCCCCCCGGGGAAGCCGGTGCCCGCAGGCATCCTCGACCGCGCCGTCTACAGCTACTGCCAGGGCGTGGTGCTCGGCGCGGAGACGGAACTCGCCCGCAGTCTCGACGAGCCTCGGCACCGACTGCGGGTCCATGCCCTCGTCGATGCCGTCGACAAGCACCTGACCGTCGACGGGGTGATCGTCGGAGGTGGGGGTGGAGACGGGGGACTGTTCAACGGCATCCTGGCCCGCTACCTCGCGCACGTTGCCGCGTCGCTGCCAGGGAGCGAGGATGCCGACCAGCGTGCGAGGACGGTGGCCGCGCAGATCGTTCTCGGCTCCGCCGAGTCGGCCTGGGAGAACCGGTTGCAGGTGGAAGGTCAGCCCCTGTTCGGCTGCGACTGGGCGAGCCCGGCCCGCCTGCCCGGTCTGGGTGACGGCATCGCCGCGTTCTCCGGCGGAACCGTGCACGCGTCCGACATCGCCGAGCGGGACTTCTCGGTGCAGCTCGGTGGCTGGATGCTGATGGAGGCCGCCCACGTTGCGGCGGGCACACTCGAACGGAAGGCGACCCGCCCGCGTCACGTCTGACGACTTGCACCTCACGCAGCGTGAGGTCCTAGCGTGGCTGACATGACCGACCTACCGCGCACCTGGACACTCGACGAGATGACGACCCGGGTCGCCGCGATGGACGGGGTGCGGATTCTCGTCGCAGACGCGGAATCCGGGGCCCCGGAGTCCGCCTGGGGTGACATGTTCGTCTACGACGCCGGCGCCTCCGCTGCCACGGCATCTGCAGACGCCGGGATCCCGTTCGCGACGATCGTGGTCAGCGACTACCCCGGATTCGACACCGCATCGGACCTCGACCGCCCCGACGTGTACCGGGTCAACATCCATGTCGGACGCGACCGGTTCCGCGACCTCGTCGGATACGGCCCGGAATCGAGTGCGTCCCGCCGCGACGAGCACGACTACCGCGAAGCGGACCGGGTGCTCCCGCACCCCGTGTACGCGGCGCAGGCGTGGGTGTCGATCGTCAATCCCGGTCCGAGGACCGGTGACCTGGTGACGTCGCTGCTCGCCGAGGCGCTGGCGTGGAGCCGCCGTCGTGGCTGACTACTCCGTCGGCGAGGTCGCGGCCATGTCGGGGATTTCGATCCGGACGCTGCATCACTACGACGAGATCGGCGTGCTGGTCCCGAACTCCCGTACCGCGGCGGGGCACCGTCGCTACGGCGACGGCGACCTCGCGCGGCTGCGGCGCATCCTCTACTACCGCGCGCTCGACTTTCCCCTGGACCGGATCGCGGCACTGCTCGACGACCCCGATCCCGGGACGCACCTACGACGCCAGCATCGGCTGCTGAGGCAGCGGCAGGCCCGCACGTCCGACATGCTCGCCCAACTGGACCGCGAGGTGGAGGCTCTGGAACTGGGCATCGCGCTGTCGCCGGCCCAGCAGCGGGAGATCTTCGGGACGGACCGGTTCGCGGACCTGCTCGCCGAGGCAGAGGGAACGAGCGCGCAGTGGCGGGTGACGGCGGTATACGGGGAGCAGGAGTGGCGAGCGATAAAAGCGGAGGCGGACGCCGTCATCGCGCTCTTCGCGGATGCCATCGCGGCGCAGGCACCCGTCGGATCGGACTCGGCGACGGACGCCGCGGAGCAGCATCGGCAGCACCTCGAGCGATGGTTCTTCGAGTGCGGCCCACAGCGCCACATCGAGATCGCCGACCAGTACCTGGCGGATCCGGCGGCCGCCGCGACCTGGGATGCCGTCGCCCCGGGATTCGCGCGGTACGTCCACGACGCGATCGTCGCGAACGTCGCGCGTCGTCACTCCACCTCGTAGTCCTCGGCCGGCTTGGCGAGTTCCTGCCGGTACTGCGCCACACCGACAGCGGTGCCGACGACGAGTCCGACCACCAGCACCCCCAGGACCGCGGGCATCAGCCACGGCACCCGTTCGAGGAACTCGCCCGCATAGAAACCGAGCAGCAGTAGGACCGGCGCCCAGGCGAGCGCCCCGAGGGTGCTCGCGATCGTGTAGGTGCGATGGTTCATCCGCGCCGCGCCCGCGACGAGCGGGCACAGGGTCCGCACCCACGGAATCCAGCGGGCGATCAGGACAGCCCAGAATCCGTTCCGGTCGAGCAGGGCGTTGACCTTGTGCAGATTCCGGGTGTTGACGTAGCGGCCGTTGCGGCGGGCGACGAGGTGGTGACCGCTGCGATGCCCGAGCACGTAGCCGACCTGGTTCCCGGCGATCGCGGCAGCAGCAGCGGCCGCCGACAGCGTCCACACATGGGTGCTGCCCGCCGCATGACCGGCCAGGACGATGCCCGCGGTCAGCAGCATCGAGTCACCGGGCAGGAACAGTCCGATGACGAACGCGCACTCGAGGAACACGAACGTGACGACCAGGACCCACACGAGCACCGGGCCGACGGTCGCGAAGTGCCCCAGGTCGGGGGCTGCGAACGCCATCGATTACGGCGTGTACTCGTCCGCGGGGTTGTCGGCGGCTGGCCGGCTCTTGCGGGACGCCGTGTAGCGCTTGACGATCTCGACCAGGATCGGGATGACCGAGACGAACACGATGAGCAGGAAGATCGCGTCGACGTTGTCGCGGATGAACTCGATCTGGCCCAGCAGGAATCCGAGCAGCGTGACGCCCGCGCCCCACACGACCGCGCCGAGGATGTTGTAGGTGAGGAACACCGTGTACTTCATCTTCGACGCGCCGGCGACCAGCGGCGCGAAGGTGCGCACGATCGGAACGAAGCGGGCCAGGAAGATGGTGATCGGGCCGTGCTTCTCGAAGAACGCGTGGGACTCGTCGATGTAGCTCTTCTTGAAGAACTTCGCGTCGTTCGACTTGAACAGGGCGGCGCCGCCCTTCGCGCCGATCCAGTAGCCGACCTGGTCGCCGAGGAACGCGGCGATCGGAATGGTCACCAGCAGGACCCACAGGGGGGCGAACGGCTCGACCTCGGTGGACTTCGACGCGGCGATCAGGCCCGCGGTGAACAGCAGGGAGTCGCCGGGAAGGAGCGGGAACAGCAGACCCGACTCGATGAACACCACCAACAGCAGACCGACCAGCACCCAGGTGCCGAACGAGTTGAGGAGGTTGACCGGGTCCAGGAATCCCGGCAGAAGCGCCAGATTCGTCACGGAGTCCTGGCCTGCGGTCACGAGGTCAGCGGCTGCCTGCACAATCACGCGGACCACAGTACCGCCGATGCGGGGCAGCGCCCGTATCGCCCGATCTCGGACTTGCAGGAGACGGCGTGCCCGGCAGTTGCCATACTGCTAGGACGACGCTGCCGGCCCGTCCGGCCGAGCGCACCCGAATGAATTCGTCGACGTGGAGGTCAGCCGCCGTGCCCATCGCAACTCCCGAGGTCTATGCCGAGATGCTCGGACGGGCCAAGGAACACTCCTTCGCCTTTCCCGCCATCAACTGCACCTCGTCCGAGACGATCAACGCGGCCATCAAGGGCTTCGCGGACGCGGGCAGCGACGGCATCATCCAGTTCTCCACCGGTGGCGCCGAGTTCGGTTCGGGCCTCGGCGTCAAGGACATGGTGACGGGCTCCGTCGCGCTCGCCGAGTTCGCGCACGTCATCGCCGCGAAGTACGACGTCACCATCGCGCTGCACACCGACCACTGCCCGAAGGACAAGCTGGACGGATTCGTCCGCCCGCTGCTGGCCATCTCGCAGGAGCGCGTCAACCAGGGTCTGAACCCGCTGTTCCAGTCGCACATGTGGGACGGGTCGGCCGTGCCGATCGACGAGAACCTGCAGATCGCGCAGGAACTCCTCAAGCTGTCGAAGGCCGCGAACATCATCCTCGAGGTCGAGATCGGCGTCGTCGGCGGCGAAGAGGACGGCGTCGAGGCCGAGATCAACGACAAGCTGTACACCTCGCGTGAGGACTTCGAGAAGACCATCGACGCCCTCGGCGTCGGCGAGAACGGCAAGTACCTGCTCGCGGCCACGTTCGGCAACGTCCACGGCGTCTACAAGCCGGGCAACGTCGTCCTCAAGCCGGAGGTCCTCAAGGAGGGCCAGGAGGCGGCCGTCGCGAAGCTCGGCCTCCCTGCCGGTTCGCAGCCGTTCGACTTCGTCTTCCACGGCGGCTCGGGCTCGCTGAAGTCGGAGATCGAGGACTCGCTGCGCTACGGCGTCGTGAAGATGAACGTCGACACCGACACCCAGTACGCGTTCTCGCGTCCGATCGCCGGACACTTCTTCAGCAACTACGACGGCGTGCTGAAGATCGACGGCGAGGTCGGCAACAAGAAGGTCTACGACCCGCGCAGCTACCTCAAGAAGGCCGAGGCGGGCATGACCGCTCGCGTCCTCGAGGCCTGCAACGACCTCAAGTCCGCCGGCCGGTCGGTTTCCGCCGGATAGTCCTCCCACCAGGGTTCTCACCGAGAGTGCAGTTCCCGTCGCGTTCGCCGAACGGCGCGACGGGCACTGCACTCTCGTGCTTTCCCGCCTTAGGCTTGTCGCATGACCGTCGCGGTGTCTGGGGCAAGCGGATTCATCGGCGGGGGAGTGGCGCGCCTGCTCTCCGAGGCGGGCACCGACCTGCGCCTGCTCTCCCGCGACCCGTCCCGACTACCGGACCTGCCGCACGCGACCGCCGTGCAGGCCGGATTCGGTGACGCCGGGTTGACGGACGCGCTGCGCGGCGTCGACACCTTCTTCATGGTCTCGGCGACCGAAACCGAGCACCGCGTCGACCTGCATCGGGCCGCCGTCCGGGCCGCCGCGGACGCCGGGGTCCGGCGGATCGTGTACCTCTCCTTCGTCGGCGCCGCACCCGACTGCACGTTCACCTTCGGGCGCGACCACTGGCACACCGAACAGGCCGTCCGGGACACCGGGCTGACGTTCACGTTCCTCCGCGACAACCTGTACCTCGACCTGATGCCCGGCATGGTCGGCACCGACGACGTCATCCGCGGGCCCGCCGGTCACGGGCGTGCCGCGATGGTCGCGCGGGCCGACGTCGTGGAGGTCGCCGCCGCGGTGCTCGGCTCGGACCGTCACGACGACCGGACACTGGACCTGACAGGTCCGGCGGCGCTGTCGCTGACCGATGTCGCGGACGCGTTGACCGCAGCGCTGGGACGCCCGATCCGGTACCACCGCGAAACGCTCGACGAGGCGTACGCGTCCCGCTCGGATCTCGGAGCGCAGCGGTGGGAGGTCGACGGCTGGGTCAGCTCCTACGCGGCGATCGCGAACGGCGACCTCGCACGGGTCACGAGGGACGTCCGACACGTCCTGCACCGCGACCCCGTCGGGATCGGTGACGTGTTCCCGCCCCTCGCCGAACTGTAGGGCGTCAGGAGACACGCCCTAGCTGCACACCTTCCACACGCCGTCCTGCTGCTCCAATGCGAACGAGCGCACCGACGTCGCCGCCGGATCGTTCGCCGTGTGCACGGTGACCTGTGCGAGGGCGGTGCCGTCGGTGACGGCCACGGCGTCGATGCTGTCGATGATCGGCACCGCGCGGTCCGAGTTCGCCGACTGGTACACGTCGGCGAAATCGGCATCGGACACCTGCTGGTAGTAGGCACCGAGTTCGCCGCAGGTACCGGCCCGCAGGGTCGCGAGGTCGCCGCGGTCCACGGCGTCGACGAATCCGTTGATGGCGCCGCGGACGTCGTTCTCGGTGGAGTTGCCGCCGATTCGGCTCGCGAGAAGCGCGATGCCCGTCGCGGCCACCGCGAGCAGAACCACGGCCGCGAGGACCAGTGGCCAGCGGCGCCGCCCGCGCGGCGCAGGCTCGGGGACACGGGTCGGCGTCGGTGCCACGCCGGGTGGGGGAGGCGTCCCGGGCCCGACGCGGGTAGGGGTTGCCCGCGCCGCGTGCGGGATGGCGACCGTCGGTGCCTCGGACGGCGCGGCGGGCGGCGGGGGTACGGCTGCCGGCGACGACGGCGTCGCGTCCGATTCGCTGTTGTCCACGGCCAGCAGCCTACGGGGGTGTCGGGGGATCGTCGGGGATGCGCGGCGCGCACAATGGACGAATGACCTCTTTCGGTGATCTGCTCGGCCCCCAGCCCACCCTCCTGCCCGGCGATGACGACGCCGAGTCCGAACTGCTGAACAAGGCCGACCCCAAGCAGGTGGCCGCCGACCATCCGACGGCGTCGATCGCGTGGGCCTACCTGGCGGAAGCCGCGCTCGAGAGCGGCGAGACGATCACCGCCTACGCCTACGCCCGTACCGGCTACCACCGCGGACTCGACCAGCTGCGTCGCAACGGATGGAAGGGCTTCGGGCCCGTCCCCTACAGCCACGAACCCAACCGTGGATTCCTGCGGTGTGTGGCCGTGCTGGCACGTGCCTCGCAGGCCATCGGTGAGAACGACGAGCACGCCCGTTGCCTGGATCTGCTCGAGGACTGCGATCCGCGGGCCGCCGAAGCGCTTGGCGTCGAATAGGTTTCGGCCCTACTCACGCAGTCGCGCGCGAGAGCGACTGCGGGCGTCGACTGTCCGGGTGCGGGCGTCCGCGTTCCCGGTACTGCAGTGTGCGTTGGCGGCGGGCCTTGCGTGGTTCGTCGCCAACGACGTGTTCCACCACCATGATCCGTTCTTCGCCCCGATCGCGGCCGTGGTGTCCCTCGGGCTCTCGCTGGGTGCGCGGGTCCGTCGCTCGGTCGAGCTGATCGTCGGTGTCACCGTCGGAATCGGTATCGGCGACACCTTGATCTCGCTGATCGGCACCGGCGCCTGGCAGATCACCCTCGCCGTCGCGTTGGCAATGACGACGGCGATCTTCCTCGACGGTGGCCCGATCATCTCCATGCAGGCGGGGACGTCCGCGGTCCTGGTCGCGACCCTGATTCCGCCGCAGCAGGGCGGCGGCCCGGACCGGATGCTCGACGCCCTGATCGGTGGGGTCGTCGGCTTCCTCGTCGTCACACTCGTGCCCGTGCATCCGGTGCTGCGCGCCCGCAAGACCGCTGCCGAGATCCTCGGTACCGCGTCCGAGGTGCTGCAACTGGTCGCGGACGGGCTGGTGGCGAACGATCCGAAACCGATCGAGGCGGCGCTGCGCAAGGCCCGGACGTCGCAGGCCGCGATCGACGGGCTGCGGTCGAGTCTGAGCGGTGGTCGCGAGATCAGCCGCTTGTCGCCGCTGTACTGGGGGTCGCGGGAGCGGTTCGACCGGCTCGCCGCCGCGGCGGACCCGATCGACAATGCGATGCGCAACATCCGGGTGTTGGCCAGACGGTCGCTGACGCTGGTCCGGGACGACGAGATTCTGGATCCCCGGCTGGTCGACGAGGTGGAGAAGCTCGCGCATGCGGTGGACGTGCTGCGCCATGTCGTCCTCGCCGACCCGGGGCAGCAGCCGGACCGCGCGGAGGCGGCGCGAGTGCTGCGTTCGGTGGCGGTCGGCGCGAAGGCCGAACTGGTCGAGAACGCGGGCATCTCGGCGACCGTGGTGTTCGCGCAGATCCGGTCGCTGATCGTGGACCTTCTGCAGGTGGCGGGGCTGAGCCGGATCTCGGCGATCGCGACCCTGCCCCCGACGGTGCCGAAGCCCGCCTACCCGCCGGAGTAGGCGGCTGCGCCCGCCCGTGAGTCCTTGTGGCCCCCAAGCGGACCGGAAGGACCGCGGGCTCAGTCGAGTGCGGCGAACGCGGCGGCCACGTACTCGGCGGAACGCTCGGAGCCGAGGAAACCGGCACCCATCCGGTTCATCGTGTAGGAGATGGTCGCGCGGCGCTCGGTGTCGACGATGATCTGCGAGCCACCCCAGCCGCCCCAGAAGCAGATCCGGCCCTCGGGGATGAACGCCACGGATTCGGGTGTGGGCAGACCGAATCCCATACCGAATCGGACGGGTACACCGAGGACGACGTCCACGCCGTCGGACTGCTTCTCGAAGATCAACTCGACGGTGTCGGGGGACAGCAGTCGCACCCCGTCGACCTCGCCGCCGCACGCGATCGCGGACTGGATGCGGGCCAGGGCGCGGGCGTTGGAGTGGCCGTTCGCGGCGCCGATCACCGCGCCTCGCCAGCCGTCGGTCCAGGCGATGGCGGCGTTGGCGGGTGGGTTGCCGAACGTCTTGACGAGGATCGAGTCGGGGTCGAGGGATGCGAAGTCGATGGGGAGCGGCGGCGGCGGAACGACGTTCGAGACGCGTCCGTAGTCGGCGCGGTCGACGCCGTACCGGAAGTCGGCTCCGAGCGGGCCGGTGATTTCCTCGGCGACGAATTGCTGCAGGTCGCGCCCGTCGACGCGCCGGACGAGTTCGCCGAGCAGGTGGCCGTGGTTGATCGCCTGGTAGCCGGACGCGGTGCCGGGTTCCCACCACGGCGCCTGTTCGGCGAGCCGGGAGCAGGCGAGGGTCATGTCGTAGATCTCGTCGGGCGCGATGGGTTCCTGCCAGCCGGACACCCCGGAGGTGTGGGACAGCAGATGCCGGACCTCGACGGTGTCCTTGCCGTTCGCCGCGAACTCTGGCCAGTACTTCGACACCAACGCGTAGGGGTCGATGCGACCGCGGTCGATCAGGATCAGTACCGCCAATGCGGTGACGGTCTTGGAGCACGACCACACGTTGGTGATCGTGTCGCGCTGCCAGGGTGTGGTCCGCTCGGTGTCGGACCAGCCGCCCCAGATGTCGACGACGGGGGAACCGTCCACCGTGACGGCCAGGGACGCGCCGAGGTCCTCGCCCGTGTCGAGGTTGCGGCGCAGTGCCTCGCGCAGTCCGTCGAAGCGTGCGTCGCAGGTACCGGAGATGTCGGTCATGGTGGCCCTTCGAGACGAGTGGTGTGAGTCAGGTCACCTTAGTTGAAGTTGACTTCAACTGTGAATGGGCAAGTGGGGTTTCGATATATGCGAATGTATGCATATGATGGCCGCGAGCGAACCAAGGGAGTGGTGATGGGCGTCGGACACGGACATTCGCACGGGCAGGTCGGCGTCGAACCCGGCGCAGTCGGGCCGAGCACGCAGCGCATCCGCCGCATGGTGTTCGCCCTCGCGATCCTCCTGGGCTTCCTCGTCCTCGAGGTCGTGGTCGGCCTCGCCATCGGATCGCTCGCTCTGCTCGCCGACGCGGGGCACATGGTCACCGACGTCGTCGGCATGAGCATGGGCCTGGCCGCGCTCCTCCTCGCCCGCCAGGGTTCGACCGCCGCCGCCCGCACCTTCGGCTGGCACCGCGCCGAGGTGCTCACCGCGATGGCCAACGCCGTCCTGCTTCTCGCCGTCGCCGCCTGGGTGATGTACGAGGCGATCGGGCGCATCGGGGACAGCCCCGAGATCCCCGGCCTTCCGCTGATGCTCACCGCCGCCGCGGGTCTCGCCGCGAACCTCGTCGTCATGCTCATGCTGCGCGGCGACTCCAAGGATTCGCTCGCCGTCCGCGGTGCCTACCTCGAAGTCCTCGCCGACGCCGTCGGTAGCGTCGGCGTGCTCATCGCCGGCGCCCTCGTTCTCGCGTTCAACTGGACCTGGGCGGACGTCGTCGTCGGCGTCGCGATCTCCCTGTGGGTGGTGCCGCGGGCGGTCAAGCTCGCCGCCGCGTCGCTGCGCATCCTCACCCAGGCGTCGCCGGCGACAGTGGACATCGAGGCCGTCCGCGCCGACCTGCTCGCCCTGCCCGGGGTCACCGACCTGCACGACCTGCACGTCTGGACGCTGACCACCGGCATGGACGTCGCGACCGTGCACCTCACCACCGACCTGGACACCCAGGCCGTGCTGCGGGCCGCGAAGACGGTGCTCGACGCGCACGGGCTCGGGCACGCGACGGTCCAGGTCGAATCCAGCGCGGACGGCGCGCACTGCGAGGAGAACCTGACCTGGTGACGGGTCAGCGGTAGCCGTCGGTGTTCGCAGGCAGGTCGCGGTCGGCCACCTCGACGAGATAGCGCCAGCAGTCGGGCCGCGATCCGTCCACGTCGGTGAAGCCGTACCGCTGCGCCAACTGCCCGCTCGAGACGACGGTGCCGCTGAACTCACCCGCATCGGGGTCGGCGGCCAGCGCCGCGACCGCTCGGCCGACGAACGTCGGCGTCTCCGAGATCGCGAAGTGCGGCACCCGGTCCAGCGCGTCGCGCCAGGTATCCTCCGTGACGCCGAACGCGTCGAGCATGTTCTCCGACCGCAACCACCCCGGCGTCATCGCGACCGCCGCGCCCCCGTGCGGCGCCAGTTCGTAGGCCTGCGCGGTGGTCATCCGCTGCACCGCGGCCTTCACGAGGTCGTAGTAGAAACCCACGTGGTGCCGGTAGGCGACGTTGTAGTCGGCTGTCCCGTCGGTCATCTCGACGACCAACCCGCCTGGTCTGCGGATCAGCAACGGCAGCGCGAAGTGGCTCGTGATCGCGTGGGTGTCGATGCCCATGCGCAGCATCCGCAGCCCGCCGTCGAGGTCGTGCTCCCACAGGGTCGTGCCGAACTGCGCGTAGCGATCACCACCGAAGATGTCGTTGACGAGAACGTCGAGACGCCCGTGGTCGGCATCGATCCGCTCGACGAGGGCGCGTACCTCGTCGGGCTCCAGGTGGTCGACGCGCAGTGCGACGCCGTCGCCGCCCGTCGCGGCGATGAGTTCACCTGTCTCCTCTATGGTTTCGGGCCTGTCGATCTCGGACCTGCCCGCGCGACTGCTGCGCCCCGTCGCGTAGACGTACGCGCCCGCCCGCGCCAGTTCGACGGCGATCGCCCGCCCCGCGCCGCGTGTCGCGCCCGCGACCAACGCCACCTTCCCGGCCAGATCCGGTGTGCTCATCGGCTCCTCCTGACGACACCGGCGCCCGGCCGCCACAGGTCGACGTGCAGTTTGTCCGCCGACACGGTGGTCAGCACCACCGACTCGATGTCGAGTGCGAAGAACTGGGCGTCGCCGCCCGGATCGTCCGGGTAGCAGTCGCGGATCGCCCGCTTCTCGGCGCCGAGCAGTTCGCGGGCGCGCCCTGAGATCTTGGCGTCTCCGCCGTCCATCGTGTGGTGTCCGGGATTCGAGTGCAGCGAGTAACGCGGGTCCCGTCGCAGGTCCAGCACCTTGCGGGCGTTCGGCATGGAGCCGAGCACGAGCATGCCGAGGAACGTCTCGACCTCGGTGCCGCTGACCCGCGGTGAGCCATCCGCCCGCAGGGTCGCGAGGACGTGGTGCTTGTGCGCCGTGAGGCGTGCGTGGACGGCATCGGCGAGGTCGGGGGCTTCCTCGGTGAACTGCTGCCAGGTCGTCATGGATTCCAGTCTGCGCCCGTATCCCTGACATCTCCTGTCAGGAATTTTCACTAGTCTGTCCGGTATGCGATCCAGCCGGCTGCTCGACCTGATGCTGAGACTGCAGGGCGGTGCGGGCAGCACCGCGGATCGCCTCGCCGACCAGCTCGGGGTGTCCGTCCGCACCGTCTACAGGGACGTCGCGGCACTGCAGGCGGCGGGTGTCCCGCTCTACACCGAATCCGGGCCGGGCGGCGGTATCCGTCTGCTCGACGGCTGGCAGTCCAAACTCAGCGGCATGACGGCACTCGAAACGTCCGCGCTGATGCTGCTCGGCATCCCCGGGCTCGCCGACGACCTCGGTCTGGGGGAGGAGACGGCCGCCGCCGAGGCCAAACTCCTCGGGGCCATGCCCCTGCCGCTGCGTGCGGGAGCGCAGATGTGGCGCAGCAGGATTCACGTCGACGCCCCCGGCTGGTTCGACAACTCCACACGCGCACCGCACCTCGCCACCGTCGCGCGGGCAGTCCTGGAGGGGAGGCGGCTGCGTGTCGAGTACCGGCGCGGGGCAGGCACCGTCACCCGAACCGTCGACCCGTACGGTCTCGTCGCGAAGGCCGGGACCTGGTACCTCGTCGCCGCGCACCGGGGTCGCGTCCTGTCCTACCGGGTGACGCGGATCGACTCCGCCGAGCACCTCGACGCCCCCGCCGAGCGGCCCTCCGACTTCGACCTGGCGTCGTGGTGGACCGAGTCGACCGCCGAGTTCGACCGGTCCCTGCTGCGGTGCCCGTGCCGGGTGCGACTCGCTCCCGCCGCGTGGCGCGCGCTTCCCGCCGTCGTCGGGGTCGAAGCCGCCCGCGTGACACCGGGGCCGCCGGACGGCGACGGGTGGGTGGAGGTCGATCTCGCCCTCGAATCGGAAGCCGTTGCGGTGCACCAGTTGACCGAGCTCGGCGATGGCGTCGAGGTGGTGGCGCCCGCGTCGGTGCGAGCAGGTCTACGCGAGATCGCACAGCGGATGGTCGCGAACAACTGTTGACCGGAGGGCCCCGTCAGGCGTCGTGCCCGGGATCGACGTCGTCCACATCGGTTCGCCTCATCAGGTCCAGTGATTCCTCGTCGCAGACGCCCCCGTCGGGTTCGAGCAGGAATCCCGTGTGATCCCCGAATGGCACTCGCGCCAGGATGCGTCCGCTGAACCAGGCGGCGGCGCCGTCCAGGATCGGCAGCTCGTGCGGTCCCGCATGCCACACGCAGCGCGCGAACTTGTCGACGTCGTCGCCGGTTTCACCGCCGAACAGCCGGGTCAGGTCGTCCGAGCCGCGCCGGAGGACGTGCACGGCCAGGTGGTCGGCCGCGTCCGCGACACGGAAGGTGCGGTTCGCCGTCGACAACCCGACCAGGAACCGGGACGGGTCGATGCTCACCTGGGTCGCGAATCCCACCAGGCAGCCCGCACGCTCGCCGCCGGCCGTCGTGGTCACCACGTACACCGTGTCGTCGACACTGCCGACGACCCGTTCGAACACCTCGTGTCCCGTCATGGCACCTCTCCTGTCACAACATTCGGCGTCTGCGGTCGAGTGCCTTGGCCCGGCGGACCGACACCTTCGACCACACCGCCTGCTGGATCGCCAGCGTCGCCCAGCCCGCCAGCGCCATTCCCGTCAGGTTGAGCAGCAACTGCTGTGTGCTGCCCCAGATCTCCTCGCCTGCACCGAATGCCAGCCCGAGCCCGACGTTGCCCGCCGCCGGAACCGTCGTCACGGAGATGAACACGCCCGACAGCCCGCCGAGCTTCGACGACGTCAGTGACAGCACTCCCGCGGCCGCGGCGATGATGGCGACGATGAACGACCACTTGTCCGGGGTGTAGATGAACGCGGTTTCCGGGCGTGGACCCGCCACGTCCTCGAGGGTCACCCAGCCGAGGGCGCGCCCGGCCAGCGCCGCGATCGCCGTCGCCGCGATCGCGACGACGAACCCGACGACCAGTGTGCGTATTGCCGTCGCGAGCAGCACGTACCGGTGTTTGACCAGCGCGACGCCGAGTGCGGCGATGGCGCCGAACTCCGGTCCGAGCACCATCGCGCCGATGACCAGGATCTGCGAGTCGGTGATGATCGCGATCCCGGCGAGCAGTGTCGCCATGGTCATGAAGCTGAGGTACGTCCAGTTCAGTTCGACGTCCTCGTAGGAGCGTTGGGCGACCTCCGCCCACACGACGGTGTCGGCGGAGCTGCCGGGACTCTTCAGTTCCGCGTCGAGGCCGTCGCGAGAGAGCCAGGTGTGCACCGGTTCGAGTTCGATCGTGCCGTGGTGGTGCAGGCCGGTCGCGCGCAGTTGCTGGACCACGTCGTTGGCGACTTCCCGCGCGAGGTCGGCGTGGACGATGTCGCCCACCGGACGGACCGCAGCCCCGCGGTGGACCGCGAGGCTGCTGACGCCGGGTTCGTCGTCGAGGATTCCCAGGACGTCGTCGGTGTATGCCGTGGGCGCCAGGATCCGAAGATGCAGCATCTGCTCAGTCTGCCGGGAGCGACCCGCTGCCGCGCGCAGGCGCGCGCCTAGCTGATCTTGCGGTTGTAGACGGCCGTCGCGGCGACGTAGGCGAGAACGAGAATGCCGACGCACCAGGCGAGGGCGATCCAGATGTCGCCGCCAACCGGCTGCTGTGCGAACAGGGCGCGAATGGTGTTGACGATCGAGGTGACCGGCTGGTTCTCGGCGAACCAGCGCACCGGGCCCGGCATGGTGTCGGTGGGCACGAACGCGGAGCTGACGAACGGCAGGAAGATGAGGGGGTAGGCGAAAGCGCCTGCGCCGTCGACGGTTTTCGCGGAGAGGCCGGCGATCACCGCGACCCAGGTCAACGCCAGGGTGAACAGGACAAGGATGCCCGCGACCGCGAGCCACGCCAGCACACCGGCGCCGGTGCGGAAGCCCATGAGCAGGGCGATGGCGATGACGACGACGAGGGAGATCATGTTGGCGACCAGCGAGGTCAGGACGTGTGCCCACAGTGCGCTGGACCGGGCGATCGGCATGGATTGGAATCGCTCGAAGATCCCGCCCTGCATGTCCATGAAGAGCCGGTAGGACGTGTAGGCGATGCCCGACGCGACGGTGATGAGCAGGATGCCGGGCAGCATGTAGTTCACATACGACGCGGACCCGGTGTCGATCGCGCCGCCGAACACGTAGACGAACATCAGCATCAGGGCCACCGGGGTGACCGCCGTGGTGATGATGGTGTCCGGGCTGCGCAGGATGTGGCGTAGTGAACGCCCCGTCAACGCGGTGGTGTCGCCGTAGAAATACGTGGTGGTCATCGCCGTTCCTCCTGGTCCGTGTGGGTGTCGCCGACGATCGCGAGGAAGACCTCCTCGAGGGTGGGCTGCTTCTCGACGTATTCCACGGTCGCGGGTGGCAGCAGTGCCTTGAGCTCGGCGAGGGTGCCGTTCACGATGATCCGGCCCTCGTGGAGGATCGCGATGCGATCGGCGAGGTGTTCGGCCTCGTCCAGGTACTGCGTCGTCAGCAGCACGGTCGTCCCGCGATCGGCGAGTTCCTTGACCGTGTGCCACACGTCGATCCGCGCCTGCGGGTCGAGCCCGGTGGTCGGTTCGTCGAGGAAGACGAGCGGCGGATCCCCGATCAGGCTCATCGCGATGTCGAGGCGGCGACGCATGCCGCCGGAGTACTCGGCCGCCTTCCGGTCACCTGCGTCGGTGAGCGAGAATCGAGCGAGCAGGTCGTCGGCGACCTGGGCCGGGTTCTCGACGTGGCGCAGTTTGGCGACGAGCACGAGATTCTCTCGCCCGCTGAGGATCTCGTCGACTGCCGCGAACTGGCCCGTGAGGCTGATCGACTCGCGGACGTTCTGCGGCTGCGCGGCGGCATCGAAGCCGTTGACCGTGGCTGTGCCCGCATCCGCCTTGAGCAGCGTCGCGAGGATCTTCACGACCGTGGTCTTGCCCGCGCCGTTCGAGCCGAGCAGGGCGAAGATGCTGCCCGGCGCCACGTCGAAGTCGACGCCGCGCAGCACCTGCAGATCCTTGTACGACTTCTCCAGGCCCCGCACCTGGATCGCTGCCGGTGTCATGACTGGGCCCCTTCGGCATCGTCGATCGCCTTGGTCAGGCGGGCACGTTCCTTGTCGATCCACTGCTTGCCGGTGTAGGCCTCGACGAACGCCTCGGCGAATTCGACCGGGTTCTCGCCGACGATCTCGCGGATCGGTGTGCCGTCGACGGCCGCCCGCTCCCAGAGGTCGGCCAGGTCGCCCACCATCTGGACGAGGGTTGTGCCGTCGGTGATTCCACTGGAGTAGGTGAAGTACCGCAGCAGCGCCTTCGCGGCAGTGCCGTACGGCTCGGGCAGGGCATCGATACGTGCCTTGTTCTGCTTGTACTGCTTCTTCTCTCCGAACGATCCGGTGACGCTCTCGACCCAGTTGGTCATGATCACTTCTCTCCCTCGTGAAGCTGTTCGATACGTTCCGAGAGGAACGTCCATGTTCTCCAGAATTCGTCGAGCTGGTCGCGCCCTTGTGCGTTGATCGAGAACACCTTTCGCGGCGGCCCCTTCTCCGAAGGGACCTTCTCGACGTCCACGAAGCCCCGCTGTTCGACTCGGACGAGCAGGGCGTAGACGGTGCCCTCCGCGAGATCCGTGAATCCCTGCTCGCGAAGCAGTGCGGTGATCTCGTAGCCGTACGCGGATTGCCTGGCGAGGATCGCCAGGACGATGCCCTCGAGAGTGCCCTTGAGCATCTCCGTCATCTGATTGGCCATTGCCCACCTTCGATCTAGTCTGTGTCGCTGACTACCGCTAGAAAGTAACACTGAGTACCGGTACTTAGCAAGAGCGAATAGCGATGGATTTCGAGAAAAGGGAAGGAAGCGAACCGGGGGCCGGCACTAGCATTGCCCGCCATGGCCAACCCACACCCCCGCGTGTACTTCGGTGACCGGATCGTCGACGCGGCCGAGGCGACCCTCGGCGTCGCGACATCGGCGATGCTCTACGGGCTCAGCGTGTACACGGTCTTCCCTGTCCATGTCGACGGTGACCGCCGCACCGCGTTCCGCCTCGCCGACCACTTCCGGCGGATGGTCGAGTCCTGCCGGATCATCGGGATGGACGGGTTCGCGGCGGAATGGGACTACGACCGGTTCGTCTCGGCGGCAACCGAACTCGTCGCAGAGAACGCTCCGACGTCGGACGTGTTCGTCCGGGCGAGCGTGCACGTCGACGAGTCCATCCCCGGCACCCGCGTCCGCGGCTGCCACACCACCGTCAGCATGTTCGTCTACGACGCCGTCCCGATCGTCCCGCAAGACGGCATGCGCCTGAAGACAAGTCAGTGGCGCCGCATACCGGACGCCGCGATCCCGTCGCGTGCAAAGGTCAACGGCGCGTATGTGAACTCGGTCCTCGCGAAGCAGGACGCCATCGACGCCGGCTACGACGACGCGGTGTTCCTCGACGGCAACGGTCACGTCTGCGAGGTCAGCGCCGCGAACATCTTCCTCGTGCGTGGCGGCACCCTGATCACCCCCGACGTGTCGTGCGACATCCTCGACGGCATCAACCGCCGTACCCTGCTCACCCTCGCCGCCGAGGACGGCGTCCCGGTCGTGGAGCGGACCGTCGACCTCACCGAGCTGTACATCGCGGACGAGGTGTTCGTGACCGGCACCTCCGCAGGCGTCGCGCCCGTCCTGGAAGTCGACGGCCGCGTCGTCGGCAGCGGACGTCAGGGGCCGATCTCCGAGGCGCTGCGCAAACGCCACGCGGCGGCCCTGCGGTCGGACACCCTGCACGGCTGGGTGACCGAGCTGTAGTCGCCCCGCCGCATGTGTGCGAGTTCGGTAGCTCTGACTACCGAACTCGCGCACGGGCGACGCAGCCGCCCGCATTGCCGTGAAGTAGCTTCGATTCATGAGCAACGTCAACGAGTCGGCGCCGAAGTGGTTCGTCGACGCGATCGCCGCGCCGGTCGAGACGGGACGGGTCACCGTCGACGGCACATCCATCGCGTACCGCGCCTGGGGTGAGCCCGACCAGCCCGGCGTCGTGCTCGTGCACGGCGGCATGGCCCATTCGCGCTGGTGGGACCACGTAGCACCGCAGCTCGCGGTGGGACGACGCGTCGTCGCGCTCGACCTCTCCGGGCACGGCGACAGCGCACACCGCGAGGACTACACCCTCGAACAGTGGGTCGAGGAAGTGCTCGCGGTCGCGCCCGCGGGCGGCATCACCGGGCGCCCGACGCTGATCGGGCACAGCATGGGCGGCATCGTCTCCTACCTGGCGTCGACCCTGTACGGGGACCGCCTCGACGGCGTGATGATTCTCGACTCGCCGATCCGCGACCTCACGCCCGAGGAACGCGAGATGCGCGACCAGCGGAAGTCGTCGACCACGAAGGTCTACCCGAGCGTCGACGCCGCGGTGGAACGGTTCCGGCTCGTGCCGCCGCAGGACACGGCCGAGCCGTACGTCTTCGACTACATCGCGCGGGCTTCGCTGAAGGAGGTCGACGGCGGCTACAGCTGGAAGTTCGACCTGAGCCGCATCGGAAAGGGCGGACGTAGCAGCCTCGACGGGACTGTCGCCGGGTGCCGCGTCGCGTACTTCCGCAGTGAGAACGGCATCGTCACGCCCGAGCTGCTCGACCGGATGCGGCCGATGTTCGGGCCGGACGCGCTGGTCGTGGAGCTGCCCGCGGCCGGACACCACCCCGTGTTCGATCAACCGATCGCGGTGGTCACCGCCGCGCGGATCGTCCTCGACGCCTGGTCCTGATCTGGTTCACAACCAGAAGCGCATCAGGTAGTTGCCGTACTGGGCCCAGACACTCGGCACGCCGGACAGTTCGAACAGTCCGTAGATCGCGTCGAAGAACAGCCGGTTGATCGACGGGACGAACAGCAACGCGATCAGCGCCAGCAGGCCAACGCCCTTGTACTGATCGAGGGCGCGGCGGGTCTTCGGCGACAGCGACGGCTCCAGCGCGGCGTAGCCGTCCAGGCCGGGGATCGGAATCAGATTCAGGACGGTCGCCATCACCTGCAGGAAGGCGAGGAAGCTGAGTCCCCACCAGAACACCGGGTGGGACTCGGTGTCCGCGAACAACCGGATCACCGTCAGCAGCACCACCGCGGCGAGGGCGTTGACCATCGGCCCCGCCAGTGAGATCCGTCGGGCGGCTCGCGGCGAGAGCAGGTCGGTGCGCAGATACACGGCGCCGCCAGGCAGGCCGATTCCTCCGAGCGCGATGAACAGCACCGGCAATCCGATCGAGAGCAGCGGGTGGCTGTACTTGAGCGGATTCAACGTCAGGTAGCCGCGGGCCGCGACGTCACGGTCGCCGTACCGCCACGCGGTGTACGCATGCGCGAACTCGTGGAGGCAGACGGTGACCACCCAGCCCGCGACCACGAGGACGAAAACCCCGACACTCGCGGTCGTCGACTTCGGCGCCGCCTGCCACGCCATCGCGCCGCCTGCGATGGCGACGGCCAGCACCGCGAGGAAGACCGGGCTCGGCCGGACCGCCGAGCGGCGGGTGTCGGGGGACGTCATGAATCCAGTATCACCGCCGCGTTCGCTGCGCGGTGATCAGCGGACCAGGAGCCACGACCGATCGTCGCGATAGAAGCTGCAGCGCTTGAGGGCACGGGGAGTGGTGACGCCGTCGCGGGTCACGACCGCGCCGACCGCCCCGAGTTGAACGGCCCGCGCCGGCAGCCAGTGCGTGCGCAGCAGTCGCCTGCCCGCACTCGCCCGCACCCCCGGCAGCGCGGGGGTCGGCGCGACCCGCAGCGCCGGGATCTCGCCGGAGAAGACGCGTTCGGAGTCGGCGTACGCCTCCCCGACGAGCGGTCCGCCGTCGGGTCCGGTGATCGTTGCCTCTCCGACGAGCGCGGTGCCCGAGTCGTCGCGGATCAGTGGCAGCGGCGATACGGCCCCGGTGACGGCCAGGTGTGCCGCCCGCTCGCCGACCGGCAGTCCGTACAGCCGCGTGACCGGTGTCCGCTCGGCCGCGACGTACGCGACCTCGACGTGCAGTCGTTCGCCGCGCATCAGCCGGGTCACCGTCGCGGCGAGGGCGCCGTCGTCGCCGACCACGACGAGACGCGCGTCGGTGTCGTCGAGCGCGGGGAGCAGTGCGTCGAAGTCGGGTTTCGCGGGCACCGCGGGCACAGAAGTGCAGGGAAGGGTCGACAGGGACTCCGGCAGTGCGGCGTCGCCGCACACGAGTACGTGAATGGTCAAGATCAGCTCCGGTCGGTCCGCGGTCGTCGTGGTCGACGATACGAACGCGCACCCGACGGCCGGAAACCGGTGGCCCGATGCTTACGGAATTGGCGGTCTGATCGAGACTTTACGGTTCTAGGCTGGATAGTTGCAGGAACCGCCGACACGCACGCGCGACCGGCCGATCCGACCGCCCGCGCGTCGACCACCGGAGCATTCGATGCTGACCGCTGCCACGTCGTCACACCGCCCGTCCACCCGAGTGACCCGCTTCTGCCGGTCGGGTCTCACCTCCGTGGTGAGCGAGTTACGCAAGGAGGGCATCGCCGAGACGTCGGCCGACCTCCTCGCGGCGAAGGACCTCCTCGAACTCGGCATCGGCCAGATGTCGACTCCGACGTCGGCGCTGAGCCACCCGTTCCAGGTTCAGCCGGTGATCGGGGCGCATGTGCTGCACGCCGACGTCGAGCGGTCGCTGACCGATCCCGACGTCGTGCTGCTGCATGCGGACCTCCCGGACGACACCGCTCCAGGTCCGGTCCGCGTCGTGTGGTTCAACATGTCGACGTTGGTCGGGGGAACCGCGACGGTCGAGCCGACCCGAGTCGAGGACGGCACGTACCGGGCCGAGGGGAGGATGCGGGCGGGCCACGGAGTAGTCGTCGCCGGAATCGTCCCCGGCGACGGTGGTAGTCCCGGGTTCGCGCTCGTTGCCGAATGAGGGCGTGAACGGGACTTGTGGGCCCCGGGGAATTGTTGAACAGAGTGTGGCCAGGACAAGTCGAAGTGAGTTGGAGTCGAGGTGAGTTCGATGACAACCGTGAGCGTCACCATGGTCAACACCACGAACGAGGACCTGATCCTCGACACCAGCGACTACCCGCCCGAGATCCCGCGTCGAATAGCGGCGCACGCGACCGGCCGCTTCGGCATGGACGGGCATGGTGTCGCCTACCTGGTGGGCGGTGACCCGGACCGGGCCGTCTACCTGCAGGAGAACGGTTCCGTGTGGGCCCCGCCGACGTGTGTGATCCGATCCGCGACGGTCGGGGAGGCGGTCGCGGTCCAGGTCAGTCCCGCGCCGTGGCTGCACGATCACTCGGCTGCCTGAGACCTGTTCCGTGATGTACCTGTGAGGGTTCCGACTGCACTGGACTAAACTGTCGTCCCGGCCACTGTCCACGGACGGCTGGCCTCTGCGCTGAGATGCGCAGAAGTCTGTCGACTCTAGGAGACGTCATGCCGGCAATCGTCCTCATCGGAGCCCAGTGGGGCGACGAGGGTAAGGGCAAAGCTACCGATCTACTGGGCGGCCGCCTGCAGTGGGTGGTGCGGTACCAGGGTGGCAACAATGCCGGTCACACCGTCGTTCTCCCCAACGGCGACAAGTTCGCCCTGCATCTCATCCCGTCCGGCATCCTCACGCCGGGTGTGAAGAACGTGATCGGCAACGGCGTCGTCGTCGACCCGGGCGTTCTGCTCACCGAGCTCGCCGGCCTGGAGGATCGGGGTGTCGACACCTCCGCACTGCTGCTCTCGGCCGATGCGCACCTGATCATGCCGTACCACGTGGCCATCGACAAGGTCACCGAACGGTTCCTCGGTGCCAAGAAGATCGGCACCACGGGACGCGGTATCGGGCCTTGCTACCAGGACAAGATCGCCCGTGTCGGCGTGCGTGCCGCGGACGTTCTCGACGAGAAGATCCTCACCCAGAAGGTCGAGGCCGCACTGGAGTTCAAGAACCAGGTGCTGGCGAAGATCTACAACCGCAAGGCCCTCGATGCGCAGCAGGTCGTCGAGGAGGTGCTCGAGCAGGCGGAGGGGTTCAAGCACCGCATCACCGACACCCGCCTCGAGCTGAACCTCGCGCTGGAGCGTGGCGAGACCGTCCTCCTCGAAGGCTCGCAGGGCACGCTGCTCGACGTCGACCACGGCACGTACCCGTACGTGACGTCGTCGAACCCGACGTCGGGTGGCGCGGCCGTCGGCTCCGGTATCGGCCCGACCCGCATCACCACCGTGCTCGGCATCCTCAAGGCGTACACGACCCGCGTCGGCTCGGGCCCGTTCCCGACCGAACTGTTCGACAACCACGGTGAGTACCTCGCGAAGCAGGGCGGTGAGGTCGGTGTGACCACCGGCCGCGCCCGCCGCACCGGCTGGTTCGACGCCGTCATCGCCCGCTACGCGACCCGGGTCAACGGCATCACCGACTACTTCCTCACGAAGCTGGACGTGCTCTCGAGCCTGGACACGATCCCGATCTGCGTCGCGTACGAGGTCGACGGGGTCCGCTCCGACGAGATGCCGATGACGCAGACCGACATCCACCACGCGAAGCCGATCTACGAGGAGATGCCGGGCTGGTGGGAGGACATCTCGCACTGCCGCACCTTCGAGGAGTTGCCCGTCAACGCGCAGAACTACGTGCTGCGGCTCGAGGAGCTGTCCGGCGCGTACATCTCCTGCATCGGTGTCGGACCCGGCCGTGACGAGACGATCGTCCGCCGCGACATCCTGGCCTGACCTCAGGCGCCTTCATTCACGGGACGACCCCGGACCGATCGATTCGGTCCGGGGTTTTTCGTGTGCGAGGACGACAGTGAGTGGAGCGTGACAGGCCCCTCGGCCTTGCCGAGCAGGCTGGGAAGCAGGGGTGGGCCGCCATCTGCGACCGCGTGGCGTGATCCCGGACCAGGGCTAATGGACTTCCCGCTCGGTGGGAGGGCGGGGGGTCGCATCGGCCGGATCGTCGCTACCGTCACGTCGCAGTTCCCTCCCGACACATTGGAGTCATCAATGGCCTACGAAGACGACGTCCGCGCTGCGGTCGCCACGTACCTGGACGCGGTCGCGAGCGGCACGTCCGCCGACATCGCGGCCCTGTACGCCGACGACGCGACCCTCGAGGATCCGGTCGGGAGCGAACCCAAGGTCGGGCGGGACGCGATCGAGAAGTTCTACTCGGCACTCGACGCCGTCACGCGTCGCACCGAGCTGCTCGCGGTCAAGGTCGCGGGCACCACTGCCGCGTTCCACTTCCGGGTCGTGACCGAGACCGGCGACCAGACGATCACGGTGGAGCCGATCGACGTCATGACCTTCGACGAGCAGGCCCGCATCACCAGCATGCGCGCGGTCTGGTCGCCGGCGGACCTTACGGTCACCGACGGGAAGTAGTGACATGAACGCGAACGAGAACGAGAACGAGAAGTGGGACCACGAGGTCGATTTCGTCGTCGTCGGTAGTGGCTGCGGTGGACTCACCGGTGCTCTCGCCGCCCGGGACGGCGGCCTGGACACGCTGATTGTGGAGAAGGCGTCGGTCTACGGCGGCACCACCGCGCTCTCCGGTGGCAACATCTGGATCCCGAACAACCCGACCCTGCGTCGCGAGGGGCTCTCCGACACCAGGGAGGACGTCCGGCGCTACCTCGATGCCGTCGTCGGTGACCAGGTCCCCACGGCGAACCTCGACGCCTTCATCGACGAGGGTCCGGCCACGATGGAGTTCCTCGAGAAGACGAGCCCGCACCTGCGCTTCCAGTGGTGCACGGGCTACTCCGACTACCACCCGGAGAAGGACGGCGGCAGGCCCCGCGGCCGCACGATCGAGCCGCTGCCGTTCGACTTGAAGCAGCTCGGCGAGGACGAGAAGCTGCTGCGCCCCGGTGCATTGGCGACACCCGCGGGTCTGTACATCACGTCCAAGGAGTTCGTGAAGCTGAACATGGTGATGCGGACCTGGGCTGGCCGCCGGGCCGCACTGGCCACCGGATGGCGTGCGATGACCAGCATTCTGCTGCGACGTCACATGGAGACCCTCGGTCAGGCGCTGATCGGACGGCTCCGACTGGCGGTCAAGGAGGCGGGAATTCCGCTGTGGCTGGGCAGCCCGATGCGGGAACTGGTCACCGACTCCTCCGGCGCGGTGCGCGGACTGGTGGTGCGCCGCGGCGGCGCGGACCTGCGGATCCGGGCCCGCAAGGGCGTCCTGCTCGCAAGTGGCGGCTTCGAGCAGGGCGACCAGCTGCGGAAGAAGTACCTGCGCGACGGCGGCAAGGACAACTTCAGCGCGGGATCCGTCGACAACACCGGTGACGGTATCCTCGCCGGCGAAAAGGTCGGGGCCGCACTGGACCTGATGGACGACGCCTGGTGGATGCCGTCGTTCCGTCGGCCCGACGGCATCATGCACGTGCTGGTGTCGGAGCGATCGATTCCCCGGTCGATCATCGTCGACCAGTCGGGGCGTCGATTCACCAACGAGGCGGCGCCCTACGTGACGTTCGTACACGAACAGCTCGCCGGGCGGCACGACCCGATCTGGTTCATCTTCGACGGAAAGGCGAAGAACCGCTACCAGTTCGGCGGTGTGATGCCGGGCCAGAAGTTCCCGGAGTCGTGGTACTCGACCGGGCTGATGCACCGCGCGGATTCCGTCGAGGAGCTCGCGTCGGCCATCGGGCTTCCGTCCTCGCAACTGTCGGAGACGGTCGCGCGTTTCAACGGATTCGCCCGCGCGGGCCGCGACGAGGACTTCGGTCGCGGTGAAAGCGCCTACGACAACTACTACGGCGATCCCACTCTTCCCGCGCCGGCGCTGGACGCCCTCGACAGCGGACCGTTCTACGCGGTCCGGATGGCCGCGGGTGACCTCGGCACGAAGGGTGGCATCGTCTACGACCAGCACGCCCGGGCACTGCGCGAGGACGGGTCGGTGATCGACGGCCTGTACGCGACCGGCAACACCTCGGCCGCCGTCATGGGCAACGACTATGCGGGCGCCGGAGCAACCATCGGCCCTGCAATGGTTTTCGGGTACATCGGTGCCCGGCACGCCGCGAGCGCTCCGGCCGACTGACGCGCGCCCCGACCGACACGCTCTGACTGTTCCCCGATTCCGCAACCGCTCACTCACGCTGAGCGAGGCGCGGAGTCGGGGAACTTTTTTTGTTTGTCCGGTCGGCACTCCTCCCGTTGGGCGGAACAGTGTCTGGCACGACACACCGTGCCGCCAGTGTGATGTGGGTTACACGATCCACTCGGATCAGTGAATGTGCCTCGTCAACAACGCATCTCGTCCCGCACCTTCAATGCGCGCGGGAGCTCGGGATGTCGAACGGAAGGAACACCATGGTCAACGGAACTCCCGCGGTTCCCGACGCGAGCGGGTCGGCCCAGCGCTGGACGCCGCGGCTGATCTTCTCGCTCGCCTCGATCGTGCTTCTCCTGGAGATGCTCGCGGTCAGCTACATGATGATCAGCATGGCGCTGCCCGCCATCTCCGGGCACTACCAGACCACGCAGGGCGCCTGGCTGCTGACATCGTTCCTCCTGGTCGGTGCCGTCACCGCGCCGCTCATCGGCAAGCTCGCCGACATGTACGGCAAACGCAAGCTGCTGATCGCGTGCGTGGGCGTCGCCGCAGCCGGGTCGCTCGTCTCCGCGGTTGCGGACAGCTACGCGGTGCTGATCGCGGGCCGCGCCCTGTCGGGCCTGCTCGTGCCGTGCCTCTTCCTGAGCTACTCGCTCATCCGGGACGTGTTCCCGCCGAAGACGATCGCGCTCGCGGTGAGCATCGCGACCAGTGGCATGGGTCTTATCGCGATCCCCGCCCCGTTCCTCACCGGCTGGCTCATCGACAACCACGGGTTCCGCAGCATCTTCTGGTTCTTCGTCATCGGGCTCGTCGTCCTGGGTGCCCTGATCCTCGTCACCACCGACGAGTCTCCTGTCCGCCTGCGCTCGAGCGTCGACCTGATCGGTGCGGTCCTCCTCGGGGCAGGTATCGCGGGCGTCCTGATCGCGGTGAGCTTCGGTCCCACCTGGGGATGGGCGAGCGGATCGACCCTGGCGTACCTGGTCGGCGGTGTCGCATTGATCGCCGCCTGGCTGGTCTCGGCGCGGTTCGTCCGCGAACCACTGATCGACCTCAAGGTCCTCGGACGCCGGCCGGTGCTGCTGACGGCCGTGGGAGCCGGATTCTGCTACGGCGCCAGCGGTCTGTTCACGATCCTGCTGCCGATGCTCGCGATGACGCCGGCGATCCTCGGACTCGGCTACGGATTCGGTGTGAGCGCAGAAGGATTCGCCATCTTCCAGGCACCGATCGGCGGCATGGTGGTCGTCGGCGGCGTGATCGTCGGCATGCTCGTCGGGCGGGGTGCACGACCGCGGCCGCTGATGGCGATCGGCATGCTCGGCATGGCGGCGGGCTTCACCTGTGTGGCGCTGTCCCACGACAGCAAGCCCCTGCTCATCGCGTTCGCAGGACTGTTCGGGACCGGGATGGGTATGGCGTACGCGTCGATTCCGAACCTGCTCATCGAGGCCGTCCCGCCGCAGTTGCAGGCGAGCACCGCGAGCATCGTGGGAGTGTTCCAGTCGGTGTTCCCGGCGGTGCTTCCCGTCATCGCGTTCACGGTGCTGAACAACTCGTACATCGCACCGATCCCGCTGGAGATGACGCAGGGCGTCGTCTTCTACACCGATGCGGGGTTCCAGGTCGCGTTCCTCATCGGTGCGGTCGCAGCCGTCCTCGGCGCGGTGGTCGCGTTCGCCCTGCCGCGCCGCATCGAGCAGGTCGTGGTCTCCGGTGTCGACGACCGGTCGTCCGCACCGGTCCTCGTGGCCGACTGACGCCCCGAACCGGCGCACCCGGTCCCGGGTTCAGAACAGGGTCGGTTCGCCGAACCCGGGTGTGTGCTCGGCGGCGAGCAGGGCACGTTTGGTGACGGTGCCGCCGGCGGCGGAGAACCCGCCGACGGCACCGTCAGCGGCAAGGACCCGGTGGCACGGGACCAGAACGGGAATCGGGTTGCGGCCCAAGGCCTGTCCGACGGCCTGTGCCGCGCCGGGGCTGCCGATCGCCGCGGCCACCTCGCCGTACGTGAGCGTGTGCCCGGGCGCGATGGCGCGGGTGACGGCATAGACGCGGCGGTCGAAATCGGGGAGACCGGTCAGGTCGAGGTCGACGTCGGTGAGGTCGTCGGTGGTGCCGGCGAGCAGGGAGGCGACGCGGTCGGCGACCGGGCGAACTGCGGGGTCGAGTGCGCTCTCGACCGCCTCGGGGAAGCACTGACGCAGGCGGCCGATGGTGCGGTCGTCGGAGCCCTCGGGTAGCTGGAAGCCGACGATGCCGTGCTCACCCCAGACCAGGCCGCACCGGCCGAGATCGGTGTCGAAGAGCGAGTAGTTCAGCATCGTCACGCCACCAGTATGGCCGCCGGCACCGACACCCGGCCGAATTGACCAGTCCAGTTGGGGTCAACTGGACTGATTGTCGACGAGGGTGCGACCGGTGGCGATTCCCGGCTCGGAGCGCGATGCCACGGCCTGGAGGTCGCGGTAGGCGCGGTCGGCGTCATGGGTCTCCGGTAGGCGCCCGGCCAGCGGAGCGGCAGGTCGGAACTGGTCGAGGCGGAAGAGTGGCGTGCCGCGGTCACGGCGGACGAGAGCGACTGCCGTGAGGGCGGCGAGGACTGCGAGGAAGGTCAGGAAGGGGGCCATGCCTCCATCGTGCGGACAACTGGCCTTGTAGGAAATGGCCACTTTCGGAATACTGGCCTGCATGTCACGTGTGATCGGAGCTTCCACTCTCGCCCGCGACCTCGGCCACTGGCAGCCCGACGACGCCCGCGGCGCGGCGACGACAGCCCGAGCTACCCGAGGGGCTGGCCGCCGTCCCGGCTACCGCGCCCTCGCGGACGGCATCCGGTTGCTCATCGCCGACGGACGTATCCCGATCGGGGTCTCGCTGCCGAGCGAACGGGATCTGGCCGTCGTGCTCGAACTCAGTCGCACCACCATCACGTCCGCATACGCGGTGCTGCGGGAGGACGGCTTCCTCACCAGCAGGCAGGGGTCGCGGAGCACGGTGACGATGCCCGCCGCGGTACCGCCCGGCCGGGCCCGCGGCGCGGTCACGGGGGAGGCGCAGGTCTCTCGGCAGCCGGTCATCGATCTCACGTGCGCGGCGATGTCCGCGCCCGCCGAGCGCATCCGCGATGCCTACGCCAGTGCGCTGCTCGATCTGCCCGCGTATCTGCACACCCCGGGGCTGGAGTCGCTCGGACTGCCGGTGCTGCGCGAAGCCGTCGCGCAGCGTTACCGCGATCGCGGCGTCCCGACGACCGCCGACCAGATCATGGTCACGACGGGCGCTCAGCAGGCACTGGTGCTGGTGCTCTCGCTCCTGGCGTCGCCAGGCGAGCGGATCCTGATCGATCACCCCACTTACACCAATGCCATCGAAGCGATCAAACGTACTGGGGCGCGGCCGGTTCCGGTCCCACTGCGACTGGAGTCGAAGGGCTGGGACCTCGACGCGATGCGTAACGCCGCCCGGCAGACCGCCGCCAAGATCGCCTACGTCGTCCCGGACTTCCACAACCCCACCGGCTTCTGCCTCGACGACGTGGGCCGCGCCGAGATGGTGCGGATCGCGGGCGACACCCATATGACACTCGTGGTCGACGAGACGATGACGGACCTCGGTCTCGACGCGCCGACGCCGACGCCCGTCGCGCGGTTCGCGGTCGGTGCCCGCGCCGACGTGATCACCGTCGGATCGATGTCGAAGGCGTACTGGTCCGGACTGCGGATCGGCTGGATTCGCGCCGACGTGTCGACGATCAACGCCCTGCTCGCGATCCGCTCGGCGCTGGACCTCGGTTCGGCGGTCCTCGAACAGGTCGTCGCGGCCGAGCTCCTCTCGGACCCCGATTCGGTGCTGCCCGCGCGACGCGATCGGCTGCGGGCCCAACGCGCGGCTCTCCTCGACGAGCTGGCGGTCGCACTGCCCGAGTGGCAGTGCGACCCCGGTTCCGGAGGAATGGCGCTGTGGGTGCACCTGCCTGCGCCGCTGTCGACGGCCATCGCCGCGACCGCACCCGGCCACGGCGTGCAGGTGGCGGCGGGTCCGCGGTTCGGCCTCGACGGTGCGTTCGAGCGGTACCTCCGCCTGCCCTACGCCCGAAGCGAGGACGAACTGCGCGCGGCCGTTCGGGGGCTTGCAGGTGCCTATCGCGGGCTCGCGGGTGACGCGCGCCTGGGCGCAAGCGTTCCGGTTGTGGTGTGAGCGCAGGTCGTGTGATGCGCTATTCGAGCCGGCCCGGAATCGGATAACTGCGCAGGGACATGCCGATCTGCCCGGACAGCGTCAGCCCGTCGATGCTCTCCTGCAGGTTGTGGCATGTCGCGACCCGGGCGCGGCCGTCACGGGGATGCGTCTCGGCGAATCGGGGGCATGCACTGTCGACGTCCCCCAGCCACTGGATGCTGGTGTGCGCCTCGCTGTACTTCTCGACGAGGACTCGGGTGCTGCAGGTGGTGCAGCGGACGCTTTCCATGATGTCGGACCTCCCTGGTGTCCTTCGCGACGGTAGTTGTGGTTCGGGTGCTCCGGATGTCGTCCTCCCGTGGAGCGGGAGGGGAAGTCCGCTGATCGGTTCGACGCCGCTCGGGTCGTGAACGGCGCCTACCTGGGCTGTTAGTCTTCGCTCATGTCCGACACCGAGTCCGTTGCTGACGGTTACCCAGCCGCGGCCGCAGACGACCAGTACCCGTCTCTGCCCGCGACCAGCTGGGCCGTTCTCGGGATGCTCACTCTCGGTGAGGGACTCACGGGATACGACCTCAAGAAGTGGGCCGACTGGAGCATCGGATTCTTCTACTGGAGCCCGTCGATCAGCCAGATCTACGCCGAGCTCAAGCGGCTCGAGAAGGCTGGGCTGGTCGAGTCGGAAGTGGTGTCGGAGCCCGGTGAGCGGGGTCGGCGGGTCTACCGCATCACAGCGGAGGGAACGCGCGCGGTCCGGAACTGGTCCCGCGATGCGCCGGTGGAGCAGCCCGTTCTCAAGCACGGTTTGATGTTGCGGCTGTGGATGGGTCACCTCAACGAGCCGGAGCAGCTGAAGGCGTTGGTCCGGTCGCACATCGAGAACATGGAGACGATGCGCGGCAGGGCGACACTGCACGCCGAACATGCGACGCGTGAGCCCTCGTGGGCCTTCTCGCAGATGAGCCTGGTCTGGGCGGAGCGCTACTTTCAGGCGGAGGTCGATCTCGCCCGGCAGATGCTCGACGACATCGACGCCGCGGCTGCCGAGTTCTCTCACGTTCGGAAGCGGGACGAACTGGGTAACCCACTTCCCGAGGTGACGGGCTCCTGGCGTGCTGTCGAGGACTTCGTGGAGGGTCTCGAACCCTGAGGGGCTCGCCGGCTGGATAGCCTGGGCGCGTGAAACTCGGCCTGTCCCAGCTGATCGACCCGCGTCTGCTTCCTCTGGTGGACTCGACCCGCGAGTTCTACGAGCACCGCGGCACGGGTCGGGGGCCGCGCAATCGGGACGAGCTGCAGTCGATCCGGCGTGGGGCGAGGACTCCCGAGCGGTCGGATCCTCCCGCGGAGGTGGAGACGGCCAGGCACGGTGACCGCGCGGTCCCGGTCCGAGTTCACTCCCCGGTGTCGATCTCCCCTCAGGGCGTGCTTCTCGACATTCACGGCGGCGGGTTCTACGGGGGGTCGGCGGCAGCGGACGATGTCCGCAACCGCGAGCTGGCGGACGCTCTCGGCATCGTGGTCGTCAGCGTGGACTACCTTCTCGCGCCGGAGAATCCGTGGCCGGCCGCCCCTCGCGACTGTGAGACCGCGGCGTTGTGGCTCGCGGAACACGCGGTCGGTCGGTTCGGAACGAGTCGACTCTGCATCGGAGGGTTCTCGGCGGGCGCGACGCTCGCGATGACGACGCTCGTTCGTCTCCGGGACCGCGGCATGTCCGCGTTCGACGCCGCCGTGTTGCAGTTCGGCACCTATGACCTCAGCGGGCAGACACCGAGCGGACGCCTGATCGCCGACGAGTACTTCATCGAGGCGTATGCGGGTGCGGCACGTGACCGGACCGATCCGGACTTCTCGCCGGTCTACGCCGACCTGACGGGCCTGCCCCCGGTGCTGATCGTCGTCGGAGAGGAGGACGTCCTGCTGCGCGACAACCTCGCCATGGCCGCGCACCTGTCCGCGGCAGGCGTCGCCGTCGACCTGCGTGTCTACCCCGCCGCGCCGCATGGCTTCACCGGGCACCGGACGGCCATGGCCGATGCGGCGAACGACGACCTTCGTGCCTGGCTCGACCGTCGGTTCGGCTGAGCGCAGGACCGACGGCCGGGTGTACCGCGGTCAGGCGGACTGGGCGCGCAGTCCGGACACCGCGGTGGGCAGGCTCTGGAGCCGGTTGCGGTGCGCGATCGGTCCCGCACCCGCGGCGTGGCCGGCGAGGGCGTGTTGAATCGCGTTCGCGGCCATGCGAACGGGCGACGAGTGACGGTGGTCGAACTTGAGGTGGGTGGTCGGTCCGCAGATCGACAGTGCGGCGTGGACACCGCCGACGGGGCCGATCGGGACGGCGATGATGCCGATTCCTCCGGAGATCTGGCTGACCTCGTACGCGACCCCCAACTCGCGAACCTTGTGCAGTTCGGGGGTGAATCCGACGAGGTCGTCGGTGCGGCCCGGGGTGTAGGCCAGCAGCGCCTTGCCGATCGCGGAGTTACGCGCCGGGTAGCGGCTCCCGACGCGGGTGGGGAGTTCGGCGGCGAGTCGTCCGCCGACCTTGTCGAGGTACAGCACGTCGGAGCCGTCGAGGACGCCGAGGTGGACGACGTAGCCGGTGACCCGGTGCAGTTCCTGCAGGATCGGTGCGGCGGCGCCGTGGAGGCGGTTCTGATGCAGGGCGATCGACCCGAGTTCCATCAGCCCGGTGCCGAGCTCGTACGCGCGGCCGTCGCGGCGCAGCCAGCGCATCGTGACGAAGCGCTCGAGCATCCGGTGCACGGAGGACCGCGGCAGTCCGGTGCGCTCGACGACCTGCGAGAGGGTGAGCCGGCCGGGGCCGTCGAAGGTGTTCAGGACGAGCGACACCCGGTCGAGTACCGCGGTCGGGGTGGATTCTGCGGTTGCTGCTGCAGTCATCACTGTCTCCTAGGTTCTGGCGCTCTCTGCCGCGAGACCCATCTGGCATGGGTGTTTCGATTAGGAATAGTGGCACAGAATCAGGAGATTGTGAAGTGGGTCACGAAAGATCTTGATGCGAAGGAGGGGCGCGACGTCTGTCGAGACGTCGCGCCCCTTCATCTGGAACAGGGTTCGCGCGGTGCGGGCGAGGCGCTACATCGCCGCGAGGGGCTCGCTGCCGGACCAGTCGTGACCCCAGTAGCTGTCCGCGGTGATCTCCTCGGCCGAGTAGTGGGCCTCGTCGACCTTCATGCCCTCGGTGCCGAACTCGATGTCCCAGCCGCCGGGTGCGCGGACGTAGAAGGACACCATCTTGTCGTTCGTGTGGCGGCCCAGCGTCGACGAGACGGAGAAACCGTCCTTCACGACGCGGTCGAGTGCCTGGCCGACGGCGTCGAGCGTGTCGACCTCGACCATGATGTGCACCAGGCCGGGCGCGCCGCCGTGCGGGGAGGGGCACAGCGCGAGGCTGTGGTGGCGCTGGTTGACGCCGAGGAAGCGCACACGCATCGGGCCGAACTCCGGCGGAGCCGGAATCCGGAAGGCGCCGCGGGGCAGGAAGCCGAGCACCTCGGTGTAGAAGTCGAACGTGCCGTTCGGGTCCATCGTCGGCAGCACGACGTGGCCGAGACCCTGTGCGCCGGTGACGAACTTGGCGCCGAACGGCGTGACGACGGGGCTGTGGTCGAGGACCGCGCCGTGGAAGACCTCGAGGGTGGTTCCGGCCGGATCCTGGAAGGTCACGACCTCCTCGACACGGCGGGCGTCCGCCTCCTCGAGCGAGAGCGGCTTGACCGCGATGCCCGCGCGCTCGACGGCCTCGGTGACCCGGACCAGTGCGGCGTGGTCGCGAACCTCCCAACCGACGGTGACGACCTCGTCGGTCTCACCGGGCACGACGACGATGCGGGCTGCGCGCTCGTCCATGCGCAGGTACAGGGCGTTCTCGTCCGGACCGGTGCCCTCGGCGAAGCCGAGCACGTCGAACGCGAACGTCCGCCAGCGTTCGATGTCGTTGGTCTGGATCTTCACGTATCCCAGGCCGCGGATGTCGGTGCCGAATCCGCCGAGATCAGGGTTCGTCATTGTGTTTGTCTCCGTTGTCGATTCGAGTGGTGTGGATTCGGCGGATCAGATCATCGCGCGGAGCGGGCCCTGCGGGTCGACGCCCAGTCCGCTCAGCGTCGCGGCGTGGTACACGGTGCCGGGTACGTGGATCGCGTGGTGCAGGCCCGCGTGCGCGTCACGCCAGAAGCGCTGCATCGGCTTGTCCATCCGCAGGGCGTTGCCGCCGCAGCGTGCGTAGACCTGATCGATCGCGGTGACGGCCTGCCAGGCCGCGTTCACCTGGGTCTCGCGGCCGGCGGCGCGCTGCGCGAACGTCGGGGTCTTCCCGGCGTCCACCAGATCCCACATCCGATCGACGTTGGCGAGCAGAGAATCCCGGGCGGACTGCAACTTCGCGGTGGCCTCGCCGATCGCGAACATCGAGTACGGGTCGTCCTTGACTGCGGTGCCCTGCGGGTTGATGCGCTCACGCTGGTAGTCGTTCGCGTGATGCAGCAGGCCCTCGCAGATGCCGATCGTCGCCGACGTGATGCCGAGCGGGAACATCGTGGACCACGGCATCAGGTACAGCGTTTCGGTGCGGCCGTACTCGCGCACCGCGGTGCCGTCGATGACCGCGTCGCCGTCCATGACCCGGTAGGCAGGCACGAACGCGTCCTTGACGACGAGGTCCTTGGATCCGGTTCCGCGCAGGCCCATCACGTCCCACGAGTCCTCGATGATCTCGTAGTCGGTGCGGGGGATGATGACGTGCAGCATGCGGGGCGGCATCTCGATGCTGCCGTCCGGGTTGCAGGCCATCGCCCCAAGGAATGCCCAGTCGCAGTGGTCGGTTCCCGACGAGAACGACCACTTGCCGGAGAACTTGTACCCGCCATCCACCGGCACGCACAGGCCGGCGGGCATGTACGGCGACGCGAGCCAGGTGTCCTGGTCCTGGCCCCAGACCTCCTGCTGGACCTTGGGATCGGCGAACGCCAGCTGCCACGGGTGGACGCCCACGATGCCGTGCACCCAGCCTGCCGACGGGTTCAGCGACGCCATCCGCATGACGGTTTCCGCGAACTCGCGCGGGTGGACCTCGAGTCCGCCGTGCTCCTTCGGCTGGAGCATCCGGATCGAACCGGCCTCCTTCATCCGCTTCGCGGTCGCGTCCGCGACCTTGCCGATCCGCTCGGCCTCGATGCCCTCGAGGAAGATGTCTTCCGAGGCCGCCTCGATACGGGCGAGAACTTCGTAACTCATGGTGTGAATCCTTCTGATCATGTGGTTCGACGGCTGGTGGTCAGGAGTTCGCGGCGGAACCCTCTGCCTGCTTCGCGACGTTCTCGTCGACCTCCTGCTGCCAGCTCGCGACGGCCCGGGTGGTGTCGATCTCGAACTCGAAACGCGTCGTCATGTCCTCGGTGATGTCCTCGACGTCCACGTAGAACTGCTGGTACCAGCGGCGCAGCTGGTAGACGGGGCCGTCCTCCTCGGACAGCAGCGGGTTGTCGATGGGTGCCTTGTTCTTCCAGATGGCGACGTCCTGTTCGAAGCCCGTCTCGACACCCTCCGCGAACTGGGCCGCCATGCCCTCCGAGATCTCGTCCGACAGGCCCGGGAGCTTCTTGACGATCGCGCCGTACTGCAGGACGAACTCGTTGTTGCTGACCGGGTAGTGGCAGTTGATCAGAACGGTTTCGATGGTCTGCCCGTTCGCGTCCGACTCGAGCCAGTCGATCATGTACGACGGACCGAAGTACGTTGCCTCCGAGCGGAGCTCGGCGTTCGGGTCGTCGTAGTTGGTGCCGGAGATGACGTCCTCACGGCCCGTCGACTGCATGTACTGCGTCGCGGTGTGGCCCTCGAAGACGTTCTTGAAGTAGCGCGGGAACGAGTAGTGGATGTAGAAGAAGTGGGCCATGTCGACGACGTTGTCCACGATCTCGCGGCAGTGCGAACCCTTGATCCGCAGCGTCTTCCAGCTCCAGTCCGTCCACTCGTCGGTGCCGTAGCCTGCGATCTCCGGGATGGTCACGTCGGCGGGAGGGGGATTTCCCTGCGGGTCGTTCCACACGTAGAGCTGGCCGTTGCGCTCCAGCGTCGTCCAGGCACGGGTCCTGGCGAGCGGGGGCACGCGGCGGGCGTACGGGATGTTCGTGCACTTGCCGTTGCCGCCCCAGCGCCAGTCGTGGAACGGGCACGCGATCGAATCGCCCTTGACGGTGCCCTGGGTCAGATCGCCGCCCATGTGGCGGCAGTAGCCGTCGAGGACGTTGAGCTTGCCGTTGCTGTCGGCGAAGACGACGAGTTTGGTGCCGAACGCCTCGACCGCGTGCGGCTCACCGTCCCGGAAGTCCCGGAGCAGGCCGATGCAGTGCCATCCGCGGGCGAACCGCACGGGCGCGGCAGCGGCCTCGATCTCGCGGATGTCGCCGTCGTCGGCTGAGTTGGTCGTGGATGTGCTGGCGAGCGACATGTGTTCCTCCGTGCCATCAGGGGGCTGTCCTGTGATGCGGATCATGGAACTGGCGGTTCGTCCGGCGGGTAAGGGGTCTTCCCGCTCAATGGAACGGTGCCGACCCGACGAGGGAAAACCGGGCCCATGCCTCCCATCACGCGGGAGAACAGCTGCCGCCGCGCCCGATTCGGCCGTTAGCGTCCCGACGCCGGCGAAAGGAACGAACCATGACACGGATGGCGGGCAAGAACGTGCTCATCACGGGCGCGAGCAGGGGGATGGGGCGCGCACACGCGGTTCGCCTCGCGGAGGAGGGCGCGGACGTCCTCGCGATCGACCTGCCGGGGCAGGAGTCGGAGGCCGACCTGGCGGAGACCGTCCGCCTCGTGCGGGAACTGGGGCGCCGTGCGGTCGCGGGCACCGCCGACACCCGAGACTTCGCGGCGGTCACCGCGGCCGTGCAGGCGGGTGTACGCGAACTCGGCCCGCTCGACACGATCGTCGCCAACGCGGGCGTCTGCGACAACCCCGGGCCGTCGTGGACGATCGACGACGACGTCTGGGACCGGTCGATCGACGTCAACGTCACCGGAACGTGGCACACGATCAAGGCAGGCGTCGCCGAGATGAATCCGTCCGGCGGCTCGATCGTCGTCGTCGGCTCCACCGCCGCGATCAAGGCAGTGCCGGGGGCATCCCACTACTCGGCCGCCAAGCACGCGATCACCGGCCTCGTGAAGACGCTCGCGAACGAGTTGGGTGCGCAGTCCATCCGGGTCAACACGGTCCATCCCGGTGCGGTGGCCACACCGATGACGATCAACCCCGCCACCTTCGCCCGCCTGCGACCGGACCTGGAGAACCCCACGGAGGAGGACGTGGCCGAGGTCCTGGCAAGGCGGATGCTGCTGCCGGTGCCGTGGGTGGAGCCGATCGACGTGAGCAACGCGGTGCTGTTCCTGGCATCGGACGAATCCCGGTACGTCACAGGCCTGCAACTGGTCGTCGACGCCGGTCAGACCCAGAAGGTGGCGTGATGAGCGGACGGCTCGAAGGCAAGGTTGCACTGGTGACCGGCGCCGCGCGGGGCATGGGCCGCGCGCAGGCGGTGCGGTTCGCGCAGGAGGGCGCGGACGTCATCGCCGTGGACGTGTGTGCGCCCGTCGAACACTCGACCAACCCCGGCGCGTCGCCGGGTGATCTCGCGGAGACGGTGCGACTCGTGCAGTCGCACGGCCGCTCGATCCGCGCGTTCGTCGCCGACGTCCGCGACCAGCAGTCGCTCGACGCCGCGGTGGCGCAGGGCGTCGACGCCCTCGGTCGCCTCGACGTCATCTGCGCGACAGCCGGGATCAGCTCGTCCGGTCGCGCCGTCGAGATGGGAGCCGACCGCTGGCAGACCATGCTCGACGTCAACCTCACCGGTGTGTGGCGCACCTGCAGGGCAGGCATCCCGCACATCCTGGACGGCGGACGCGGCGGCTCGATCGTGCTGATCAGCTCCATCGCGGGCCTGCGGGGTCTGGTGAGCGTCGGCCACTACACCGCGGCCAAGCACGGTGTGGTCGGCCTGATGAAGTCCCTGGCCAACGAGCTCGCACCGCACAGTGTCCGGGTCAACACCGTTCATCCCGCGAACACCCGCACACCGATGATCCAGAACCCGGCCACGATGCGGACGTTCTGCCCCGGTGACGACAAGCCGACGCAGGAGCGGTTCGAGGCGGCGACGCAATCCATGCACCTGCTGCCCGTTCCGATGATCGAACCCGAGGACATCGCCGCCGCGTGCCTGTTCCTCGCGTCCGACGAGTCCCGGTACATCACCGGCGTGACCCTGCCCGTCGACGCCGGTCACTGCGTCAAATAGGAGGGGGCACCGTGCGATACGAGGACCTGCGGGGCCGAACCGCTGTCGTGACCGGGGCGGGCAGCGGAATTGGGGAGAGTGCGGCCCGACGCGCGGCCGAACTGGGCATGAACGTCGTGCTCGCCGACATCTCGGCTCCGCGGGTGGACGCGGTGGCGGCCGATCTGCGCGCGGACGGTCACGCCGCCCTCGCGGTGCCCACCGACGTTCGTGACGCCGCCGCCGTCGATGCACTCGCCGACGCCGCCTACCGCGAGTTCGGTTCGGTCACGGTGCTGCTCAACAACGCCGGACTGGAGTCGCTCGGCGTCACGTGGGAGGTCCCCGCCGACGAGTGGCGGCGCGTCATCGACGTCAACCTGCTGGGCGTCTTCCACGGCATCCGGTCGTTCGTGCCGCGGATGGGTGCAGATCCGCGCCCGTCGCACATCGTCAACACGTGTTCGGTGGGCGGCATAGCCATCACACCCCGGATGACCGCCTACGCCGCATCGAAGCACGGCGTGCAGGCACTCACCGAATGCCTCTACCTCGAGTGCGCCGAAGTCCATCCACAGATCGCGGTGTCGGTGTTCAGTCCCGGCCAGGTCGCCACCCGCATCTTCGAGGACGCCCCGGACCGCGGGGAGACCGCCGTGGACGCCGAATTCTGGCGCGACCAGATCCGGGAGGGGATGAGCCCGGACACCGCCGCCGAGGTGCTGTTCGAGGGCATCGCGCGCGACGACTTCTGGATCCTCACCCACCCCGGCTCGTTCGAGCGGCTCGCGTCCCGGCGTGCTCGGGTACTGAGCGGGAAGCTGCGTCCGGACGCGGCGCTCGACGAGCAGCACTGACCGACGGGGCGGAACCGAACACGGCACTGGGCCGAACACAGCACTGGGCCGGACCCTTTCGGGTCCGGCCCAGTGCTGCTGTGGATCGCTGCCGTTTCAGATCGCCTCGGCGGTATCAGTTCTCGAGGATGTCGAAACCCTTGTACCCGGATTCGGCCACTTCGGTGATGATCTCGCGATAGGCGGAGAAGCCGCCGAGGAACGGCATGAACACCCGCGGTCGGCCGGGGATGTTGGCACCGAGATACCACGAGTTCGCGGTGTTCAGCAGTGACGCCTCGGCCCGCGTGCGGCACTCCTCGATCCAGCCGGTGACGGCCTCCGGCGTGCCCTCGATGGCGGCGGCGCCGCGGTCGTCGAGGTGGGCGATGGCGTCGGCGACCCAGTCGACGTGCAGTTCCGAATGCAGCACCATGTTCGCCAGCACCGACGGGCTGCCGGGGCCCGTGAGGTTGAAGAAGTTGGGAAAGCCGTCGATGCCGAGTCCGAGGTAGGTCTCGGGGCCGGCGGCCCACTTCTCCTTGAGGGTGCGTCCACCCCGGCCGACGATCTCCAGCTTGTCGAGCGAACCGGTCATGGCGTCGAATCCGGTGGCGAGGACGATCACGTCCAGGTCGTAATGCGCGGCGGTGGTGGTGATGCCGCCGGCGTCCATGCCGACGATCGGCGCGGCCTTGAGGTTGACCAGTTCGACGTTGTCGCGGTTGTAGGTCTCGTAGTAGCCGCTGTCGGTGACGATGCGTTTGGCGCCGATCGCGTGATCGTTGGGGATCAGCAGCTCCGCGGTCGCGGGGTCGTCGATGACGGCGCGGACCCTCTCCTCCCAGAACTCGCGGGCGGTGTCGTTCGCGGCCTGGTTGGTGAGCTGGTCGGCGAAGGTCTTGGAGTAGAGGACGCCGCCGAGCTTCCAGCGCTCGTCGTAGGCGGCACGGCGTTCGTCCTCGGACGCCTCGAGCGTCAGCTTGGGGTGCGTGCGGTGCGGGGAGCCGCCACCGGATTCCCAGGACAGGCGGCGTCGTTCGGCGTAGCCGGCCTTCTGCTCGGCGCGGGCCGCGTCGTCGAGTTCGGCGTTGCCTGCGGGGACGCTGTAGTTAGCGGACCGCTGGAAGACGAACAGCCTGTCGGCCTGCTCGGCGATGTGGGGGATCGACTGGATACCCGACGAGCCGGTGCCGATCACGCCGACGCGCTTGCCGGTGAAGTCGACACTCTCGTGCGGCCACTGCGCGGTGTGGAGGACGTCGCCGGTGAAGGTGTCGAGGCCGGCGAAGTCGGGGGTGTTCGCGTTGGACAGCGGCCCGGCGGCGACGACGAAGAAGCGGGCGGACACGACGTCACCGCGGTCGGTTCGCACGGTCCACCGCAGCGTGTCCTCGTCGAGTGTCGCGGAGGTGACCCGGGTGTCGAACTGGATGTCGCGTCGCAGGTCGAAGCGGTCGGCGACGTGGTTGATGTAGCGGAGGATCTCGGGCTGGGTGGCGTACTTCTCGCTCCAGTCCCACTCCTGTTCGAGCTCGGGGGAGAAGGAGTAGGAGTAGTCGACGGACTCGACGTCGCAGCGGGCACCGGGATAGCGGTTCCAGTACCAGACGCCGCCGACCCCGCTCGCCGCCTCGAAGGCGCGCACCGTGAGTCCCTGCTGACGGAATCGGTGGACCGCGTACACGCCCGCGATGCCCGCACCGACCACGACGACGTCGTACTCGGCGGTGACGGTGGGCGCCGAATCCTGTTCGTTCACTTGGATGTCCTTCCACGAGCGCGATATTCCGGCCCGGAATCTTCCGGGTGTCGCGGCTCAAGCGTGAAACCACGCTAGGGCGGGGCCGACCACGAGGGCATCGGTGCGTCCCGCCCAGCGGGCGCTGCGCGTGGTCGCGGACTGCGACCGTGGATTTGTCCAGTGGAGACGACGAGGACGTCGGTGGTGTGGGTCTCCCACCACGAGGGACGGCGCGGTGGAGGAGGCGGGTGCGCTTGCGGATGCCAGGCATCCGCAAGCGCACCGGCTCGATCAGCGCCAGAGGGTGCCGAGGTCCGTGTTCTCGGTCGCGGGCGCGGACGGCAGGTCCGGGTTGGTGCGGGAGAACCGCGGCGCGGGACGGTGCTGGACGACGCCGTCGAGCTCGACGAGCGTGCCGCGGGCCGCGAGGTGCTCGTTGTCCGGGGCCTCGGCGAACGTCAGGACCGGAGACACGCAGGCGTCGGTGCCGAGGAAGATCGCGGACCACTCGTCGCGGGTCTTCGACAGGAACGTCTCCGTGAACACCTTGCGCAGCTCCGGCCACGCGCTCTTGTCGTTCTGGCCGGGCAGCGACGCCGGATCCAGTTCGAGCAGACGCAGCAGCTCGGCGTAGAACTGCGGCTCGATCGCCCCGACCGCCATGTACTTGCCGTCGGACGTCTCGTAGGTGTCGTAGTAGGGGGCTCCGGTGTCGAGCATGTTGGTGCCACGCTCGTCCGACCACACTCCGGCGCCGCGGAACGCCCACATCATGTGCGAGAGGGCAGCGGTGCCGTCGACCATCGCCGCGTCGACGACCTGGCCCTTGCCGGATGTCTGACGCTCCACGAGCGCGGCGAGGATGCCGAAGATCAGGAACATCGAGCCACCGCCGAAGTCGCCGACCATGTTCAGCGGCGGAACCGGGCGCTCACCTTCGCGGCCGATCGCGTGCAGCACACCCGTCAGGGAGATGTAGTTGATGTCGTGGCCCGCGGCCTGCGCAAGCGGACCATCCTGGCCCCAGCCGGTCATCCGGCCGTACACGAGCCGCGGGTTGCGGGCGAGCGCCGCATCGGGGCCGAGACCCATCCGCTCGGTGACGCCGGGGCGGAATCCCTCGATGAGGACGTCGGCGCGCTCGATCAAACCGAGGACCTTCTCGATGTCCGCGGGATCCTTCAGGTTCGCCTCGGCGATCCGGCGGCCACGCAGGATCTGGTCACGCGGACGGTCGGGGGAGGGGAGCTGTCCGGCGCGCTGAACGCGGACGACGTCGGCACCGAGGTCGGCCAGCAGGGTCGCGGCGTGCGGAGCCGGACCGAGACCGGCCAGCTCGACGACGCGGATTCCGGCGAGCGGGCCGCCCTTGCTGGTGTGGTTCTCTGCGGACACGGTTCTCCTCGATTCGTCGGGGTATCCACTCAACACCCGCGGTCACTTAACACCCGCTAAGTTAACGCCTTGCTGGTCGCGGGTGTGCCGCGGGTCACGAATGAGGCAGCGGTTGCCCCCGCCGAGGAGTCCGCGCACAGTGGATCCATGACATTTCCCGGTGAACTCGTGGCCTTCGTGCCCAGCACCGACCTGGACGTCTCGGCGATGTTCTACGTCGACACGCTCGGTCTGACGCTTCGGGAACGTACACCCTTCGCGCTCGTCGTCGACGGGGGCAGTGGGGTCCCGCTGCGCGTCACGCTCGTGCAGGCCGTCCCCGGCGCCGGGTACACGGTCCTCGGCTGGAAGTGTGCCGACCTCGACGCCACCGTGGACGACCTCCGCGCCCGCGGCATCGAGTTCGTCGACTACCAGGGCATGGACCAGGACGAGCACGCCGCCTGGACGGCACCCGACGGTACCCGCGTCGCATGGTTCCGCGACCCGCACGGGAACGTGCTCTCCCTGCATCAGGCGCCGTGAGGTAGTGGTCCTGAACCGTCCTGTGGTGCAGTGATATCCGCACGTCCTCGTGCGGAGAGCGGCGCAGCAGGTGGTTGTGGGAGCGTCACCGTCACGACGAAGGCGGAGGGTCTGGCACAGTGGCGCCCGTGAGCGTGGGCGCAGAGATACTCGTCGGACTGGCGATCCTGGTGGGATTGGTGGGCATCGTCCTACCGATCCTGCCGGGATCGCTGCTCATCCTCGGGGCGATCGCGGTGTGGGCGATCGTGGAGGGCACCGGGGCGGCGTGGGCCGTGTTCGGTGTCGCCGCAGTGCTTCTCGTGATCTCCGGAGTGGTCAAGTACACGTGGCCCGGGCAGCGACTCCGCGACGCCGGGGTGCCGAACCGGTCGCTGGTGATCGGCGGCCTGCTCGGCATCGTCGGGTTCTTCGTGATCCCGGTGATCGGACTGGTGCTCGGGTTCCTGCTCGGCACCTATCTGTCGGAGGCGCAGCGGCACCGCACCCACTCGGGTGCCTGGCGTGCGACGGTGCACGCCACCAAGGCCGTCGGCCTGTCGATTCTCGTGGAATTGCTGGGAGCGCTGCTCGCGGCGGGCGTCTGGCTCGCGGCGGTGCTGGCGACCTGACGCGTCAGATGCGGTAGAACGATCGCGCGTTGCCGCCGAGCACCGCTGCCAGGTCGTCGCCGACGGCGTCGGTGATCGTCTCGAGGTCGGTGAGTTCGAAGGCGCGGCGGGCGCGGGTGCCGGGGAGGTCGGTGCCGAACATCAACGCCGTCGGATTGACGGCGTGAATGCGACGCAGCGCGTCACCGACGTCGTCGATGGTGGCGCGGCCGAACCCGGTGGCCTTCACCCGCGCTCCGCGGTCGACGAGGTTGAGGAGGTAGGGCAGGCCTCGCGTCGACATGCCCAGGTGGTCGATGCTCACCGCTGGCAGCTTCTTGAACACCGGTTCGAGGGACAGCAGCAGTGATGCGTCCACGTAGAATTCGGCGTGCCATCCGACGAGCTCGTAGGCCCGGAGTGCCTGTGTCGTCAGCAGTTTCATGTCGGTGGCGCTGCGCCTGAGGTTGAAACGAACGGCCCGCACTCCCGCCTGATCGAGGGCGACGATGTCCTCGTCCGTGACATCCGGATCCAGTTGTGTCACGCCCACCCAGCCCGGCCCGAGTTCGCGCAGCGCCGTCACCAGGTAGTCCTGGCCGGTGCCCTGATACGACGCCGTGACCACGGCGCCACCGTGCACGCTCAGTCCCAGCTCGGCGACCCGGTCCCGGTAGTCGGCGATCGTGAACGGCTCGGGCAGGTAGCCGTGATTGGCGACCAGCGGAAACCGCGGGTCGATGATGTGGACGTGTGCGTCGAACACTGTGCTGCCCTGTCGATCACACGAGCGTGGCGCCCGGATATCCGGGCGCCACGCTCGTGAACAAGTGGACTACTGCTGCGATGCGCGCAGCATGTCGTCGCGCTCGACGACCTTGATGCGCTCGCGGCCTTCCGGCTCACCGAGGCTGCGCTCGTGGGCGTCGAGTCGGTACCAGCCGTCCCACGTGGTGTAGGGCAGCTTCTTGCCCTCGAGGAACTCGATGATCGCGTTCTCGTCGGGATTCGGGGCGCCCGCGAAGTTCGGGGCGTCCGCGAGCAGGCACGCGATGGTCTCGTTGGCGTCGCCCTTGGTGTGGCCGATGAGGCCGACGGGGCCGCGCTTGATCCAGCCGGTGACGTAGGTGGCGTCGATGTGCTTGCCGTCCTCGTCGAGGACGCGTCCGGCCTCGTTGGGAACGGTGCCCGCCTGATCGTCGAACGGCAGCTTGGCGATGTTCTGCGACAGGTAGCCGACGGCGCGGTACACGGCCTGGACGTCCCAGTCGTTGAACTTGCCGGTGCCGCGGACGTTTCCGGTGCCGTCGAGTTCGGTGCGCTCGGTGCGCAGGCCGACGACCTTGCCGTCCTCACCGAGAACCTCGGTGGGCGACTCGAAGAAGTGCAGGAACAGCTTGTGCGGGCGGTCGCCTGCGTCGCGGATGGCCCAGTCCTGCAGGGTGTTCGCGACCATGTCGACCTGCTTGGAGCCGCGGCGCGCAGCCTCGGAGCCCTCGTCGTAGTCGATGTCCTCGGGGTCGACGATGACCTCGATGGTCGGGGAGTGGTCCAGCTCGCGCAGCTCGAGCGGCGTGAACTTGGCCTGCGCGGGACCGCGACGGCCGAAGACGTGCACCTCGACGGCCTTGTTGCCCTTGAGGCCCTCGTAGACGTTGGCGGGGATCTCCGTCGGCAGCAGCTCATCACCGGTCTTCGCGAGGACGCGTGCGATGTCGAGGGCGACGTTGCCGACACCGAGGACGGCGACCTTCTCGGCCTCCAGGGGCCATTCGCGCGGGACGTCCGGGTGGCCGTCGTACCAGGAGACGAAGTCGGCGGCGCCGTAGGAACCGTCGAGGTCGATGCCGGGGATGCTCAGGGCGCGGTCGGCGTTGGCGCCGGTGGAGAAGATGACCGCGTCGTAGAAGGTGCGCAGGTCGTCGAGGGTGATGTCGGTGCCGTAGTCGAGGTTGCCGAGCAGGCGGACCTGCGGCTTGTCGAGGACCTTGTGCAGGGCGGTGATGATGCCCTTGATGCGCGGGTGGTCGGGCGCGACGCCGTAGCGGATCAGGCCGAACGGGGCGGGCATGCGTTCGAAGAGGTCGATGCTCACGCCGCGATCGGAGGCGGTGTCGGACTTCATGAGCGCGTCGGCGGCGTAGATGCCGGCCGGGCCTGCGCCGACGATGGCCACCCGCAGCGGGCGATTCTGATCAGTCATCTCGAGCGAACTACCTTTTCGGCTAGCGGACGGACGGTTCGGGTGCACAGGCCGTGTCGGCCCGTCCTCAGTTTACTGAGCCGTACCTAACTTGCGCGGAGCGGCCTGAGGCCGGACCCTGCCTCGATCCTCCACTCCCGAGCGAAACTCCGCTAGGGCACCCTTCGTTGAGGGGGCACAAGCGGTGTTTGTGAGGGGGATGATTCGCCAGTGTGGACGCCGTGACCAGTGTTGTGATCACACCGATCGCAACACTGGGTCGGGTTCGTCACACGCGGTTCGATGATCGTCATGTCCGCGACGCTCGATCGGGGCGCCGCGGCCCGCGCGCAATCCGTACCCACCCACACCCGCCTCGGGGCGAAGGCCCGACTCCGGCGGCTCGGGAGGCGGCGATGGGCCACCACCCTCGGGTTGCCCCTGCTCTCGCTCCTCGTCTTCCTCGGGCTCTGGCAGTTGGCCGCGTCCAGCGGCATCTGGAGTGAGGTCTTCGTCCCCCGCCCCTCGACGGTCTGGTCCGCCGCCGTCGACGCCTCCACCACCCACGACGGCGTCCGCGGCTACCAGGGCTACCTGCTGTGGGAACACGTCTACATGACACTGCGGCGGGTCGCGGCAGGCGTCGTGATCGGCATCGTCGGCGGCGTCGCGCTCGGCCTCGCGATGGGCACCGTCGGCTGGATTCGCCGCATCCTCGAACCCTGGCTGACGTTCCTGCGCGCACTCCCGCCGCTCGCGTACCTGTTCCTGCTCGTCATCTGGCTCGGCATCGACGAGGCACCCAAGATCGCGCTGCTCGCGCTCGCCGCCCTGCCGCCGACAGCGGTCGCCACCACGACGGCGGTGCTCGGCGCGCCGATCGGGCTGATCGAGGCGGCGCGGGCGGTCGGCGCGAACCGGTACCAGGTGATCCGCGACGTCGTCCTGCCCGCTGCACTCCCCGAAACACTCACCGGCATCCGGCTCGCGGTCGGCATCGCGTACTCGTCGGTGGTCGCCGCCGAACTGTTCAACGGCATCCCCGGCGTTGGCGGCATGGTCAAGGACGCCTCGAACTACAACAACACCCCGGTCGTCCTCGTCGGAATCTTCGCGATCGGGCTGTCCGGACTCACCATCGATGCCCTGCTCCGCCTCGTCGAACGACGAGCGGTCCCCTGGCGGGGCACCCATTGAGAGGCACGAGATGAACAAGTCCCCCGGGCGCGGCCCACGATCGTTGAGCCGCGCCCTCGTCGCGGCGGCTGCCGCGACACTCGCCGTGCTGACCGTGGCGTCCTGCTCGGTGGACGGCGGCAGCGATTCCGGCGGCGACAAGCCCGTCATCCGGGTCGGCTACCAGACGTTCCCGAGCGGCGACCTCATCGTCAAGAACAGTGGATGGCTCGAGGACGAGTTGCCCGACTACACGATCAAGTGGACGAAGTTCGACTCCGGCGCCGACGTCAACACCGCGTTCGTCGCCGGCGAACTCGACTTCGGTGCACTCGGGTCGAGCCCCGTCGCGCGGGGCCTGTCCGATCCACTGCGCATCGACTACAAGGTGGCGTGGATCCTCGACGTCGCCGGGGACAACGAGGCCCTCGTCGCCCGCAACGGCACCGGTATCGCCAAGGTCGAGGACCTGCGAGGCAAGAAGGTCGCCACCGCGTTCGCGTCCACCGCGCACTACAGCCTGCTCGCCGCCCTCGACCGGGCCGGACTCTCCGCCGCCGACGTCCAGCTGATCGACCTGCAGCCGCAGGCATCCCTAGCCGCGTGGCAGCGCGGCGACATCGACGCCGTCTACACCTGGCTGCCGACGCTCGACGAGGTCCGCGCGAACGGAACCACGTTGATCACGAGTCGAGAGCTCGCCGATGCGGGGAAGCCGACGCTCGACCTCGCGGTCGTCGCGGGCGGATTCGCCGCCGACCACCCCGACGTCGTGGACGTGTGGCGCCGCGCGCAGGCCCGCGCGCTGACCACGATCGCGGACGATCCTGATGCGGCAGCGAAAGCCGTTGCCGCCGAGGCGGGAATCACGCCCGATGAGGCGAGGTCCCAGTTGAAGCAGGCCGTGTTCCTGAGCCCCGATCAGGTCGCGTCGGCGCAGTGGCTCGGCGTCGACGCCGCCCCCGGTGCCCTCGCGAACAACCTGCACAGCGCGGCACAGTTCCTCGCCGACCAGAAGCAGATCCCGTCCGCCCCCGACCTCGCGGACTTCCAGGACGCGCTCTACGTGACCGGTCTGCCCGGTGCCGTCGAGCAGTAGCGCGGTGTCGCCCGGCACCAACGCGGGGCCGCGCATCAGGCTGACCGACGTCCGGCACGACTACGGGTCGGTCACCGCAGTCGGGCCGGTGTCGCTGGAGGTGCCCGACGGCGAGTTCCTCGTCCTCGTCGGTGCCTCGGGCTGCGGCAAGAGCACACTGCTGCGGCTGATCGCCGGATTCGAGGAGCCGACGCACGGTGAGGTCAGGGTGGCGGGCCGCGCCCCGGTCCCCGGTGCGACGGCTGGAGTGGTGTTCCAGCAGCCGCGGCTGCTGCCGTGGCGCACCGTCGGCGGCAACGTCGACCTTGCCCTGGACTACGCCGGGGTGCCGCGGGCGCAGCGGGAGGAGCGTCGCGCCGACCTGCTGGGGCGCGTCGGGCTGGAGGGGCTGGCCGAGCGGAGGATCTGGCAGGTCTCCGGTGGGCAGCAGCAGCGGGTGGCGATCGCCCGCGCGTTGGCGGTACCCACGTCGCTGCTGCTGCTCGACGAGCCGTTCGCCGCACTCGACGCCCTCACCCGTGAGCGCCTGCAGGAAGACCTGCGGGCCGACTCGGGGAGTACTCGGACCACGGTGTTCGTCACGCACAGCGCCGACGAGGCCGTGTTCCTGGGGTCGCGCATCGTCGTCCTGGGACGTCAGCCGGGCCGGGTCGCACTCGACCTGACCGTCGACCTGCCCCGCGGGGGCGTCGACGCGGACGATCTGCGCGGCTCCGCGCGGTTCGCCGCGCTGCGCGCCCAGGTCGGGCACGCGGTGAAGGAAGCGGCGGCGGCGTGAGGCGCCGGAAGGGATTGTGAAAAGCTATGCCCATGACCTACGCAGGTGACCTGACCCCTCAGCAGGCATGGGACCTGCTGCGCGAGCATCCCGGGGCCGTCCTGGTCGATGTCCGCACCGAAGCCGAGTGGCGATTCGTCGGCGTCCCCGACCTCACCGCGCTGGGCCGCGAGCCCCTGACGATCGAGTGGGTGTCGTTCACGGGTGACCGCAACACGTCGTTCGTCGACCAGCTCCAGGCTGCGGGCGTGACGGGCGGCGACGACGCCGAGGTCATTTTCCTGTGCCGTTCGGGTCAGCGTTCGATCGGTGCCGCCGAGGCCGCGACCGCCGCGGGCATTGCCCCGGCCTACAACATTCTCGACGGGTTCGAAGGCGGGCTGGACGACGACGGTCACCGCGGCGGTGCGGGCTGGCGTTCGGTCGGACTCGCGTGGAGGCAGTCGTGAGCGCGATTCCCCGCGGCGGTTCGTTCTCCAAGCCGCTCCCCGACACCATCCGCCCCGCGACGCTCGGCGTCCGCGGCGGGACGATCCGCTCCGGTTTCGAGGAGACGTCGGAGGCGATCTTCCTCAACTCCGGATTCGTCTACGAGTCCGCTGAAGCGGCGGAGCAGGCGTTCACCGGCGAGATCGACCACTTCGTGTACTCCCGGTACGGCAACCCGACGGTGAAGATGTTCGAGGAGCGGATGCGTCTGCTCGACGGCGCGGAAGGCTGCTACGCCACCGCGTCCGGCATGTCCGCGGTGTTCACCGCGCTCGGTGCACTGCTCGGCAAGGGCGACCGCCTCGTCGCCGCACGCAGCCTCTTCGGATCCTGCTTCGTGGTCTGCAACGAGATCCTCCCGCGCTGGGGCGTGGAGACGGTGTTCGTCGACGGCGAGGACCTCGACCAGTGGGAGCAGGCGCTGTCGGTGCCGACCACGGCCGTGTTCTTCGAGACCCCCTCGAACCCGATGCAGACCCTCGTCGACGTCCGCAGGGTGTCCGAGATGGCGCACGCCGCGGGCGCGAAGGTGGTGCTGGACAACGTCTTCGCCACCCCGCTGCTGCAGCGCAGCCTCGACCTCGGCGCCGACGTCATTGTGTACTCCGGCACCAAGCACATCGACGGTCAGGGCCGCGTCCTCGGCGGCGCGATCCTCGGCCCGCAGGACTACATCGACGGACCCGTGCAGCAACTGATCCGCCACACCGGACCGGCGCTCAGCCCGTTCAACGCGCACACCCTGCTCAAGGGCCTCGAGACGATGCCGCTGCGCGTGCGGCACTCCACCGACAGCGCACTGCGGATCGCCCGCTTCCTCGAAGCGGACGACGCCGTCAGCTGGGTGAAGTATCCGTTCCTCGAGTCGCATCCCCAGTACGACCTGGCGACGTCGCAGATGAGTGGCGGCGGCACCGTCGTCACCTTCGAGCTGGCGGCAGCCGAGGGCGAGGGGAAGAAGAAGGCGTTCGAGCTGCTGAACAAGCTGCGCGTCGTCGACATCTCCAACAACCTCGGCGACTCGAAGTCCCTCATCACCCACCCCGCGACCACGACGCACCGCGCGATGGGTCCCGAGGGACGCGCCGCGATCGGACTCTCCGACGGGGTGGTCCGGCTGTCCGTCGGCCTCGAGGACACCGACGACCTGCTCGAGGACTTCGCGCAAGCGTTGGCCTGACGCGTCCGAAGGGATTGCTGTGCACCTGACCCCGCGCCGGTTGGTGACCGCCGGCATCGCCGCTCTCGTACTCCTGGCCGCGGGCTGTGGCAACGACGAGAGCGGCGACGGCCCGTCGACCGGGACGGCGGCGCCCGGCGTCCCGCAGGCGATCGTCTCGCTCAGCCCCACCAGCACCGAGATGCTGTATGCCGTCGGTGCGGGTGATCAGGTCGTCGCCGTCGACGACCGGTCCGACTACCCGGAAGGCGTCCCCGTCACCGACCTCTCGGGGTACACGCCGAACGTCGAGGCGATCCTCGGGTACGAGCCGGACCTGGTCGTCGCGAACGCCGACACCGGCGACCTCGTCGCCGGTCTGGAGAACGCGGGCGTCGAGGTGCTGATCCTCCCGGCGGCGAGCACCCTCGACGACACGTACGCGCAGATCGAGCAGATCGGTGCGGCCACCGGACACGTCGGGGACGCCGCCGAACTCGTCGCGCGGATGAAGACGGACATCGACGCGATCGTCGCGGGTGTGCCCGCGCGCGCGACGCCGCTGCGGTACTACCACGAGCTCGACGACACCCTGTACTCCGTCACCGACGACACCTACATCGGTGAGATCTACGGGATGCTCGGGCTCACCTCCATCGCGACCGGAGGCGACGGGTATCCGCAACTGTCGGCCGAGTTCATCGTGGAACAGGACCCGGACCTGATCTTCCTCGCGGACGGCCAGTGTTGCGGCGTCACCCCCGACACCGTCGCGAAGCGCGCCGGGTGGGCCGACCTGACAGCGGTCCGCGGCGGCAACGTCCACGTCGTCGACGAGGACCTCGCGTCACGGTGGGGACCGCGCGTCGTCGACTTCATGCGCGAGGTCGCAGGCATCGTGAGCACAGTCCCCGCCGACGGCGGCGCCGTCACTGCCGTCACCGTCCAACCCACCGGGTAACCGTGTCCCGCAGACGCGCACTCGTGCTGGCCGGTTCGGCGCTCGTGCTGCTCGCAGCGATGCTGCTCGGCATCCTCGTCGGACCCGCCGGGCTCACGCCGTCCGGGGTGATCCTCGACGTGATCGACAGGCTGCCGTTCATCGACGTCGACTCCGGACTGACCGCCCGGCAACAGTCGATCCTGTGGAACATCCGCATTCCCCGCGTGGTCCTCGGCGCGCTCGTCGGCGCGACCCTCGCCATCGCGGGCGCCGCCTACCAGGGCGTGTTCCGAAACCCGCTCGCCGACCCGTACCTGCTCGGCGTGTCCAGTGGCGCCGGGCTCGGCGCGACCCTCGCCATCGCCGTCGGCGGGGCAGCCGGGTTCGCGGGCGTCCCGATCGCCGCGTTCGCGGGCGGCATGCTCGCCGTCGGCGCCACCTACGCGCTCGGACGGACCGTCGGCAGCGGACGCACCGAGGTCGTCATCATCCTCGCAGGCGTCGCCGTCGCCGCGTTCGCCAATGCCATCCAGACGTTCTTCATGCAGCGCAATGACGACACCCTCCGCCAGGTGTACTCCTGGCTGCTCGGGCGGCTGTCCACCGACGGCTGGTCCGACGTGCTCACCGTGTTGCCGTACGTCGTGGTGTCCGTCGCCGTCGTCCTGCTGCACGGACGCACCCTCGACGTCATGGCCGTCGGGGACGTCGAGGCCGGGAGCCTCGGCATCAACCCCGACCGGGTACGGCTCGTCCTGATCGGCGTCGCGACCCTCGGCACCGCCGCCGTCGTCTCGGTGAGTGGCCTCATCGGGTTCGTCGGCATCGTCGTGCCCCACGCGGTCCGGCTCCTCGTCGGGCCCGGACATCGGCTGCTGCTGCCGCTGTCTCTGATGGTCGGCGCCGCGTTCCTCGTCCTCGCCGACGTCGTGGCCCGCACCGTGATGTCCCCGGCGGAGCTGCCGATCGGCGTCGTCACCGCCGCCATCGGAGCACCGTTCTTCCTTCTCGTCCTGCGGCGCGGGCGGGTGAGCGCGTGATTTCGTGCACCGGTCTGCGCGTCGAACGAGGAACGGTCGCCGTCCTGGGCGGGGTGGACCTGCACGTCGACGACGGCGAATGGGTGGCGGTGGTCGGGCCCAACGGTGCGGGCAAGACGACGCTGCTGCACGCCCTCGCCGGGCTGGTGCCCGCCACGGGCGAGGTACTCGTCGACGGCCACGCTCCGGGGCGTGCGTCGCGGCGCGTCATGTCGCGGTCGGTGGCACTGATGCCGCAGCGGCCCGTCGTCCCCGACGGCGTCACCGTGCGCGACCTCATCACCCTCGGACGCACCCCGCATCTGCCCCGGTTCGGCAGCGAGAGCTCCGACGACCGTGCCGTCGTCGACGACCTCGTCGATCGACTCGGCTTGCGAGCGTTGGTGTCCCGGCCCGCCACCGATCTGTCCGGTGGCGAACTGCAGCGGGTGGTCCTGGCCCGGTCCCTCGCCCAGCAGCCGAGGGTGCTGCTGCTCGACGAACCCACCAGCGCCCTCGACATCGGACACCAGCAGCAGGTGCTCGACCTCGTCCAGGAGCTTCGAGTTTCGGAGGGGTTGACGGTGGTCGCGGCTATGCACGACCTCACCCTCGCCGGCCAGTACGGGCGACGGATCGTGATGCTCGACGGGGGCGCCGTCGTCGCGGACGGAACCCCGACGGAGGTGCTGACCGTCGAGCGCATCGCCGAGGTCTACGGTGCGCGCGTCGAAGTTCTGGCCCGGCCCGGAGGTCCCGTCGTCCTGCCGGTCGCGCGCGGCGGTGCCCGGTGATGGAGGTGGTGCTCCTCGGCACCGGCGCCGCCGACGGCTGGCCCAACCCGTTCTGCACGTGCGCCTCGTGCCGGATCATGCTGGAGCGCGGCGAGATTCGCTCCCAGACGGCAGGCCTCGTCGACGACGTCCTGCTGCTGGACTGCGGACCCGAGGTGCCGCGGGCCGCGATGCACGCGGGGCGGACACTGTCCGGGGTGCGGCACCTCCTGCTCACCCACGCCCACCCCGACCACGTCGGACCTCTCGCGTTGCTGATGCGGTCGTGGGTGGCGCGCGAGCAGCCGCTGGACGTGATCGGCCCGCCGGAAGCGCTGGACCTGTGCCGTGACTGGGTCGGACCCGACGACCCGGTCCGGTGGATTCCGGTTGCGCCCGGCGACGCACTGACGGTCGGCGAGTACGGCGTCCGGGTGCTGCCCGCTGCCCACCGGGTGCACCGAGACGGCGACTCTGTCCTCTACGAGGTCGCGGCAGGTGGCCGGAAAATGCTGTGGGCCACGGACACCGGACCGCTCGACGCGGTACAGCTGGGCTCGGTGCGCGATGCGCGATACGACACCGTCTTCCTGGAGGAAACGTTCGGTGATCTCGCGGAGCACGAGCCCGACCACCTCGACCTGGTCAGCTTCCCCCGTGCCCTCGCGGCCCTGCGCGGCGTCGGAGCGGTCGTCGACGGCACCGACGTGATCGCCGTCCACCTCGGACACCACAATCCTGTCGACCTGCCGGACCGGTTGCGGCCGTGGGGTGTTCGCATCGTCCCGGACGGGACGGTGGTGACGGTGGGAGACGGTGCCCTCGGGTCGTCGGCGCCGCGCCGGACCCTGGTCCTCGGCGGCGCCCGAGCAGGAAAGTCGACCCACGCGCAGCGACTGCTGTCGGACCGCGACGACGTCACCTATGTCGCGACCGGTGCTCCCGCACGCGGTGACGCCGAGTGGGCCGCTCGCATCGCCGGCCACCGCGCGTCGCGACCCGACACCTGGCGCACCGTCGAGACCGACGACCTGGTGGGCGTCCTGCATTCGGCGACCGGCCCGCTGCTCGTCGACTGCCTCGGCGCCTGGCTCACCCGACGCATCGACACCCACGGCGCCTGGGACGACGAACAATCTTGGGCTGCAGTGCAATCCGACGTCGACGGCCTGGTGTCCGCGCTGCGCCGGGTGCGGGTGCCCGTCGTGGTGGTCAGCAACGAGGTCGGCAGCGGCGTCGTCCCCGCCACCGCCTCCGGCCGCCGCTTCCGGGACGCGCTCGGCAGGCTCAACACCGCCGTCGCAGCCGAGTGCGAGTCGGTGGTCCTCGTCGTCGCCGGCCGACCACTGCCCCTGCGCTGACCCGCCCTATGCCCGCCGCCCTTCCTGAATGGCGCATTCAGGAAGTCTGACTGAATGGATGGGCCATTCAGGAAGAAAGGGGGAGGGTCAGGCGGCGGCGAACGGGTCGTGGGTGCGACCGACGAGGTCGGCGACCGAGTCGAGGACCAGCGTCGGGCGGTAGGGGTACGCCTCGACGGTCGAGCGGCTGGAGATGCCGGTGAGGACGAGGATGGTCTGCAGCCCCGCTTCGAGTCCCGAGACGACGTCCGTGTCCATCCGGTCGCCGATCATGAGGGTGTGTTCGGAGTGCGAGCCGATGGCCCGCAGCGCGGACCGCATCATCAGCGGATTCGGCTTGCCGACGTAGTACGGCTCGCGGCCGGTCGCGCGGGTGATGAGCGCGGCGACCGAGCCGGTCGCAGGTAGTGAGCCGTCACGGGACGGGCCGGTGGCGTCGGGGTTGGTGGCGATGAACCGGGCGCCGCGTTCGACGAGCCGGATCGCGGTGGTGATCGCCTCGAACGAGTACGTGCGGGTCTCGCCGAGCACCACGTAGTCGGGGTCGCTGTCGGTGAGGACGTACCCGATGTCGTGCAGGGCCGTCGTCAGACCCGATTCGCCGACGACGTACGCGCTGCCGTCGGGGCGCTGATTGTGCAGGAAGGTGGCGGTGGCCAGCGCGGACGTCCAGATCGACTGCTCGGGGATGTCGAGACCCGTCCGCAGCAGGCGGGCGCGCAGGTCGCGGGGCGTTCGGATCGAGTTGTTGGTCAGCACCACGAACGGGGTGCCGGCTTCCTGTAGTTCGGCGAGGAACTTGTCGGCGCCCGGTACGAGGTGTTCCTCGTGCACGAGGACCCCGTCCATGTCCATCAGGTAGGTCCACCCGGGGGTCTGCTCGGTGTTCGCCATGGACCCATTGTGCTCGCTCACGGCGTGACCCGTCGGGCCGTGTATTTCGAATCACCTCGAACGCAAAGGGTGACCGTGCAGGCGGGTTGGGGGACATTTCATCGCGAGAGTTGACCATCGAGAGCGACCGAGAGACCCGGCTCAGCGACGTCGCAGCAACCCCCCGCCAGTGGGTGTGGGTGCTACCGCCGGGAGCGATGGTCGGCGCGACGGGACGGCATCGGCCGCCCCGTCCCAACCGCGAAAGGTCGCCCGTGACCGTGTCAGAGATCCGCTTGTGAGCGCGCCGGCTGTCAGTGCGCCGCCGGCTGTCACCGATGTCGCCGACGAGGCCGACCTGCGTGTCGTCCCCACCCGGCACCCGTGGCGCTGGGTCGTCGCGGCCGCCGCACTGGTACTGGTCGCGCAGTTCGTGCACGGCCTGGTCGTGAACCCCGGCTGGGACTGGGCGACGTTCGCGCAGTACTTCACCGCCCCGTCGGTGCTGTCCGCGCTGTGGACGACGATCGAGCTCACGCTGTGGGGCACCGTCCTCGGATTCGGCCTCGGTGTCCTGCTCGCAGTGGCTCGACTGTCGAACAATCCGGTGCTGCAGGTGATCTCGTGGACCTACGTTTGGGCGTTCCGGTCGATCCCGCTGATCGTGCAGCTGCTGTTCTGGTTCAACATCGCCTACCTCTATCAGACGCTGACGCTGGGAATTCCGTTCGGGCCTGGGTTCCTCGAGTTCAACGTCACCGGCGTGATCTCCGGGTTCACCGCGGCGGTCGTCGGTCTCGCCCTGCACCAGGCCGCGTACTCCGCGGAGATCGTCCGGGCAGGCATCATCTCCGTCGACCACGGGCAGATCGAGGCGGCGAACGCGCTGGGCATCCCGCGCGGCCGACAGTTCGTGAAGATCGTTCTGCCGCAGGCGATGCGCTCGATCCTGCCGAACGCCGCCAACGAGGTCATCAGCCTGTTCAAGGGCACCTCGATCGTGTCGACGATGGCGATCGCGGAACTCTTCTACCAGGTACAGGTGATCTTCGGCCGCAACGGCCGCGTGGTTCCGCTGTTGATGGTCGCGACCGTCTGGTACATCGTCCTGACCACGTTGCTGTCCATCGCGCAGTACTACATCGAACGGCACTACGCCCGCGGATCGGCTCGCGCCTTGCCGCTGACGCCGTGGCAGAGAGTGGTCGCGAAGTATCGCGAGATCCGCGACACCAGTCACGGCGCACCGAGGGGAGCGACACGGTGACGGGCCCCGAGGTGCAGGCAGTGCATGCCGTCGACGTGCGCGGGGTGCACAAATCCTTCGGCGCCTTGGAGGTTCTCAAGGGTGTCGACCTGACCGTCCGGCAGGGTGAGGTGACGGTGATCCTCGGCCCCTCCGGTTCGGGGAAGTCGACGCTGCTGCGCACGCTGAACCACCTGGAGAAGGTAGACCGCGGCACCATCCGCATCGACGGTGAACTCGTCGGGTACCGCCGCCGCGGCAACGTCCTGCGCGAGCTGCGGGACCGGGAGATCCTGCGTCAGCGCTCGAAGATCGGGTTCGTCTTCCAGAACTTCAACCTGTTCCCGCATCTCACGGTTCTCGAGAACGTCACGGAGGCGCCGGTGTCCGCGCAGCGCCGCGACCGCACCGAGGTGACAGCCGAGGCCAGGCAGCTGCTGGACCGGGTGGGCGTCGCCGACAAGGCCGACCACTATCCGAAGCAGTTGTCGGGCGGTCAGCAGCAGCGGGTGGCCATCGCCCGCGCGCTGGCGTTGCGCCCCAACGTCATCCTGTTCGACGAGCCCACCTCGGCCCTCGACCCCGAACTCGTCGGCGAGGTCCTCGACGTCATCCGAGACCTCGCGGGCGCGGGCGCGACCCTCGTCATCGTCACTCACGAGATCGGGTTCGCCCGGGAGGTCGCGGACACCGTCGTGTTCATGGACGACGGGGTGATCGTCGAGCAGGGCCCGCCGCGACAGGTGCTCGACCACCCGACCCACGACCGCACTCGCGCCTTCCTGTCGCGCGTGCTCTGAACGTCTCTCAACGAAAGATCCAGGAAGGAAACGATGTCCGCCACCATCCGCCGCACGAGGTTGTTCGCCTCGGCTCTGACCGCCGTCGCCCTGTTGGCGGGTGCCGCGTGCAGTTCGGGCGAGGCCGCCGAACCTGACGCCGCGACCGCAGCCGGATACAACCTGACGGCCGAGCAGAACCGCATCACCACGGACGAAGTACCGGACATCGCCGCGAAGGTGCCGCAAGCGATCCGGGACCGAGGGACGCTGATCGTCACGGGGTCGGCCGGCACGGCGCCGCCGCTGCGCTTCTACGCGGACGACGACAAGACGATCATCGGATCCGAAACGGACATCGCGTATCTCATCGGCGACGTCCTCGGCCTCGACATCGAACTGACCGCTGCCGACTGGGCGCAGAACTTCGTCCGCATCGACTCCGGCGAAGCGGACACGTTCATCTCGAACGTCACCGTCACCGAGGAGCGTAAGGAGAAGTACGACTTCGCCACCTACCGCCTCGACAGCCTGGCCGTCGAGGTCAAGAAGGGCAGCGGCATCACCTTCTCGGGACCGAAGGACATCGCAGGCCTGAAGATCGGCGTCGGCTCCGGAACCAACCAGGAAGCCCTGCTGGTCGAGTGGAACGAGCAGAACGTGGCGGCCGGACTCGAGCCCGCCGAGATCCTGTACTACCAGCAGGCCACCGACTACTACCTGGCGCTCGGCTCCGGCCGGATCGACGCCTACGTCGGCCCGAATCCGTCGTCCTCGTTCCACGCTCTGCAGACCGGTGAAACCGAAGTCGTAGGGACCTTCTCGGGTGCGGGCCTCGACCTCCAGGGTGAGATCGCCGTCTTGACGAAGAAGGACAACGGGCTCGTCGGTGCGATCCACGAGGCGATCGATCACCTCATCGAGAACGGTACGTACGCACAGGTGCTGGAGCGGTGGGGAATCCAGACCGAAGCGCTCGACGTGTCCGAGATCAACCCGCCCGGCCTGCCGAAGAAGCAGTAGCGACATGGTGCAGGTGAACGGACCGGTCGACGTCGTGGTCGTCGGAGGTGGTGTGATCGGGTCGGCCGCGGCGTGGCGGTTGGCGGCGCGCGGGCGGTCGGTGGTGTTGCTGGAGCAGTTCGGACCGGGCCACCGGCGCGGCGCCTCGCACGGCACGTCCCGGATATATCGGCAGGCGTACGAGGATGATTTCCACACCACCCTCGCCGGTCGCGCGTTGCCGCTGTGGCGTGCAGCAGAGGAGATCGCCGGTACCCGGGTACTGACGTTGACCGGTGCGGTGGACCACGGGCACCCCGCCTGCACACTGACCCGCGCAAAGACCCTCGCAACGCTGGGGATCGCACACGAGGTCCTCGACCCGGCGGAGGCGGAGAAGCGCTGGCCCGGAATGCGATTCGACACCTCGGTGCTGTTCCATCCGGCGGCGGGTCGTCTGCACGCGGACCGGTCGGTACAGGTTTTGAAGGACGCAGCGCAGCGCGCAGGCGCCGAGGTGCGGCATCGGGCCGCGGTACGCGAGATCCACGGCGCGGCAACCGGGGTCGAGGTGGTCACCGACACCGGTGTGATCCGGGCCCGCCATGCGGTGCTCGCCGCGGGTGCCTGGACGAGGAGTCTGCTCGCGAGTACGAGCATCCGGCCGACGCCCGTGCTACCGCCACTGCGGACCACCCAGGAGCAGCCTGCTCACTTCGTCCCGGTGATCGATGCGGAGTGGCCGAGTTTCGTCCATCACCCCGGAGCGGAGCTGGCCGGCGAGGGAATCTACGGACTCGGCTCGGAGTCCGGCATCAAGATCGGTGAGCACGGCACCGGCCCGGTGGTGCATCCGGACACGCGTGACTTCCGGGCCGACCCGGACGGTGTGCAGCGCCTTGCCGACTACGCCTCGGCGTGGTTGCCCGGAGTGGACGCGTCCACCGCTGCGGCCGACACCTGTCTGTACACCAGCACTCCGGACAGTCGCTTCGTGGTGGACCGACTCGGCGACGTCACGGTCGCTGCCGGGTTCTCCGGACACGGCTTCAAGTTCGCGCCCGCGGTGGGCGACCTGGTCGCCGGGCTCGCCGCAGGGGACGTCAGGTCCCCGGAGCCGTTCCGGTTCGGACCGCGGGCGGCGGTGGTCGCATGACGGCCGGTTCTCGTCGACTCGAGGTGCGCACGGTAATGCAGGACGATCCGCTCGCCGCGCCCCTTCTCGAGGAACTGGCGTACGAGTACAGCACCCGGTACGAGCGTCCCTTCGAGGAACAGTTCGAGGCGCTGACCACTCACCCGGGCGAGGAGTTCGCGCCGCCGGACGGGGCGTTGCTGATCCTCGTCGAGGACGGGGAGCCGGTGGCGGGAGGCGCATTCCGTCGCTACGACGAGACGACGGCGGAACTGAAACGCATCTGGACGTCGGCGGGGCATCGGCGCCGCGGACTCGGCCGAATCGTTCTCGCGGAACTCGAGGTGGAGGCGATGATGCGCGGCTACACCCGCATCTACCTGACGACGGGGTGGCGTCAGCCCGAGGCCGTCGCGCTGTACCTGGCGGCCGACTACACCGCGCTGTTCGATCCGACGCGGCCGTCGGAGGAGATCGGTCCGCATCCGTTCGAGAAGCACCTGATCCGAAAGGCACACTCCGCGTGAAATTCCTGCTCCTCAGCTTGATCACCCACCAACCCGACCCCGTGCCGGGTGAGTGGCTCGACCCCGCGGCCCGGCTGAAGGAGGTCGTCGACACCGCTGTCCTCGCGGAGCAGTTGGGCTTCGAGGGGTTCGCCGTCGGGGAGCGCCACGAGCGGCCGTTCCTCGCGTCGGCGCCGCCGGTGGTCCTCAGCAACATCGCCGCTCGGACCTCCACTCTCGAACTGTGGACCGGAGTGACGACGCTGAGCCTGCTCGACCCGGTCCGCGCCTTCGAGGACTACTCCACTCTGGACAATCTCTCGGGCGGACGGCTCCAGCTCATGATCGGGAAGGGCAACGGCACTGCCCAGGCCGACTTGTTTCACGTGACACCCGACGACCAGTGGGAGCGCAATCATGAAGGGTACGAACTGTTCCGGGCGTTGTGGGAGAACGAGAGCGTCACCTGGGATGCGAAGTTCCGGCCGCCACTGACCGACGCGGTCACGGTGCCGCGGCCGTTGCAGCCGCGCCTGACGATCTGGCACGGCAGCGCGACCAGCCGCGACTCCGTCGACCTCGCCGCGAAGTACGGCGACCCGGTGTTCTCGGCGAACGTCACCAATCCCATCGAGCCGTACGCCGACCTGATCGACCACTACCGGCAGCGCTGGATCGCCTACGGACACGACCCGGCGGACGCCCGTGTCGGCGCAGGCACCGCAGGGCTGTACGTGGCCCGCACGTCGCAGGAGGCCGTCGAACGCTACCGACCGCTGTTCGAGCAGCGACTGCAGTTCGCGCGGGAAACCGGGCTGCCGGTGGTGTTCGAGTCGATCGAGGACTTCGTCGACCGCAGTTCCGCACTGATCGGCAGTCCGCAGCAGGTCGTCGACAAGGTGTTGCGCTACCACGACCGTCTCGGGCACGAGGTCATGCACCTGACCGCGGATCGCGGCGGGCTGACGACCGCGGAGCAACGCGCGAGCCTCGAACTGTTCCAGGCCGAGGTGGCCCCCGCACTGAGAGCGACCGTCCCGACCCTGAGGAGATCATTCGCATGACCCGACGTCACCCACTCCATCTCGGTGTCGCGCTCGACGGCGCCGGCTGGCATCCCGCGGCCTGGCGCGAGCCGAATTCGCGTCCCCACGAACTGTTCTCGGGCCACTACTGGACCGACCTCGCCGCGACCGCACAGCGCGGGCTGCTCGACTTCCTCACCATCGAGGACAGCCTGTCGGTGCCGGGCAACCCGTACGTCGCCCAGGACCCGGACGCGGTCGATCAGGTGCGGGCGCGTTTGGACGCGCATCTCGTTGCCGCACGCATCGCCCCGACGACGCGGCACCTCGGCCTGATACCGACGATCACCACCACCCACACCGAGCCGTTCCACGTGTCGAAGGCCCTGGCGACGCTGGACTACACGTCGCGTGGTCGCGCGGGATGGCAGGTGAAGGTGTCGTCGTCGGCGCAGGAGGCCGCGCATTTCGGGCGTCGTGACGTTCCCGGTCTCGACAAAAGCGACCGGGAGGCCTTGGTGAACGGGGAACTTCCCGGGTTCGTGGCCGACCTGTTCGACGAGGCCGCCGATGTCGCCGAGGTGGTGCGCCGACTCTGGGACAGCTGGGAGGACGACGCGGAGATCCGCGACGTTCCGACCAGGCGATTCATCGACCGCGACAAACTGCATCACATCGACTTCGAGGGGCGGTTCTTCAGCGTGCGCGGACCGTCGATCACGCCGCGACCGCCTCAAGGGCAGCCAGTTGTCACCGCGCTCGCCCACCGGGACGTCGCCTACGAACTGGCCGCGCGTGCAGCCGATCTGGTGTTCACGACACCGACCGAGACCAACGGCCCGCAGGTGCTGGCCGATGTCGCAGCGGCCGCGGAGAGCGTGGGCCGCGGCGGTGAGCCGCTCCGCGTGTACGCGGACGTGCTCGTCTTCCTCGACACCGATCGAGCGTCCGGTTCGGACCGGTTGCGCCGACTCGACGACGTCGCGGGCAACGAATTCGTCAGCGACGCGACGGTGTTCGCAGGCAGCGCAGACGAACTCGCGGATCTGCTCGAGTCCTGGCACGGCTTCGACGGGTTCCGGATTCGTCCCGGCGTCGCGGTGGACGACCTCGATGCAGTGACCACGACGCTGATTCCGGAACTGCAGCGGCGCGGACTGTTCCGCACCGAGTACCCCGACACGTCGCTGCGCGGACTGCTCGCACTGCCGACCGCCGTACCCAACCGCTACGGCGCCCCCGCAGCCTGAACTCAGGAGAGACCCATGAGCACAGCCAAGAAGCAGGTCATCCTCGGCGCATATCTGGGCGGCGTCAACCACCACACCGCCTGGTGGCATCCGGATGCAGGCAGTCAGATTGCTTTCGACTCCTTCGAACACACCGCCCTGACTGCCGAGCGCGGAAAGTTCGACTTCTTCTTTCTCGCCGAAGGTCTCGCGTTGCGAGAACGTGCCGGTGAGGTCTTCGACCAGGACGTCATCGGGCGTCCCGACACCTTGACGGTCCTCGCGTCGCTCGCCGCGGTCACCGAGCACCTGGGCCTCGCGGGCACCATCAACGCCACCTTCAACGAGCCCTATGAGCTGGCACGGCAGTTCGCCACCCTGGACCGGTTGTCCGGCGGCCGCGCCGCATGGAACGTCGTCACCTCCTTCGACGCGTTCACCGGCCAGAACTTCCGGCGCGGCGGATTCCTGCCGCACTCGCAGCGGTACGTCCGCGCGGACGAGGCAGTCGAAGCAGTGCGGAAGCTGTGGGATTCGTGGCGGGACGACGACATCGTGGCCGACCCGGTGACCGGCCGGTTCCTGAGCCGTCCTGATGCAGGCGCCTTCGAGTTCCGCGGCAGCCAGTTCGACATCGGCGGGCGCTTCACGGTGCCCCGCAGCCCGCAGGGCCGGCCGGTACTCCTCCAGGCGGGAGTGTCGCCGCAGGGGCGCGACTTCGCCGCCGCCAACGCCGACGCGATCTTCTCGCCATACGGAAGCCTGCCCGAGGCGTCGGAGTACTACCGGGACGTCAAGGGGCGCGCGGTCGCCGCGGGTCGCAGTCCCGACGACCTCAAGATCCTGCCGTCGGCGAGTTTCGTGATCGGTGACAGCGAAGCCGACGCCCGAGAGAAGTACCTCGACATCCGTGACCAACAGGTCACCGGGCAGACGGCACTGATCCTGCTCGAACAGCTGTGGAACAGAGACCTGTCGGCATACGACCCGGACGGGCCGATCCCGGACATCGACCCCGATCCGGAGGCGCCGCCGATCATCCAGGGTCGCGCGTTCATCCACCAGGACCGGTTCGACACCGTCGCGAAGCTGCGTGCCGTGTCGGAGGCGAAGAAGCTCACACTGCGGGAGACCGTCGCAGACCAGTTCGAACGCGGCCCGATCGTGGGTACCGCAGCGCAGATCGCCGAACAGATCGACACGTTCGTCCAGAGCAACGGCTCGGATGGGTTCATCATCGGATCACATCTCGTGCCAACGGGTCTCGACGGGTTCGTGGACCAGGTCGTGCCACTGCTCCAGGACCGAGGGGCCCTGCGTACCGAATACAGTGGCTCGACGCTCCGCGACAATCTGGGCTTGCCGATTCCGGCGAACCCCGTCCCCGTCGGCTAGAGAGTGTCTCCTGATCGGCGAGGTCGCTTGAGCCAAGTGCACACCGCCGACAGGAGCACGCCAGCTCGGTGGGTGAGGGCGAGCTTGTCATAGCGCGCGGCCAACCCACGCCACTGCTTGAGAGCAGCGAAGGAGCGCTCGACGACATTGCGGCCCTTGTATTTTTCCGCAGGCCCGGTTGAATCTCGAGGAGTGAGCCTTGTCGCCGAGTACCGCATCGGACCGGGTTCGAGGCCGGCCCGCTACCGATCCGCGGGACGACAGGCAGTCCATCAGATACGCGAACACCGGCGAGGCGCCTGCCCGACCTGGCCCGACGAGCACCACCAGCGGTCGCCCGTTCCCATCGGAAAGCTGGTGGATCTTCGTTCCCAGGTCGCCGCGTGAACGGCCGAGTCCACCGACACCGTCCAGTCGATGTCACCGGCCGCGTCGGGCTGCGCCGGCAGGACCGTCAGGATTTCGCCTCAGGTGCCGTCACCGGCGTAACGGCGGTGACGTTGTAGCGCTCCGATTCTCGTCACCAGACCGCAATCGTTACCGAACGATCGGTATGCGGCAATGTAGTGCGTTCGACAGTCTGGAGATTGTCGCCCTGCTGCCGAGGCGGATGGTTTGTCGGCGGCGGAAACGTACGTGTCGGGGCGTGTCGGTAGGTTTGTCGGGAGGTTGTCGGGAGGTTTCGGAAACGGGGAGTGGTTGTGGCTGATGACGTTTGGACCAGTCTGTTTGAGGACATCCAACTGGTGCTGTACCCGGACTGGGATAACAACGAGACGCTGATTTCGCCGACGAATGGCGACAGCCTTCAGTTGCGCGACACGTTGACCGGGCAGCGGATCCTGTTCAGGGAGGATGACAAAGGACTTGACATCAGGGTGACGGTGCCCGAGGAACCGGTGACGGCTGCCCGATTGCGGGCGGTGATCCAGTCGCAGCGGACCACGTTGTTTTCCATGGTCCGTGACCGTGAGTCCGGTCGTATGGTGCCACTCGACGAGCCGTTGTGGACGCCTGTCGACATCAGTATCGGCCGCGATCACGACGTCGATCACGGGGGCCGGCGTGTCGAGGAGTATCCGCGGGAGTGGAGAACGGGATGGCGCCACACCGCCGACGACCAACGACACGTGATCGCCGGTGCAATCGTCGCGGTGTTGCATGACGGATTGGGTACGACTCCTGACCGGCTCCGTGTCAGCTCTTACGACAACTTCGGCCCCACCGACACACAGGCTGTGGGCGAGGTCGCTTCCGACCGTCCGACGTTGTCCGGCCTTCCGGCACGGTGCGCAGGGTGGGACGAGTTCGTCACGCGGTTCGAGTGGGTTCTGGCGACTTTGCCGTGGCTGGGCGTTGTCATCCTGGATGTTCCTCGACAAGGACCGGGCAATCAGTTCGTGCAGTTCCACAACTCCGGTGGTGACATCGACAGCGAGTGTATGTTCTGGGATCGGGCAGGATCGGATCTGAAGGAAATCGACCGGTTGATGGGCGTTCTCGGGTGGCGGTGGGCGCCTGATCATCTCGGGGCTGTCGACGCGCCGATCTGGCTGGGCCCGCCGACCGGAAGGGACACCACATATCCCACCATGCACGAACTGGCCGTTCGAACAATGGTGACCTTGCGCGACGTCGCTGGAGTGGCTCACCCCAACGAGCTTGCTTTCAAGGCATTCTCGAATTTCCAGGGCGTCGACGACATGTCGTACGTGGGTGCGGAACTCGGTATCGCCCCGGCCTGAGGACCAGGTAGCCATCTTCACCAATAGCCGCGGGACTGCAATCGGCACATCTACCTGACGGCCGAAGACGTAGGAATCCGACCCACAGTGGGGCACCGCCTCTCGGCGGTGTGCACCTGGCTCAAGTGCCTCGCGAATCAGGAGACGTGCTCTAGGTCGACCGCCTCGGCGGGCCCGTCACGCCGTTGGTGTGACGGGGCTTTCGTCGGCGTTGTGCGACTCGATGTCGCGGCGTTTGACGAGCAGAACGATGGCGAGCACCGGACAGACCAGGATCGGTGCGAACACGCCCAGGTAGGACTGCTGATCGAGCAGGATCATCGAACCGCTGATCAGCGCGAAGTCGAAGAGTCCGTGCAGGACCGAGTTCAGCGCGTTGCTGCCCGATACCCGGCGCGTGAGGTCGAAGAAGTACCCGGCGAGGCTGACCAGGATCGCTTGCGGCCTCGAACAGCCCTGTCGTGTCCGTGAGAAGAGTTGCGATCGTGATGACGCAAAGGGTTCGCCCCGTACGCCGTGATCGCTAGCGTGTGAAACGACCATCCAGAGCGACCGAGAGACCCGGATCGACGACGTCGCAGCAACCCCCTGTGGACAGGTGAGGGTGCTACTGCCGGGAACGATGGAGGAAGTGGCGTGATCGGTGAGGGCCTGGTGACCGCATGGTCGCGGCTGCACATCGACCTGTGCCGGGTCTCGGCGGACTTCTGTCACTCGTCGACCTCTCTGGGTTCGAACAGCCTTCCCCTTCCTCAGATCATGGAGCCTCGGTGTCCTTCTCGTTCACTTCCTCGGCTGCGCGACGTCGCGCAGCGCTCGCAGTCGTCGCATCGGCTGCGCTCACCGCCGGACTGACAGCGTGCGGGTCGGCCGATACGACCGACTCGTCGGCCGGTGCCGGTGCCCCGCAGGCGGGCGGGACCCTGCGTTACGGCCTCTCGGGCGCGCCGACGTGTGCGGACCCCGCCCAGTCCGGTTCGAACCAGACCATCTATGTGGCACGGCAGGTTGTGGACTCGCTCACCGACCAGGATCCCGAGACCGGTGCACTGACGCCGTGGCTCGCCGAGAGTTGGGACGTGAGCGGTGACGCGACGTCCTTCACCTTCCACCTTCGTGACGGGGTGACGTTCAGCGACGGGACACCGTTCACCGCGGACTCCGTGAAGAAGAACTTCGACGCGATTCTCGGCACTCTGACGCCGGCGAAGGCGGCGCTCGGCGCGAGCTACCTGTCGGGGTACACCGGCTCCACTGTCGTCGACCCGCGCACCGTGCAGGTGAACTTCGCGGCACCGAACGCCCAGTTCCTGCAGGCCACGTCGACAGTGCAGCTCGGGTTCCTGTCCGACAAGGACATCGCGAAGTCCGCCGAGCAGCGCTGCGCGGGCGACCTGTCCGGCACCGGACCGTTCGTGTACGAGAGCTACGTCCAGGACAAGTCGGCGACCCTCGCCAAGCGCACCGGATATGCGTGGGGCTCCGACGTGTTCGCGCACGAGGGCGAGGCGTACCTCGACAAGATCGAGTTCACCATCGTCCCCGAGTCCGGGGTACGCAGCGGCTCGCTCGCGTCGGGCCAGCTCGATGCGGTCTCCGACGCGCTTCCGCAGGACGTGCCGCAGATCGAGGGCGCGGGTGGACGCATCCTCACCACCTCGAACCCCGGCATTCCCTTCGGTTTCCAGCCCAACGTGACCCGCGGAGTCCTCGCCGACCCGGCTGTTCGGGCCGCGCTCGTACCGGCGATCAATCGGCAGGAGCTTGTCGACACGGTCCTCGGGCCCGACTTCACGCCCGCGACGAGCACTCTCGCGTCCCGCACACCCGACTACGTCGCCCTCGACGACGTCACCTACGACCCGGACGCCGCGAAGAAGATCCTGGCCGATGCGGGCTGGGTGCCCGGACCGGACGGGATTCGCGCCAAGGACGGCACACCGCTGAGCTTCTCGGTGACGTTCAGTTCCGTGTTCGCCGGAAACCAGGCGATTCTCGAGCTCGTGCAGCAGCAGCTGCGCCAGGTCGGTGTCGACCTGCGTCTCGACCTGGTGTCGACCGCCGAGCAGACCGCCCGGCAGGGAACCAAGGACTACGACTCCACCTACTACAACAGCACCCGTGCCGACGGTGACATCCTGCGGACCGCCTTCGGTATCGAGGGACGGAACCTCAACGCGCGCGGACCGATCCCCGAGTTGGACGAGGTGCTGGCCGCTCAACTGCGGACGACCGATCCGCAGCAGCGCGGCGAGCTGATCGAACGGGCCCAGCAGCTGATCCTCGACAACGGCCTGTGGCTGCCCACCGTCGAGTTGTCCCAGGCCATCGGCGCCGTCGGTACCGTGCAGGACCTGAAGTTCGAGGCATCGGCGCGGCTGCAGTTCTTCGACGCCTGGCTCAGCGAGTAACCGATGACTCGTTACCTCGGATCTCGTGTCCTGCAGGCGATCGGAGTGCTGTGGGCGGCGTTCACGGTGTCTTTCGTGGTGTTGTACCTGCTGCCGTCGGATCCGGTGAGCATGGCGGTGGATTCCGCCGCCACCAGTGGCGCCGCGATCGACGCGGACGCGGTCGCCGCGTTGCAGGCCCGGTACGGACTGGATCAGCCGGTGCTGGCGCAGTACTGGAATGCGCTGACGGCCGCGATCCGGGGCGACTTCGGCATCTCCATCGCGACGGGGCAACCGGTGACGGAGGCGATCACCGCGGCGCTGCCGAGCACCCTGGCCCTGGCCTCGTTCGCTCTGGTCCTCGCGGTCGTGTTCGGTACGGCGGTCGCGTTCCTCGCCACCTACACGCGGATCGGGTGGCTGCGTAACGCGCTGTTCTCGCTGCCGCCGCTCGGTGTCGCCGTCCCGACATTCTGGGTGGGTCTGATCCTGCTGCAGATCTTCTCGTTCCGGCTCAGGCTGTTCCCCGCTTTCGGGGAGGGTGGGTTCGATCACCTGCTGCTGCCCGCGATCACCCTCGCGCTTCCGATCGGCGCGGTCATCGCGCAGGTGCTCGCCACCAGCCTGCAGTCGACCTTGCGGCAGCCGTTCGTCGAGTCCGCGCGGGCGAAGGGTGCGTCCCGATGGCGAATCCAGACACGGCACGCGTTGCGGCTCTCCAGTATTCCGGCCTTCACCATCGCCGGTGTGCTGGTGGGCACCCTCCTTGCCGGGTCTGTGGTCGTGGAGACGGTGTTCTCGCGGGCGGGTCTCGGCCGGCTGACCCAGACGTCGGTCATGGCCCAGGACATTCCGGTGGTGCAGGGCGTTGTCGTGTTCAGCTCGCTGGTGTTCGTGCTCGTCAACCTCGCGGTCGACCTGCTGTACCCGCTCATCGATCCACGGATCGTCGGCGCCGGCCGCCGCGCCGGTGCCCCCGCGACCGTCGCCGCGAAGGATGAGGTGAAAGCCCATGTCTGACACATTGGTCCGGGAAGACGTCGCCGTCGCGGTCCAGTCCGCAACGCCCGCTCCGCGCGGCGGCACCCCGACTGTTCGTGCACTCTTCGCGGCCGTCCGCCGCAACTGGGCGATCGCACTGTCCGCGGCGGTCCTGGTCGTTGCCGTCGGATTCGCGTTGTTCCCGTCGTTCTTCGCGTCCGGCGACCCGCTGCAGGGCGTCCCGGCCGACAAGTTGCAGGGTCCGAGCGTCACGCACTGGTTCGGTACCGACAACATCGGGCGCGACGTGTACACCCGCGTCGTGCACGGCGCCGCGCTCTCCCTCACCGCAACGCTGCTCGCGGTCGGGATCGCCTTGGTGGTCGGCTCACTCGTCGGTCTCCTGTCGGGTGCGGTCGGAGGTGCGGTCGACGCGGTGCTCATGCGCATCGTCGACGTGCTCCTGTCGATTCCGGCGCTGCTGCTGTCACTCGCGCTGGTGACGGCGCTCGGATTCGGGACGCTCAACGTCGCGATCGCGGTCGGCATCGGGCTCGTCGCCAACTTCGCCCGCGTCATGCGCTCGGAGGTACTGCGGGTACGGCGGGCACCGTACGTGGAGGCGGCGTACGCGTCCGGGGTCCGCTGGCACACCGTCCTGGGCAGGCATGTCCTGCGCAACGCCTACGCCCCCGTGGTCGCCTTGGCGGCAGTCGAATTCGGCATGGCCGTGCTGGCGGTGTCGTCACTGAGTTTCCTCGGATTCGGTGCCGTCCCACCGACGCCGGAGTGGGGATCGCTGATCTCGGAGGGGCGCAACTACCTGGCCACCGCGTGGTGGATGACGACGCTGCCCGGCCTCGTCATCGTCGCCGTCGTCCTCGCCGCGCACCGTATCGGCCACGCCATCGAGCATCGGAGCCAGAGATGACCCCATACCTGTCCGCCCCTACCCCCACCGGGCCGTTGCTCGCCGTCGACGGACTCCGTGTCGCCTACGGCAGCCACGACGACCCGGTGCACGCCGTGGACGGTGTCGGATTCACGGTCTCCCGCGGCGAGGTCGTCGCCGTGGTCGGTGAATCCGGTTCCGGCAAGTCGAGCACCGCGCACGCCGTTCTCGGGCTGCTCTCCGGGACCGGCCGGGTCACCGGCGGCACCGTCACCTTCGACGGCGTGCGCCTCGACACACTGTCGGAGCGAGCCTTCGAGAGGCTGCGCGGCGCCCGCATCGGCCTGGTCCCGCAGGATCCGACGACCTCGCTGAACCCGGTGATCCGGATCGGTGACCAGGTCGCCGAGGTCCTGCGGATACACGGCCTGGCGGACCGCCGGACCGCGAAGATCGAGGCTCTGCGCATTCTCGGCGAGGCCGGTCTCGACGATCCGGAACTGCGGGCCAGGCAGTATCCGCAGGACCTGTCGGGCGGCCAGCGTCAGCGGGTGCTCATCGGGATCGCGCTGGCGTGCAATCCGGATCTGGTCATCGCGGACGAACCGACCAGCGCACTCGACGTCACCGTGCAGCGGCGCATCCTCGACCATCTGCAGGCGCGGATCGCCGAGACCGGCACCGCCGTCCTGTTCATCACTCACGACCTCGGGGTGGCCGCGGACCGCTCCGACCGCATCGTCGTCATGCAGAACGGGCGGGTCGTCGAAACCGGTCCCACCGGACAGGTTCTGGGTGATCCGCGGCACGAGTACACGCGGGCACTGCTCGCGGCGGCGCCCAGCCTGGCGGACGCTCCCGTCCGACCCGACCGCCGCGCCGACGCCGAGCCGCTCCTCACGGTGTCGAACGTGTCGAAGACGTTCCGAATCGACCGCCGCACCTCCCTCGACGCAGTGCGTGGAGTGTCCTTCGAGGTGTCGAGGGGGCGGACACTCTCGCTGGTGGGCGAGTCGGGGTCGGGGAAGTCGACGACCGCACGGATCGCGATTCGGCTGGAGAACGCGACGTCGGGCACGGTGCTGTTCGACGGACGGGACATCACCGGGCTGCGCGGTGGGGAACTGCGGGCGCTGCGGCGTCGGGCGCAGATCGTGCACCAGAACCCGTACGCGTCGCTGAATCCCAAGCTGCCGGTCCGCGAGATCGTCGCCGAGCCGCTCGCGGCGTTCCATGTCGGCACGCGGAGCGAACGGGCGAGGCGGGTCGAGGAACTCCTCGATCACGTCGCGCTGTCCGCGACGCACCTCGACCGTAAACCCGCCGAGCTGTCCGGTGGCCAACGGCAGCGGGTCGCGATCGCGCGGGCGCTGGCTCTGCAGCCCGAACTGCTGGTCCTCGACGAACCGGTCTCCGCGCTCGACGTGTCCGTGCAGGCGCAGATTCTGAACCTGCTCGGGAACCTGCAGACCGACCTGGGCCTCGGCTACCTGTTCATCTCCCACGACCTGGCGGTGGTTCGGCAGGTCAGCGACGACGTCGCCGTGATGCGTTCCGGTGAGATCGTCGAATTCGGCACCACCACAGACATTTTCGATCACCCCCAGCACGAGTACACGAGGTCGCTGCTCGACGCGATCCCGGGAAAGGCAACACATGTCCGATAGCCCCGAACTCCTGGTCGGCATCGAATTCGCAGGCGCCGGCGCGCACCCTGCTTCGTGGCGGCGCGACGACTCCCGCGCCGAGGAGATCTTCACCGGCGGATACTGGGCCGACCTCGTCGGCGCCGCGGACCGAGCGGGTGCAGACCTGGCCTTCCTGCCCGACACCTTCGGCGTGACTGCCGCGCAGGGCGCCGTCCGCGGCAGGCTCGAAGCGGTCGGCGTCGCGGCCCGACTGTCCGCTGTCACCTCGCGGATCGGATTGATCCCCACGGCGACCGTCACGCACACCGAGCCGTTCCACGTGGCCAAGGCGATCCAATCCCTCGACCACACCACCCGCGGCCGGGCGGGATGGCAGGTGGCGGTGTCCGGTGGGCCGGAACAGGAAGAGTTGTTCGGTCGCAAGGCCGCCCAGGACGAGTCGTCGCTGTGGTCCGAGGCCGACGAGGCCACCGAGGTGGCCCTGCGGTTGTGGGACAGCTGGGAGGACGATGCGGAGATCCGCGACGTCGCGACGGGCCGGTTCATCGACCGGGACAAGTTGCACTACATCGACTTCGCCGGCGAGCACTTCTCCGTCAAGGGACCGTCCATCACTCCGCGGTCCCCGCAGGGCAGGCCCCCGATCGCGGTGTCGGTGGACGGTGAGCGGTCGCTCGCCTTCGCGGCGGCCCGCGCGGACGTCGTGCGGATCTCCGCCCCGGACGTGCGCGCCGCGACGGCCCTCGCCGACGAGGTGCGAACCAGGGCGGGCGACCGGCGACCGGCGGTACTGCTCGACGTCGACGTGCTCCTCGCGTCCGAGAACGCCGTCGCGGCGGTGGACCTGGCTCGGCTGGATGAGTGGTCGGGGTCCGAGTACCGGTCGAATTCGGTGCTGCACCACGGTGACCCGGAAAGCCTGGTGAATCTCCTGACAGAACTCCGCGGCATCGACGGCGTCGTGCTTCGGCCCCTCGCGCTCGCGTCGACGCTGGAGCTGCTCACCGCCCGAGTGATCCCCGCGCTTCGGCCCGGCCCGCGTCCCGCCACCACCGTTCGCGACCTGCTCGGGCTGACGCGTCCGCGCAGCCGCTACGCCACCAGCCACTGAAGGGATCGATCACGATGCCACGCACCACTGCCCGCAAGCAGGTGCACCTCGCGGCCCACTTCCCCGGAGTCAACAACACGACCGTGTGGGCCGACCCGGAATCGAAGAGCCAGGTCGACTTCGACTCGTTCCTGCACCTGGCCCGCACCGCGGAACGGGGACTGTTCGACTTCTTCTTCCTCGCCGAGGGTCTGCGCCTGCGCGAACACCGGGGACGCATCCACGACCTCGACGTCGTCGGCAGGCCCGACACGCTGACCGTGCTCGAGGCACTCGCGGGTGCGACCACGCACCTGGGTCTGGCGGGCACCATCAACACGACGTTCAACGAGCCGTACGAACTGGCCAAGCAATTCGCGACCCTCGACCACCTGTCCGGCGGTCGTGCGGCGTGGAACATGGTGACGTCGTCGGACGCGTTCACCGGCGAGAACTTCCGCCGCGGAGGCTATCTCGACCACTCGCAGCGGTACGTGCGCGCGAACGAGCTGATCGACGCCACCCGGCGGTTGTGGGACAGTTGGCGTCCCGGCGCCCCCGTCGTCGACCGTGCGAACGGCGTCTTCGCAGCCGACGGCGACATCACCCCGTTCGACATCCACACCACCCAGTTCGACATCCGTGGACGCTTCGAGGTCCCGCGCAGCCCGCAGGGACATCCGATCCTGTTGCAGGCAGGCGACTCCGACGAGGGTCGCGAGTTCGGAGCCGCCAAGGCCGACGCCATCTTCACGGGGCACGGCACCCTCGAAGCTGGTCGCGAGTTCTACGCCGACGTCAAAGGCCGACTCGCGAAGTACGGACGCGGCCACGACGAACTCAAGATCCTGCCCGCCGCCACCTTCGTGCTCGGGGACAGCCCCGAGGATGCCGACGAACGAGCCCGGCACATCCGGCTGCAGCAGGTCGGCCCCCAGACCGCGATCGCGTTCCTCGAACAGGTCTGGGGTCGGGACCTGTCCGGCTACGACCCGGACGGGCCCCTGCCCGACATCGAGCCGGAGGACAACGTCGACATCACCCGTGGGCGTGTCCGACATGCGAAGGACCCCCGCGCCGTCGCGCTGGCGTGGCGGGAGAAGGCCGAGGCCGAGAACCTCAGCATCCGTGAGCTGATCATCGAGGTCACCGCCCGCCAACAGTTCGTCGGGACGGCGCAGCAGGTCGCCGACGAGATCGACACCTACGTGCAGACCGATGCCAGCGACGGCTTCATCCTCGTTCCCCATCTGACGCCCGCCGGACTCGACGAGTTCGTCGACACCGTCGTGCCGCTGCTGCAGGAGAAGGGCAGCTTCCGCACCGCCTACGAGGCCACCACGCTCCGCGGCCATCTCGGACTCGGCGCACCCCGTCCCGCCCACGAATCGCATACCGCAACCGAAGGAGCCCGCGCGTCATGACCGCAACCGACACATTCCAGACCGAGTGGCAGGACTGGCGCACGGCGCGCGAGGCGGCGCTGGCGGATCCGCACGGATGGTTGAGCCTGACCGCGCTGCACTGGCTGGACGAGCATCCGACGGGTTTCGAGGAGGTGCCGGGACTGTGGCACGTCGACGGTGACACCGTGGTACACAGCGGCACTCCTGCCGCCGCGGTGCTGAATCCGGTCGAGGGAGCGCCGGGTGAGCGCGTAGAACTCGGTGATCGCGTCGCCGAAGTCATCCGCCGCACGGGACGGTTCGCGGTCCGCATCCACGATCCGAAGGCGCCAGCACTCGCCGCGTTCACCGGGATTCCCACCTACGACGCGGACCCGGCATGGGTTGTCGTGGGTCGGTTCGAGGCGTTCCCGGACAGTCGCACCGTGACCACCGGCGCCGTCGTCGACGGACTCGAACACCACCACAATGCTGTCGGCACGGTGACATTCGAGTGGGACGGCAGCGAGCACACCCTCGTCGTGTTCGGGGACGGCAGCGGCCCCACGCGGGTGCTGTTCACCGACGCGACCAGTGGCGTCACCACCTATCCCGCAGCCCGCATCCTGCACCTCGCGGCGCCCGCCGCCGACGGCACGGTCGTCCTCGACTTCACCCGCGCCGAGAACCTGCCCTGCGCGTTCACCGACGCCGCGACCTGCCCGATCGCACCGGCCGACAACCGGCTGCCGTTCGCAGTCGAGGCAGGCGAGCGCAATCCCCGGCTGGAGGTCACCGCATGACCCGCGCGCCGCTGTCTGCGCCGGATGGGACACGCGTTCCGCTGTCCGCGCGGGATGGGACACGCGTTCCGCTGTCCGTGCTCGACCTGTCGCCGATCAGCGAAGGCAGTACCCCGGCCGAGGCGCTGCGCAACACCATCGACCTCGCCCGCCATGTGGAGCAGTGGGGATATCGCCGCTACTGGGTGGCCGAGCACCACTTCGTCGGCGTCGCCTCGTCGTCGCCGGCGGTGCTGATCGGGGCGATCGCCTCCGCCACCGAGAGCATCCGCGTCGGCGCCGCCGCGGTGCAGTTGGGGCACCACACCGCGGCCGCGGTCGTCGAGGCGTTCGGCACCCTCGACGCCCTGCATCCCGGTCGCATCGACCTCGGGCTGGGACGGTCCGGGCAGCGCCGCGCCGAGGCCCTCGCCGCAGCACGATCCGGCCCTGCAACCGAGCCGCGGCGCGAGACGGTGGTCCGCGACGGGCTGGTGATTCCGCCGCCCTTCTCGGTGGGCGCGCTGCTCTCGTCGTCGCGGCTCGCGGCGGGGCTCGGCGTGCTGCAGCAGCCCGGTGCGCAGGCACCGGACTTCACAGAGCAGGTCGACGACATCCTCGCCCTGATCGACGGCACGTACCGCACGCCGGACGGCGTCGACCTGCACGCCGTGCCCGGTGAGGATGCGCGGCTGCAGACGTGGATCTTCGGGTCGAGTGCCGGGCCGTCCGCCGAACTGGCGGGCAGGCTCGGGTTGCCATTCGGAGCGAACTACCACGTCAGCCCCGGCACCACGGTCGACGCGGTCGAGGCGTACCGCGCCGCGTTCCGTCCGTCCGCCGTCCTCGCCGAGCCGTACATCGTGGTGTCCGCGGATGCCGTCGTCGCCGAAACCGACGGGGAGGCACAGGAACTCGCATCCACGTACGGGCACTGGACGTACAGCATCCGGTCCGGGGAGGGCGCAGTTCCCTACCCGGACCCGGCGAACGCCGCACCGCTCACCGACACCGAACTCGGCCTCGTCGAGGACCGTCTGGTGACGCAGTTCGTCGGAGCACCCGGCACGGTCGCGGATCGGCTCGCGTCGTTGCAGCGCGTCACCGGTGCCGACGAAATCGTCGTCACGTCCGTGACCCACGGTCACCGGGACCGGCTGCGGTCGTACGAACTTCTGGCCCAGGAATGGGGACGCGGGCTGCGCGCCGCCTGACCGTGCCCGAGGTTCCCTGATGTCACATCGGGGGTCGTCAAGTGAGCGAATGTGACATCGGGGAACCTCGGGCAGCGGGGCGCCCGCCGCACCGGTCAGCCGGCGTAGGCCTCCTTCAATGCGTTGATGTCGAGCTTGCGCATCTGCAGCATCGCCTGCACCGCGCGCTGGGCGCCCGCGGGGTCGGGGCCGCCGAGCACCGACTGCAGTTCGCGCGGCACGATCTGCCACGACAGCCCGAACTTGTCCTTGAGCCACCCGCACTGCGACTCCTCGCCGCCGTCTGCGGTGAGCGCGGCCCAGTACTCGTCGACCTCCGCCTGATCCGCGCAGTCGACCTGGAACGAGATCGCCTCGCTGAACGCGAACTCCGGACCACCGTTGAGGGCGGTGAACGTCTGACCGTTCAGGGTGAACTCGACCGTCATCGCGGTGCCCGCGGGCTTCGGCATGCCCTCGCCGTACCGGCTGATCTCGCCGATCGACGAGTCCTTGAAGACGGACGTGTAGAACTGCGCGGCCTCCTCGGCCTGGGTGTCGAACCACAGGCAGGGTGTGAACTTCTGCATGGTGCCAATCCTCTCGGGGACGGAAGCGGGTGTCACCTGTACAGACAAGGCTGAGCGGCGAAACTCATCGCGTCCACCGGGGCAGAGGGACGGTCGGCCTCAGAAGCGGCGGATCTGATTGATCGGCGGCAGGTCCGACAGCGCTGTCAGCCCGATGGGCACGCCCGCGCCGTACGCGTTGAACACCTGCCCGAAGCCGGCGTAGATCCCGACGTGGTCGTTCGCGGCGCGGAAGGTGATGATGTCGCCGGGTGCCAATGCCGCGAGCGGAATCGGTGTCCCCGCCCACGCCTGGTCCTGGCTCACGCGAGGTAGTTGGACACCGGCCTGTCGGAAAGCCCACTGCACCAGGCCGGAGCAGTCCCAGGCGTGCGGGCCCGTCCCGCCCCACAGGTACGGCTTTCCGGTCTGGGTGGTCGCGGCGGCCAACGCCGTCAATCCGGCCGGGGACGAGATCGGCAGCGGAATGGCGGCGCTGCCCATGCTCACCGAACCGGTCGAACTGCCGGCGCTGCCGGCGGCGAAGGCAGGCGCGGCGGGCAGCGTGACGACGCAGACGGTCGCCGCACTCGCGACGAGGGCGCGTTTCAGTCGTCGTTTGGTCGTGATGATCGAATTCGTGGTGGTCACGGGGTCGCCTCCCGGGAGAGTTCGGTGTCGGTGACTGCAAGGACTGCACTCGTTAGATCACGAGGAGACGAAGTTGTGTTACACATCACAGCATGTTCCTGACGGTTTCGTGACCCTGGATCGCAGGTGTTGCCCGGATGGTGATGTGAGGATGGGGCAGTGTCCGACGCCGACAGCCGTCCCGACGAGCGCTTCACGCTCGCGAGCGAACGCACTTTCCTCGCCTGGATTCGCACCTCCCTCGGCTTCCTGGCAGGCGGAATTGCCATGGTCCACCTGGTGCCGGACTTCAGTACCGGGTGGGTGCGCACCATGCTCGGACTCGCACTCGTCCTGCTCGCCGTCTGTGCACCGATCGCCGGGCTCAGGCGTTGGATGCAGGTCAGGCGCGCACTCGAGACCGGTGCGTCCATGCCCCCGGAACGGGACCTCTGGATCTTCGGTGTCGCAGTCGCAGGGATCTCGGCCGTAGCGGCAGTCGCGGTCGTTCTCGGGGCCTGAGCCGCCGCGACCGACCCGCCGCTGTTCCCGGCGCCGGTCTGGTTTAGCGTCGCGGGACAGGTGTAAGGGCCGTCACCCACACCACTCACAGGCAGCACGACCGACCGGAGGATGACAGTGGCATTGAAGCTGGGGTACAAGGCGTCGGCGGAGCAGTTCGGTCCGCGTGAGTTGGTGGAGTTGGCGGTGTTGGCGGAGTCGCGGGGGATGGA
>NZ_SCOY01000014.1:0-117738 GCF_005503035.1 Rhodococcus sp. Q
CGCCGTCAGCACGGAATCGACGGCACCGCCGTCAGCACGGAATCGACGGCACCGCCGTCAGCACGGAATCGACGGCACCGCCGTCAGCACGGAATCGACGGCACCGCCGTCAGCACGGAATCGACGGCACCGCCGTCAGTGTGCATCGACGGCACCGCCGTCAGCGGTACGCGCCGGGCGTCGTTCCGGTCCAGCGCTTGAACGCGCGCCGGAACGCGCTCGGCTCCGAGAACCCGAGCCGCGTCGACAGTTCGTCGACCGAGTCGCCGCGCGCCAGGCCGGAGATGGCCGCGTCGCGCAGCACTTCCTCGCGCAGCTGGTTGAGGGAGGTGCCCTCGTTGCGAAGCAGCCGTCGCAGGTGCGCAGCGCTGATGGAGAGCATCTCCGCGATCTCCTCCGCCGACGCGACGCGTCCCGCGGCGCCGCGCTCGAGGACCTTGCGGACCTGCGCTGCCGCGCTGCTGTCGTAATCACGTTCGGAGAACAGGAGATTCGGCGACTCCCGCAGATACTCCTCGAGTGTCTCCTCGGTCTGGATGACCGGTGCTCGCAGAATCGTGTTGTCCAGCTCGATGGATGCGCGTTCGGCGCCGAAGCTGACGGGAACCCCGAAGATGGCGTCGTAGCTGCGCGCGAGTTTCGCGTCCGGCTCGGGATGTGGCAGCCGCGCGGAGGCCAGCTTGACGCGTCGACCCACCAGCCACGCCGCGAACCGGTGCAACAGCATGAGGATGAAATCGGTGAGCAGTTGATCGGCGGCGAGCGCGATCTCCGGAGGAACCGAGGCGTCGCGGTCCGGCATGTCCACGTGCAGCAGTGTTGTCTTCTCACCGAATTCGAGCCGAAGCGGTGACAGTCCGGGCACCACGCGGATCACGTCCGCCATGCGTGCGAGCGCGCTGCCGAGGTCGGGACAGTGGATCATCGTCAGACACACCACTCGGAAAGTGCCGCGGCGCACGGGGGCCGCACCGAGGCCGAACAGTTCGTCGTCCGTCAGGCGCCACGCAGCCTGGGTGAAGCGGGTCAACTGCTCGGGTGTGATGCGCCCCGCGTCCTCGTCGAGGACCGAGAGCGGAATCCCCGCCGCCGACAACGGTGCCGCCATGTCGAATCCGGCTCCCGCCGCCAATATCGCGGCGCGGCGAACGAAATCTGCGGGGACGGTGCGATCGCTCATCGCCGTATCACCATCGTCCCGCCAACCCGTGGAGTCGCACGGCTGCCTCGGTGAGCACCTCGTCCCGTTTGCAGAAGGCGAAGCGCACCAACTGGTTCCACGGCTCCTTGTGGTCGGCGAACACACTCACCGGCACCGCCGCGACCCCGATCCGCTCGGGCAGTTCACGACAGAACGACAGCGCATCCGTCGACGTGGTCAGCGGCGAGATGTCCGCGCAGACGAAATACGTTCCTGCGCTCTCCCGTACCCCGAAACCCGCCTCGGACAGTGCGCTGCTCAGCAGGTCGCGCTTGCGCTGCAGTTCCTTCCGCTGCGCCGTCACCCACGGAATCTCGTGCCTCAGCCCGTACGCGACGGCGGGCTGGAACGGGCCGCCCGCGACGAAGGACATGAACTGCTTCGCCGCGCGGACCGCATCCACCAGTTCGGCAGGACCGCACGCCCATCCCGTCTTCCAGCCGGTGACGGCGAACGTCTTCGCTGCGCTCGACACCGTCACCGTCCGCTCCGCCATCCCCGGCAGCATCCCGAGCGGAGTGTGTGTGCGTCCGTCGAACAGCAGGTGCTCGTACACCTCGTCGCTGAGCACCAGCACGTCGTTCTCGACCGCAACCGCGGCGATCGCCGCCAACTCCGCGTCCGAGAGCACGGTCCCGGTCGGATTGTGGGGTGTGTTCACCACGATCATCCGGGTGTGCGGCCCGACAGCGGCCCGCAAGGCGTCCACGTCGAGGGCGTAGCCGGTGCCGTCCGCGACCAGTGGCACCGTCCGCCGCACGCCGCCCGCGAGGGCAACCGCTGCCGCATAGGAGTCGTAGTACGGCTCGATCAGCACCACTTCCTGGCCCGGCTCGACCAGACCGAGGAGCGTTGCGCTGATCGCCTCCGTCGCGCCGACCGTCACCAGCACCTCGGAGTCGGGGTCGAACCGCTGCCCGTACCGCGCTGCCCTGTCGGCCGCGATCGCCTCGCGCAGTACCGGCATTCCGGGGCCCGGCGGGTACTGGTTGAGCCCGCCCGCGATGGCCTCCCGCGCGGCCTCCAGCATCGCCGCGGGACCGTCCGTGTCCGGGAAGCCCTGCCCGAGATTGATCGCCCCGGTGCGGACGGCGAGCGCCGTCATCTCGGCGAAGATCGTCGAGGTGAACGGCTGCAGGCGGGTCACCGTCTGGACGCGTGGTGCGGGCATCGTCACAGCTTATCGGCCGTGTGTCGGGTGCCCGCGCCGCCCGCTGTCACGTTTACTCGAGCTGTCTCGTCCACATGTCGAAGGCCCTTTCCGGGCGCCCGACGCGAAGTGCAGGAGTAGACATGACCCGCATCGCCCCTCTCGCTCCCTCCGACGCAGGCCCACTGGTCCGGTTGGCCTACCGCTTCATGGCCCGCCAGTTCGGCGCGGTTCCGGAACCGTTCACGGTCGTCGCTCACCACCGCAAGCTGTTCGTGGCCTCGGCCGTGAGCGAACTGGCCGCGGAGAAGGCGTCGACCGTCCTCCCCGCCGCCGTCCGCGACCTCGCCGTGTATCGCGTCGCGTGGACGGTCGGCTGCTCCTGGTGCGTCGACTTCGGTGCCATGCTGATGCGCCTCGACGACCTGGACGTCGACCGTCTCCAGCACATCGAGGAGTTCGAGACCTCTCCGCTGTACAGCGACGACGACCGCGCCGCGATCCGCTACGCCGACGCGATGACCGCCACCCCGATCGCCGTCACCGACGAGCAGGTCGCCGATCTGCAACGCCGGTTCGGCAACGACGGTGTCGTCGAACTGTCCTTCCAGATCGCGCTCGAGAACCAGCGGGCGCGGATGAACTCGGCGTTGGGGATCGTCGACCAGGGATTCAGCACCGACTCGTGCCGGGTGCCGTGGGCGGACTCGGTGTCGGGGGCTACGGCCGAGGAGGCGACGTCCTGATCCCGGTCAGCTTCGACTGGTTCGCGAAATCGTAAGCGGCCCAGACCTTGCCGTTGCGGACCGTGAAACCCTGTACTCGGCCGGGGAAGCCCGGATGGGTGTCGTCGCCCGGCGAGCCGGGTAGGACGAAACCGAGACGGCCGTTGACCAGGACCGGTTCCGCGTCGGCAAGGGCCGCGGGGCCGTAGCGACCGATCAGCCCCAGGAAGAAGCGGGCGAACCGATCCGCGCCGCGCACCACGTTGACCGCCGTCCGCGTGGTGCCGCCGGCGTCCCCGATCACCAGCGCATCCGGGTGCAGTGCGTCGAGCACGGCGTCCAGGTTTCCGCTGGCCATCGCGACGACCAGTCTCTCGACTGCGATGTCGTGGTCGGGGTCGTCGGCGGGAACATCGGCCGCCGCGACCGTTCGCCTGGCCCGGGACGCCAACTGCCTGGTGTTCGCGACCGTGGTGTCGAGTACGCCTGCGATCACGTCGAACGGGACACCGAACCCGTCGTGCAGGACGAACGCCGTTCGCTGATCCGGGCCGAGCGAATCGAGAACGACCATCGCCGCGAGCCGGGCATCCTCGTCCCGCACGACGACGTCGAGGGGATCCGCGGTCACCGTCCCCGTCAGGGGAGTGACCACCGGCTCCGGAAGCCACTGCCCGACATAACTTTCCCGCCGAACGCACGCGCTGCGCAGGTGATCGACACACAGCCGACCCACCACCGTCGTCAGCCAGGCGCGCAGGTCGACGATCGAGTCCGCGTCGGCGTCCTGCAGGCGCAGCCACGACTCCTGAACGGCATCCTCCGCGTCCGCGACCGATCCCGTCATGCGATAGCCCACCGACACCAGGTGCCTGCGGTGTGCCTCGAATGCGTCGACCAGGGGGGATTCGGTCACGCTCACCATTCTACGAGCGCCATCGAGATTAAATCGCACTGCGAGTAATCGGTGACCGGCGTCGGGTGCGGGCATACGGTCGTCCCCACGACATACCGCCTGGGGAGGCAATCATGTTCGAGTGTTGCAGCTGTCGCAGCTGAGTCTGCTTGACGCACAGCCCTTTCCTTCGCACGCCAGCGTCGCCGGTCCGGTGAGGATCCGGCTCTTCGCCGTGCGTGATCCCGTCCCGCGATCCGCGGGCCTCACACATCAGGAACACCTTCATGATTCGTCCACGTCTTGCGCGGACCCTCGCGGCTGTGACCGCACTGCTCACCCTCACGGGGCTCGCCACCGCCTGCTCGTCGTCGGAGACCACCACCACGGCCGACGGGAAGACCGTCCTCCGATACGAGGGCACCACCGGCCAGGTGCAGTTCGCCGAGCTCGCCGAGGATCTCGGGTACTACGAGAAGGTCGAGTTGAACTGGGTCGGGGACAACACCAGCGGGCCGGCCGCGATCCAGAACGCCGCGACCGGGCAGACCGATTTCGGTGGGGCCTTCAACGGCGCCGTGCTCAAGCTCGTGGCCGCGAAGTCCCCGGTCACGTCGGTGATCGGCTACTACGGCTCGGACAAGGAGACGTTCAACGGCTACTACGTGCTCGAGGACAGCCCGATTCGCTCCGCCCGTGACCTGATCGGCAAGAAGGTCGGCATGAACACGCTCGGCGCGCATCACGAGTTCCTGGTCCGCGAGTGGCTGGCCAGGGAGGGTCTGACACCGGACGAGATCAAGCAGGTCGAACTGATCGTGGTTCCGCCCGTCAACACCGAACAGGCCCTGCGTCAGGGGCAGATCGATGTCGGCACCCTCGGGAGTGTGTTCCGCGACAAGGCGGTCGAGCGGGGCGGCATCCGTCCCCTGTTCACCGACGAGTCCCTGTTCGGCAGCTTCACCTACGGCACCATTCTGCTGCGCGACGACTTCATCGCCGACAACAAGGAAGCCGTCGCCGACTTCGTCCAGGGCACGGCGCGCGCCATCCGATGGACCCAGACCACCCCGCGTGACCAGGTCATCGCCAAGTACAAGGAGATCATCGGCAAGCGCGGCCGCGGCGAGACCACCGACCTCGCCGACTACTGGAAGTCGCCGGGCGTCGCCGGCCCGGGCGGCGTGATCACCGACCAGGAGATCCAGCTCTGGATCGACTGGCTGGTGCGCAACGGCGAACTCGAGGACGGCGCGTTGACGACCGGCGACGTCTACACCAACGAGTTCAACCCGTACTTCAACGGCACCTACCCCGTCGACAGTGGCCCGGACGGCCAGGCCCTGGCGGCGAAATGACCACGCAGGCAGGACCAACAGCGTCCCGAGTCGGATCGTGGATCCGGCGTAACGGCGTGTACGCGCTGGCCGCGACCGCCGCGCTGTCGGGACTGACCGCAATCGAGCACTACGCGATCGAGTTCACCCCGAACACCCCAGGCGCGTTCCCATCCCAGAGCGGGCCGACCGATGAAGCACCGGAAGGACTGAAATGAGCACCACTGCCGTGAACCCCGACCGGGTTCGCACTCCCAAGCTCCGCCTGGAGAACGTCACCAAACAGTTCGACGTGCGCGGGACGAAGGACACCTTCACCGCGATCGACGACATCGACATCGACGTCGCGGACGGCGAATTCCTCGTCCTCGTCGGACCGAGCGGCTGCGGAAAGTCCACGCTGCTCGACCTTCTCGGCGGTCTGAGCGAACCGACGTCGGGTCGGATCCTGCTCGACGGCAAGCCCGTCACCGGACCCGGTCTCGATCGGGGGATCGTCTTCCAGCAGTACGCGCTGCTCCCGTGGCGTACGGCACGCCACAACATCGAGTTCGGGTTGGAGGCGAAGGGGCTGCCGAAGAAGGAACGCCACGAGATCGCCGAGCACTACCTCGAACTGGTGGGGTTGGACGGCTTCGGCGACCGCTACCCGCACGAGCTGTCCGGCGGAATGAAGCAGCGGGTGGCGATCGCCCGCAGCCTCGCCTTCGATCCCGAGGTACTGCTGATGGACGAGCCCTTCGCCGCCCTCGACGCGCAGACCCGGGAGTCGTTGCAGGACGAGCTCCTTCGGATCTGGAAGGCGACGGGTAAGACGATCCTGTTCATCACGCACGGGATCGACGAAGCGATCTACCTGGGGCAGCGGGTCGCCGTCCTGACGTCGAGGCCCGGCCGGGTCAAGACGTTCGTGGACATCGACATCGACCGCAGCGGCGAGGACGTGCGCTCGTCGGAGCAGTTCCGTCAGTATCGGCACCGCATCTGGACACTGCTGCACGGCGAGGTCGAGCGCGCACAGGTGATCGAGAAGGAGTCGGTCAATGTCTAGCGCGCTGGCCGCACCGGAGGCCCTCGCCGAGTCCGTGCCCACTCCCGAGGTCGTGTCGGACAAGGCACCCGCACAGCGTGATCCGGGGACCGCGAGGCGGGTGGGCGCGAGCGTCGGGCCGGTGATCTGGAGGATCGTCAAGCCACTCGTCGCGATCGTCGCTTTCCTCCTGCTGTGGGAGATCGCCCCCCGTGTCGGCTTGGTGGACGAGGTGTTCCTACCGCCGTTCAGCACGGTGATCGGCGCCCTGCTCGACCTCGCCCAGAGCGGTGAGCTGTGGACACACGTCTCGGCCAGCCTCTCCCGAGCCGTGATCGGCTTCTCTGTGGCGCTGGTCATCGCGATTCCCCTCGGCATCGCGATCGCCTGGTACCGGCCGGTGTCGGACTTCCTCAACCCGATCCTCGAAATGTTCCGCAACACGGCCGCATTGGCGCTGCTGCCGGTCTTCATCCTGATCCTCGGCATCGGCGAGCAGTCGAAGATCGCGCTGGTGATCTACGCGTGCACCTTCCCGATCCTGCTGAACACGATCTCCGGTGTCCGCACGGTCGATCCGCTCCTCATCAAGTCCGCGTCGTCGCTCGGACTCTCGCCGATCCGGCTGTTCCAGAAGGTGGTGCTGCCCGCCGCCGTGCCCACCATCTTCACCGGTGTCCGCATGTCCGCGGCGGCGTCGATCCTCGTGCTCATCGCTGCCGAGATGGTCGGCGCGAAGGCCGGCCTCGGATATCTGATCACCGCTTCCCAGTTCAACTTCCAGATCCCGGACATGTACGCGGGCATCGTCGCCATCTCGATCCTCGGTCTCACGATCAACGCGATCCTCGTCCTGATCGAACGCCGACTGTCCCGCTGGCGCGTCTGACGCCGGTCCTCGTTCGCTCCACCACCACGAAAGCACCTCTCATGTCACAGAATTCCCGACAGTTCCACCTCAACGCCTTCCTGATGGGAGTCGGTCACCACGAGGCGGCCTGGCGTCACCCCCGCACCGAAGCGCACCGGGTCCTGGACGTCGCGCACTTCCAGGAGCTCGGCCGGATCGCCGAACGCGGCAAGCTCGACTCGGTGTTCTTCGCCGACGGTCTCGCCGTCGGGCCGCGGGTCAAGCACAACGCCCTCGCCGTGTTCGAGCCCGTCACCCTGCTGTCCGCGATCGCCGTCGCGACCGAGAAGGTAGGCCTGATCGCGACGGCGTCGACCAGCTACAGCGACCCGTACAACCTGGCACGCAAGTTCACCTCGCTCGACCACATCAGCGGGGGCCGGGCCGGCTGGAACATCGTCACCTCGGCGGGCGCGGACGAGGCCGCCAACTTCGGCGTCGACGGCATCCCGGCCCACCGTGGCCGGTACGAGCGGGCGGAGGAGTTCGTCGACGTCACCCTCGCGCTGTGGGACAGCTGGGAGGACGGCGCGGTCGTGCTCGACGAGGAATCCGGTGTCTTCGCCGACCCGGACCGCGTCCACACCATCGATCACGCCGGTGAGCGGTTCCGGGTGAAGGGGCCGCTGAACGCCCCGCGCTCCGCGCAGGGCAGGCCGCTGTTGGTGCAAGCCGGATCGTCGGAGAGCGGCAAGGAATTCGCCGCCACACATGCCGAGGCGGTGTTCACGGCGCAACGCACGCTCGCCGAGGGGCAGCAGTTCTACCGCGACCTCAAGACCCGCGTCGTCGCGCACGGACGGTCCGCCGACGACGTCAAGGTGCTGCCCGGCATCGTCCCGTTCATCGCGGACACGAAGGAGGAGGCCGAGGAACTGGAACGATCCTTCACCGACCTCATCTCGCCCGAGTACTCCCTGCGTCAGCTGTCGCTGATGCTCGGCGTCGACCTCACCGAGCATTCCCTCGACGCGCCGCTGCCGCCGCTGCCTCCGGTCGACCAGATCGAGGGCAACAAGAGCCGCTACCAGCTCGTCAAGGACCTCGCGGAGGAAGGGCGGACGGTGCGGGAACTGATCGGTCTGCTCGGCGGTGGACGCGGCCACCGCACGTTCGCGGGCACTCCCGAACAGATCGCCGACGAACTGCAGACGTGGTTCGAGCAGGGCGCAGCGGACGGATTCAACATCATGCCGCCGTACCTGCCCGGCGGACTCGACGACTTCGTCGACCGGGTCGTCCCGATCCTGCAGGAACGGGGGCTGTTCCGCACCGAGTACACGGCGGACACGCTGCGCGGTCACTACGGTCTCGGCGATCCGGGCAACCGGTTCACGGAAGAGCTCGCCCACGACGTGAGCGCATGACGCGGAGCCCGTCGCCGCTGCGGCCGTTCGTCGGCACGGTCTTCGTACCCGCCGCGATCTTCGGGATCGGTCAGGGAGCGGGTGCCCCGGTCATCGCGCTCGTCGCGCACGACATGGGGGCCTCCCTGGCCGTCTCGGGGCTGATCGTCGCGGCCGTCGGGTTGGGTGCGGTCCTCGGCGACCTACCCGCCGGGCGGCTGGTCGCCGTGTTCGGGGAGCGTCGATCCATCGTCGGAGGCAGCCTGCTCGGCGCGGCGGGCGTCCTCGTCGCATTGCTGTCCACCACGCCGTGGATGCTCGCCGTCGGCGCGGTCATGACCGGTCTCGCCAACGCGGTGTGGGGACTGGCACGCCAGAGCTATCTCGCTGAGGCCGTGCCGCTGCACGCGCGGGCGCGGGCGATGTCGGCCTTCGCGGCGATGTGGCGCCTCGGCTTCTTCGTCGGTCCGCTCCTCGGCGCGGCCACCATCGCCGCACTCGGCACCCGCGGCGGATTCGTCGTCCAGTTCGTCGCGATCCTCGTATCCGGGTGGCTGATGGCGCGGGTGCCGGACATTCCGCGACCGGACGCCGAGTCGGATGGAAAGCACTCTCACGCGACGCTGCCCACCATCGTGACCCGGCATCGGCGCCTGCTGTCCACACTCGGGGCGGGGTCACTGATGATGGGCGCCGCGCGGGCCTCCCGCGACGCCGTGCTGCCGCTGTGGGCCGTCCACATCGGTCTCGACGCCACTCAGGTCAGCCTGGTGTTCGCGTTGAGTTCGGCCGTCGACCTCCTGTGTTCGTATCCGGCGGGACGGCTGATGGACCGCTTCGGCAGGAGGTTCGTCGCGGTGCCGTCGCTGTTTCTTCTCGGCGTCGCGTACGCCGCCATCCCACTGACGGACACCCTGGCGACGTTCGCCGTCGCGGCGGTGGTGCTCGGTGTCGGCAACGGATTCGGTAACGGCGTCATCATGACGCTCGGTGCTGACATCGCGCCGCCGCAGACCCGCGCCGAGTTCCTCGCGGCCTGGCGACTCACTCACGACAGTGGCATGTTCGCCGGTCCGCTCGCGATCGGGTTGCTGACCGGGGTGATCCCGTTGGGCGGTGCGATCCTGGCGTTGGCTGGATCCGCGGTCGTCGGCGCCGGACTGCTCGCCCGCTACATTCCGCGGTACGTGCCGTGGCCGCCGCCGGAGAAGGCCTCCGAGCTTGCGGAACGTCACGGTCATGTCGCATCATCCGAGGTTGTAGCCGATGCGTAGTAGATTGTCTCCCATGCGATTCGGGATGTTCGTACCTCAAGGCTGGCGGTTGGATCTGACGGGCATCGCGCCCGCGGACCAGTGGAACGTGATGAAGGACGTCACCCTGCGGGCCGAGTCCGGTCCATGGGAGTCGGTGTGGGTGTACGACCATTTCCACACGGTGCCCGCACCGACGCGAGAAGCCACCCACGAGGCGTGGTCACTGATGTCGGCGCTCGGAGCGGTGACGTCCACGATCAGGCTCGGACAGATGTGCACCGCCATCAGCTACCGCAATCCCGCCTATCTGGCGAAGGTCGCCGCCACCGCCGATCTCATCTCCGGTGGCCGGATCGACATGGGCATCGGCGGCGGATGGTATGAACACGAGTGGCGCGCATACGGTTACGGATTCCCGTCCGCAGGTGAACGACTCGGTCGGCTCGACGAGGGTATCCAGATCATGCGGCAGGCCTGGACCACCGGAAGCGCCATCCTCGACGGCAAGCACTATCAGGTGGACGGTGCGATCGTCGAACCGAAACCATTGCAGGACGGTGGCATTCCCCTGTGGATCGCGGGCGGAGGGGAGAAGGTCACGCTGAAGATCGCCGCGAAGTACGCGCAGTACACCAACTTCGACGGCACCCTCGATGGGTTCACCCACAAGTCCGCGATCCTGCGCGACCACTGCGCCTCGGTCGGTACCGACTTCGACGCCATCACCCGCTCCGCGAACTACAACATCGCGATCGGCGCCACCGAAGCCGAGGTCGAGGACCGGCTGGCGCAGACGCGCGACCGCATTGCGCGCTACGCGGGCGACGAGCTCGCCGACGCCTCGATGTCCGCCTTCCGCGGCATGCCCGGCGTCGGGACGCCGGAGCAGATCGTCGAGAACCTCACCGCGATCCGCGCCCAGGGCCTCGAGTACGCCATCTGCTACTTCCCCGAAGCCGCGTACGACACCTCCGGGATCGAACTCTTCGAACGCGAGGTCATTCCCGCATTGCAGGGGTGAGGCGATGTTCGTGGTGAACCTGTCCGGAGGCGGGCTGGTGTTGACACCGCCCACCCCGGAGGATGTCGAATCGATCACCAGATGCTGCCAGGACGAGGCGATCGGACGGTGGACGACGATGCCGGTGCCGTACCGGCTGGCGGACGCGGAGGCGTTCGTGACCAAGGTTGTCCCGGCCGGCTGGGCCGACCGCAGCCCCACCTGGGCGATACGCCGTGACCCCAACGGTCCGGTCGCCGGGATGATCGGTCTCGCAGCCCGGGACGCGTCGGCGGCCGAGGTCGGGTTCTGGCTGGATCCCGCCATGCGCGGCCTCGGGCTGATGGCGAAGGCATTGAATCTCGTGTGCGACTTTGCCTTCCGCCCGGACACGCTGGCCCTCGAACGAGTCGAGTGGCGGGCGTTCGTCGGCAACGCCGCGTCGGCGGCGGTTGCCCGGCGGGTCGGGTTCCGGTTCGAGGGCATTGTGCGCGCCGGCGGACTGCAGCGCGGCGTCCGCCGGGACATGTGGGTCGCCGGACTGCTGGCCACCGACCCCCGCGCGCCGGCTTCCGACTGGCCGTGACCGTCGACGAGTGCCTCGCGGGCCCCTGAGCAGAACGCGCAAAACACGGCAATCGCACGCAACCGAGCGATCGATATGTGTCCTGGCCCACACTCGTTCGAAACCGCGACACCGTCCCACGACCGGTCGGTGCCTCGGGCCGAAACGAGAAGGTGGGCAACGATGCTCGTAGCACTGGGCTTCCTCATGGTCGCCACGTTCATGTACCTGGTCCTGGCGAAGCGGGCGACACCCGTCGTCGGGCTGATCCTCGTCCCCGTCGCATTCGGACTCTTCGCCGGTGCAGGCACCGACATCGGGTCGATGATCGTCGACGGAATCGAGAGTCTCGCCCCGACGGCGGCGCTGCTGTTCTTCGCGATCATCTTCTTCGGAATCATGATCGACGTCGGACTGTTCGACCCGCTGGTGAGGCTGATCCTGCGGCTGGTCAACGACGATCCCGCACGCCTCGTCGTCGGTACCGCGGTACTGGCGATGGTCGTCTCCCTCGACGGTGACGGCTCGACCACCTTCATCATCACGACGTCCGCGATGCTGCCGCTGTACCTCAAGCTCCGGGTGAGCCCCGTCGTGCTCACCGTCGTCGCGGGCCTCGCCAACGCGACGATGAACATCATCCCGTGGGGCGGGCCCACCGTCCGCGCTGCGAGCGCACTCGGGCTGTCACCGTCGGACGTGTTCGTGCCGATGATCCCGTCGCTCGTCGTCGGACTCGTCATCGTGCTGCTGTTCTCGATGCACCTCGGCGTCATGGAACGCCGTCGTCTCGGCAAACTCGTCCTCACCTCCGAGCCACTGCTGGCCGGGGTCGGGGCACGCGGGTCCGGCGGCGGAACCGGGTCGGCGGGATCCGGCGGTGACGGCGACGCCGACGGCCCAGCCGAGGTCGGACAGATGGCCGGCGGTCTAGACCCCGACCGCGACACCCTGCGCCCGCGTCTGCTGCCGTTCAATGCGGCCCTGACCGTCGCGCTGCTCGTGGTGCTCGGGCTCGACGTCATCCCCATCCCGGTGCTGTTCATGGTCGCCGCGGCCATCGCGCTCGCCGTGAACTTTCCCCGTGTCGCGGACCAGTCCGAGGCCATCGCCCGGCACTCGTCGAGCATCGTCTCCGTCGTCGCGATGGTGTTCGCCGCCGCCGTCCTCACCGGCGTCTTCCAGGGCACCGGCATGGTCGAGGAGATGGCGCTGTGGCTGACCGGGATCATCCCCGATTCCCTCGGTCCGTTCCTCGCGGTCATCACCGGACTGCTCAGCATCCCGTTCACGTTCTTCATGACCAACGACGCGTTCTACTTCGGGGTGCTGCCCGTGCTCACCGAGACCGCAGCGCAGTACGGGATCGAGCCGGTCGAGATGGCGCGAGCGTCCATCACCGGACAGCCCGTGCACATGCAGAGCCCACTCGTCCCCGCGATCCTGCTGCTGGTCACCCTGGCCGGTGTGTCCCTCGCCGACCACCACCGCAAGGTGCTGTGGAGGGCCGCGATCGTGTCGGTAGCCATGCTCGTCGTCGGAGTCCTGCTCGGGCAGATCCCGCTCGGCTGACTGCCGCAGGTTCCGTAATGTCACATTGGCGTACGTGACGTGAGCGAATGTGACATTACGGAACGTCGAGCAGAAGGCAGGTGGTGGCGATGAAGCTCCGCACCCAGGTGCTGCTGCTGCAGAGCGGCGTCGTGGCCGTCGCCCTGGCGATCGGCTTCGGATTCTTCGCCACCACCACCGCGGACCGGGTCGCCGACGAGCACGGGGAGCGGGCACTGGCGATCGCCCGGACCGTCGCCGCGGACGCCGAGGTCCGCGCCGACGTGGCGCGGTTCGCCGCTGCCGACGACGGCGTCGTCTCACCCGGCAACGAGGAACTCGTCGACTCCGCGGTCCAGCAGGCCGCGGAGTCGACGCGCGTCGCCACCGGTGCCCTGTTCGTCGTCGTCACCGACGAAAAAGGTCTGCGGCTCGCCCATCCCGATCCGGACCGGCTGGGCCTGCGGGTCAGTACCGACCCGGCGGCACTCTCGGGTGCCGAGGTGGTGGTCCGCGAACGCGGAACCCTGGGCGACTCGGTTCGGGCCAAGGTCCCGGTGACCTCACCGGACTCCGGCGCGGTCGTGGGTGAGGTCAGCGTCGGCATTTCGACCGAGGAGGTCGGCGCCGACCTGTGGTCCGATCTGCGGTGGGCGGCACTGGTCGTCGCGCTGGCTCTCGGCGCAGGCGTCCTGGGGTCGGCGTTGCTGGCGGCGCGCTGGAAGAAGCTGACACTCGGACTCGAACCGGAACAACTGGCCCAGCTGGTGCGTGAACAGGAGGCCGTCCTCCACGGGGTGGGGGAGGGGATCGTCGGCATCGACGCGGACGGTGTCGTGACCGTCGTCAACTCCGACGCCGCCCGCCTACTCGAACTGCACGGCGGTGTCGGTGATCGCGTCGACGAAATCGGCTTGACGCCAAGGCTTCTCGACTTGATCGACAACCCTGCCGGCGAGGCGGTCGTCGCGGCGGTCGGCGGGGACGGAGTGGTGCTGGCGATGGCGAGCCGTGTGGTCCGCGACGGCCGCGACCTCGGTGCGGTGCTGTCGGTGCGGGACCGCACCGACGTCGAGCACCTCACCCGAGAACTCGACTCCGTCCAGGCCATCGGGTCCGTCCTGCGGGCGCAGCAACACGAGTTCGGGAACCGCCTGCACCTGCTGTACGGCCTGCTCTCCCGCGGAGACACGGCGGCCGCCACGGAGTTCCTCGAGACGCTCGTCGGATCGGGCGGTGTGGTGGACGAACTCGCCGGGGCCGAGGACATCGCCGACCCGCATCTACGGGCCTTCCTGATCGCGAAGGCCGCGCACGCCCGGGAACGCGACGTCACCCTGGTGCTCGGCGAGAACACGTGGATACCTTCACATCTGGTGCATCCGGTGGACGTGACGACCGTGGTCGGCAACCTCGTCGACAACGCAGTCGACGCCGCCGCAGCGGGACCGACACGGCCCGCGGAAGTGGAGATCGACCTCGTCGAACACGACGGCACGCTGATCGTCACCGTCGGGGACACCGGACCGGGTCTCGCCGTCGACCCGGAGGATGTGTTCCGGGAAGGGGTGACCACCAAACCTGCCGGCGACCGCCCGGGCGGCAGGGGTATCGGGCTGGCGCTGACGAGACAGCTGGTACGCCGTCACGGCGGCGACGTCGTCGTCGGTGACCCGGGTGGGCGTCGCACCGCCGAGAACCCCACGGGAGGGGCATTATTCGTGGCAACGTTGCCGGGAGTGTGCGAATCGAGCGGAGGGCCGTCGTGACACAGGTGCGGGTACTCGTCGTCGACGACGACTTCCGGGTCGCGGACCTGCACGCGGGGATCGTCTCGGCGATGGGTGGCTTCGAGATGGTCGCGGTCGCGGGGACTCTCGCGGCGGCCCGCGAGGCGGTCCGGTCGAACGACGTCGACCTCGCGCTCGTCGACGTCTATCTGCCCGACGGCTCCGGAATCGAGTTCGTGCGCGAACTACGTTGCGATGCTTTCGTTCTCGGGGCCGCCTCCGAGGGCGTCGCGGTCCGGGACGCGATGACCGCGGGCGCGTTGGTGTACCTCGTCAAACCCTTCACGGACACCGAACTCGCCCGCCGCCTCGGCGCGTACCTGCACTACCGTCGGATCGTCGCCGACCGCACCCTCGACCAGTCCCGCATCGACAGTGCGCTGGCGTCGTTGCGGGCCGCGCCGAAGGTCGAGGACGCCTCCCCGCAGCAATCCGTGACCCGCAGCAGGATTGTCGAGCTTCTCGCCGGGTCCGATCAGCCGCTGTCGGCGGCCGAGGTGGCGGTGGAGATCGGCGTGTCCCGCGCGACCGCGCAGCGCTACCTGGCGGCGCTTGTCGCCAAGGGGCGCCTACGGGTGCAGTTGCGGTACGGCGCGACCGGCCGACCCGAGCAGGAGTACACGCTGGTGGTGTGATCCGGCTCGGGTGGCTGTGTCGACTGGCGCTCAACCCACCTCGTCGTTACCACTTGGACCACTGGATTCGCAAAGGTCCCGATAGAAATCAGGACGGTCGGCGCCGAAGATCATAAAGGGCAGTCCAATCGGTGCGCAGAAACCGAATTGGAAGAGGACGTCGTCTGCGAACCCGCCGAGTCCGTTGCCGTCCTGAGAGGCGGAGTCGGCCGAACCGAAAAGCACGAACGGTGTCGGCGACTCTGCAGACGCCGGTCCGGCGCCGATCAAAGTCCCTCCCGTGAGTGCTGCTGTGACGGCGACGCCGGCGACGAGTCGGCGTCGGATTCCTGACGACATGGTGATCCCCCTCTGGACGTGTGCGAAGAGTTCGGCGGTCGATCGCATGATGATCGACGGAACTGCCGAGAATGGTCCCATGCACGAACCGTCCGGGTGGTGGATCGCGAAATATTCTGTTGTGTACAACAATTCGACGTGGAGGTGCCTACAGGTCGACGGGGATCTGCTGGTTCTTCGCCCGCGGCACGTCGTCAGCCAACGGGATCGACTTCGTCAGGAGCTTCCACTCGGCGTTCGGGATCTGCTCGATGGCGCGGCGGATCACCTTCGGGTCGCGGGTTCCCCACGCGATCGGCATCGGGCTGACCATCTCCCACGTGTCGGACTGCGAGTTCGTCGAACGATCCGACAGCACCGAAACCGACGGAACCCGCTCTCCGACGTTCGTCATCGCGTGGCCCGGCAGGGTGCGGATGGTTCGGGTCACCAGCGCGTAGTGCGGACGGTCGGCCGACGGCTTCGCGGTGTTCACCAACGCCATCAGCGTCGCGCCGCGCGGACGCGTCACCGCCACGATCGCGGGCACCAACTCGCCATTCGCGTACAGGTCCTCCACCGACCCGACCTTGCGAGGCGCCCAGAAGGCCATCCACACCGACCCCACCGCCGCCACGATCGCGACCGCGCCCAGCGCGTACGACCACGGGTGCGCGAGCACGATCAGCCACACCGCGAGCGCGACGAACAGCAGCGCCGTGATCAGAGCGGCCCAGCGCAGACGACGGACGTCACCGACCGTCTCGTTGACCGACTTGGCATGGGCGGAGTCCACGGGGAATTCGAAGCGACGCACGGTCCTATTCCTACCCGATCCTCGTCCTAGCCGATCGCCGGGCCGAGAAGGTCGTCCGCATCGGTGATGCGGTACGCGTAGCCCTGCTCGGCCAGGAACCGCTGCCGATGCGCCGCGTACTCGGAATCCAGGGTGTCGCGAGCGACGACCGAGTAGAAGTGCGCCTGCCCGCCGTCGTGCTTGGGTCGCAGCAGCCGGCCGAGGCGCTGCGCCTCCTCCTGCCGGGACCCGAACGTGCCCGACACCTGCACCGCCACCGACGCCTCGGGCAGGTCGATCGAGAAGTTCGCGACCTTGCTGACCACGAGCGTCTTGATCTCGCCGACCCGGAACGCGTCGAACAACTGCTCGCGTTCCTTCGTCTTCGTCGACCCCTTGATGACCGGTGCGTTCAGGGCCTCGCCGAGTTCGTCGAGTTGGTCGATGTAGGCGCCGATCACCAGGGTCTGCGAATCCTCGTGCTTCGCCAGGATCGACTTGACCACGGCGTTCTTCGTGCGGGCGGTCGAGCACAGCTTGTACCGCTCCTCGGGTTCCGCCGTCGCGTACGCCATCCGCTCCGCGTCGGTGAGCGTCACCCGCACCTCGATGCAGTCGGCGGGCGCGATCCAGCCCTGCGCCTCGATGTCCTTCCACGGCGCGTCGTACCGCTTCGGTCCGATCAGCGAGAACACGTCGCCCTCGCGGCCGTCCTCCCGGACCAGCGTCGCGGTCAGGCCGAGACGACGCCGGGACTGCAGGTCCGCGGTCATCCTGAAGACGGGCGCGGGCAGCAGGTGCACCTCGTCGTAGATCACCAGGCCCCAGTCGCGGGAGTCGAACAGTTCGAGGTGCTTGTACTCGCCCTTCGTCTTGCGGGTGATCACCTGGTACGTCGCGATGGTGACCGGACGGATCTCCTTCTTCTCACCCGAGTACTCGCCGATCTCCTCCTCGGTGAGCGAGGTGCGGGCGATCAGCTCCCGCTTCCACTGCCTGCCCGCGACGGTGTTCGTCACCAGGATCAGCGTCGTGGCCTGCGCCTTGGCCATCGCCGCGGCGCCGACCATCGTCTTGCCCGCACCACACGGCAGCACCACGACACCGGAACCGCCCGCCCAGAACGAGTCGGCCGCCATCTCCTGGTAGTCCCGCAGATGCCAGCCGCCGTCCGCGGAGCCGGGGAATCGGCCCTCGTAGTCCAGTTCGATCGGGTGCGCCTCGCCGTCGACGTATCCGGCGAGGTCCTCGGCGGGCCAGCCGATCTTGAGCAGCATCTGCTTGAGATGGCCGCGCTCGGACGGATGCACCACGACGGTGTCGTCGTCGACCTGCGCGCCCAGCATCGGGGCGATCTTCTTGTGCCTGCGCACCTCGGTGAGCACGGCCCGGTCCAGGCTCACGAGCACCAGACCGTGCGCCGGGTTCTTCACCAGCTGCAGGCGCCCGTAGCGGGCCATCGTGTCCACGATGTCGACGAGCAGCGGCTGCGGCACGGCGAAACGCGAGAAGGTGACGAGCGCGTCGACGACCTGCTCGGCGTCGTGGCCGGCGGCGCGCGCATTCCACAGCGCCAGCGGCGTCACGCGATAGGTGTGCACGTGCTCGGGTGCGCGTTCGAGTTCCGCGAACGGTGCGATCGCCTGCCTGGCCTCGTTCGCGCGTGGGTGGTCGACCTCGAGCAGCAGGGTCTTGTCGGACTGGACGATGAGCGGTCCGTCGGTCACGTGCGCCTCCTAGCGATGACAACCACTCCATTGTCCACGGAAGGACGAGGAAGGGGGTCGACCCTGCTGGAAGGGAGGCGACGTGACCGGACCGCGAAGCATCGGAATTCCGCACCCAACACGGTTGGGGAAGCGGAAATCCGATCACTTGTCTCGGCAGTTGCCGATTATTCGAGAATTCCGGAGTTTTCCGGATCGACAATTCAGCGGGTGGAGGCGAAATCCTGACGGATATCCATCACCTGCACGATCGCCTCGGAAATTCCGGCCCGGTATCCGACCTCACGCTCGGTGATCCCGGCGGTCGCGTCGAGTTCGTTTTCCAGCCGATCCTTGATCCGGTCAAGGGCCAGAAGTGTTCTTTTCACGAACGGGCCTTCATTTCTGTTTGATTCGGTGTGGGGCGCGAGTGCGCTCTCGTCGAGGACGAAGATTCGCGCCGAGGTCAGCGCCGCCTTGCGCCCGTGTGCTCGGGGATCCTGTGAGGCGCTGCCGTCGGCGTGCCCGGAGAACTGTCGGTACAGCGTTTCGAGTACTCGGGAGGCCGGTGCGGCCGTGTCGGACTGCACGCCTTCCCCGCTAGTGACGCTTGCGTTTGCGGATGAACTCGCCGGCCTCCGTTGCGCGGTCCCGTTTTTCCGCTCGCCTTTCCTTCAACGTCTGGGCGGGTTTTTTCATGATCTTGCGGGAATTTTTGTCTGCCATTGTCGCTCCTTAATTCGAAGAGGCAATCACTGGCCCAGACCATACGTCATTTCCTGGAAATAGCCAGTCCCGCAGGTACGGGTGGTTTTCCGGTGACGGACGCGACGCGGACACCGGGTCGCGGCGTCCGGCAGCGGTCACTCGACGAGCGCCACCGACGTGACCCGGTGCAGCGTGAAACGCCGGATCGCGCCGTCTGCAGGGTCGAACGCGTCGAGCTGGCCGCCGCCGACGCTGACGGGGTCGACGATCCGCACCGACGCGACGCCCTGCGCGTCGACGTACCCGATCCGGACGCTGCGCTTGACCTTCACCGCCAGTTGCAGCAACGCCATCGTCGCCGCGCTGCCCGCACGGCTGCCGTCCGATCGGACCCCGGCACCGCGCTGGGTGGTCGCCGCGGCCCGCTCGCCTGCCCGCAACTGCCGGACCAGCTGCTCGTACTGCTCCGGGGTCGGCGGCGCAGGCTCGCGTCGGGTCGGCCGCTCGCGGCGCTTCGCGACTCGGGCACCGGGACGTCGCAGGTCCACGATCGCACCCGACGAATCCTCGCCCGCGGGTGCGAAACCGACGCGGCGCAATCGTTCGAGGACGTCGCCGAGCTCGGCCTGCGACACCGCGACCGTCGGAGCCAGTGCCCGCAACGCCAGTTCCTCCGCGACCGGCGACGCCAACACCTCCGCGAGCGTCGCCGGATCGTCGCAGCGGACGAACGACCGCGCCACCCCCGCCCGCAACCGGCCGTGCCTGCGTGCGACGTCGTCGATCAGATAGGTGAGCGCCTGCGGGACCGGAGTCTTCGAGTGCGTCGCGAACAGGGCGTGCAGTTCGGACGCCGTGCGCCCGGCGTCGAGGGCACGCCGGACACTGGATTCACCGACCCGGTACACGGTCGCCGCGCCCGCCGACTCGACGTCCGCCACCTGGTGAACCTGAGCCAACAGTTCCGGCACCAGCGGTCCCGGCGCGACGACCGTCAGATCCGCCTGCACCAGGACGTAGTCGATCGGTTTCGGCAGCGCGGCCGTCATGTCCGCCAGAACCGACTCCGGCGGTCCGTCGTGCAGCAGGCTGCGACCGGGTGACGCCACCGCGCCCCGCCCGACGAGCCCGACCGCGGTCGCCTCGGCGAGGGTGTGGCCGATCGCGGACACGCCGAGCCGCATCGACCACCGGGGCCTGCGCCACGCGACCATCGCGGCCACCTCGTCGGGGGTGGCGGCCACACCGGTCCCGAGTTCGGCGACCAGTTCGAGGACGAAGCGCCGGTCCCGGGGCGCGCCGGAGGCCCGCACCTCCTCCGACAGGGCCGCGATCGGCTTGTCGTTCGGGTCGCGCAGTCCGACCGTCCACGGCCGCCGCGGCAGGTCGAGCCAGGACTGGGCGAGCGCCTGCCACCGGTGCGCGGTGTTCCCGTCCAGCCACGCGTCGGCCGCGAGGGTCGGCGCCCAGTAGTCGTCGCCGGTGTCCGACGCGGGCAGCGGGTCCGGGGCGCCACTGGCGATCAGACCCGCACCCGCGAGGAGTTCGAGGATGAGACCGATCCGTCCGTCGTCGACGCCGACGGACTTGGCGAGCCGCCGCGACTCCCGGACACCGAGCCCACCGGCCTTGAGCGTGGGGGCGGGGTGCTCACCGAGCGCGGCGAGCACCTCCTCGCAGTGCCGGATCATCTCCAGTGCCTCACCGGCTGCGGCAGCGTTGACCTCGGACGCCGTGCGCTTGCGCCCGCGAACGGCGGGCGGGGTGAGGGTGTCGGGGTCGGTGACCGTCTCGCCGCGCAGGACCTGGCCGACCTGGTGCGGCAGCTCGACGGTCTGCGCGTCGAGCCAGACGAGCAGACCGGAGGCGAGAAGTCGCTGCACCGGACGATCCGGCGACGTGTCCGGCGCGGCATCCCGAGTCCTGCCGATGGGGGAGCTGGTCGCGAGGGTTTCGAGAAGTCGTCGTTCGTCCGGGGTGAGCGCGGCGAGTGCCTCGGTGATCTGCTCGGCCGTCAGCGTCGTCGTCGCCGGGTCCACCCGCCAACCGACGGCCTCCCGGGCCGCAGGTGTCACTCGCAGCAGCCCGCTGCCCCACACGAGCGCCCGATCCCGGAGCACGGTCAGCGCGCGGTCGACGGATCGTGCGGGGGCGCGGCCCGCGACCAGTTCGCCCAGCCGTTCCCGGGAGACACCGGTGTCGATGGCCCCCTCGCGGGCCAGCAGCCCGACGAGCGTGAGTTCGAGCACGCTCAGGTTGTCCGCGACCCGCAGGACCGACGCCCGCTGTTCGGCGCGCGACGCCAGCACCGACAGGTTCGCCGGCGGTGGTACCGCCAGGTCGGGGCGGAGTCGAAGCAGCTCGGCGAGCTCGGCGTCGCTGCGTTCGCCGAGCCAGGTCGCCAATTGTTCCGGGGTGGCGGCGGGATCGATGTCGGTCATCACTTATCAGATTAGAGACCTGGGCTGTACCCGATGACGCGTCGGTGTCAAAATGGCCTCGTGGCTAACAATTCGAGCAAGACCTACGTTGACAACGGCTGGCCCTCGCACATCAAGGAGGGTGACCACGCCGTCACCGAGCTGTCCTCGACCCGGTCGGGTGGGCTGTCCCCGTTCGGTGAGGAGATGGAGTTCCCCCTGCCGGTGTCGGAGCTTCCGTACACGCACCCCGTCACCGTCGTGAACCGCTGAGCCGTCGGCGGCCGAGCAGCCGGCCGACCGGCCGGACCCGACACGTCGAAGGCCCCGCACCCAATCCGGGTGCGGGGCCTTCGACATGTTCGAGGTGGTGCGATCAGTTCTGGGCGAGCTGGGGCAGGTGCGTCGTGAGGAAGTCGATGACCTGCGGGTTGAGCTTGGCCTGCTCGTAGAGGGCCTCGATCTGCGGGTCGACGGCGACGCGGGTCTTGACGGCCTCGAAGGTGCTGTCGAAGGAGTCGAAGATGTCGGCGGCGCCGTCCGTGGTGGGAACGCTCGTGACGGCAGGGGCCTCGGGTGCGGCCTCGACCGTGGCGGCGGGCGCGGTGCGTGCGGTGGGGCCGCTGGTCAGCCCGAGGCTGGACGAGCAGGACGGCCATGCGCCCCAGCCCTGCGAGGCGAGGACCTTCTCGGCGACGACGATCTGCTCCTCGCGGGTGGCCTGGTTGGCGGTCGCGGCGTACTCGCCGCCACCGTGCGCGTTCCAGGTGCTCGGCGAGAACTGCAGTCCGCCCTGGTAGCCGTTGCCGGTGTTGATGCCCCAGTTGCCGCCGGCCTCGCACTGCGCGAGCCGATCCCAGTCGGAGTCGGGTGCTGCACTTGCGGGGGCCGCGAAGGCCGCGCCCGCTGCGCCGAAGACCGCGGTCGTGACGACGACCTTGGCGGCGTTCTTACGCGTGTTCGTGGGTTTGCGATGACGTCCAGCGCTCATGGGAGTTTCCTCTCCGCACGCGCCTGCGAGGTCAGCTGTCGGGTTCGGGCTGAGAGGTCGCCCGGCCGTGATCGCTCCGTGATGGTGCGAACTGCGGCTTCACCCCAAGGAAGGTCACTTGCTCACCTACCGGTGTCCACTGGGGACGTGGGTCCCCCGTCCTCGTCCCTGGTGTTCTGTGGGAATCCGTTCCGCGGGACAAGGTTTGGCGCGGCGGTCCGGACTGGCCGGAACACCGACCGGTGATGACCGTACGTGGCCGATCGCACTGCGTCATCTCCTACCGCAACGGCGTGTTTCCCGGCATTTCACCCGTTGGTGGGGGTGTTTGTGCTGGTCAGACGGCCGCGGCTCGGTCGAGACCGCCCTGTGACCCAACCGTTATGTGAGGCACATCACAATCTTCGGGTGGTGCGGTCCTGGCGGTTCGCAGGCCGTCACGCACACACGTCACCAGCACCACGACGGCGGTCACCACGAACACCAACGGATACACCGACTGCGTCACCGGAACGACGGCGTCCGGGACGGGCACCATGAACAACCCGATCGCGTAGACCCCGTCGGGAAACCCGTGCGCCCAGGACAGCAGGGGAGCCGCCAGTGCCACCGGGACCAGCCACGCCGTCGCGCGTCCCGCCCGCAACGCCCGATCCACCGCGAGGATCAGCAGCGGCACGAACCACACCCAGTGGTGGCCCCAGGAGAACGGTGAGACCGCACAGGACGTCAGGCCCACCATCGTGACGGCGAGCAGTTGTCGTCCACTCCGCTGCGCGCCCCAGGCCGCGGCCAACCCGAGCGCCGCCAACACCGCCGCGACCGCCAGCCACAGCAGCCGGGGCGGCTCGGCCACGTCGAGCCAACGTGCCAGGACGCCCGATGCGGACTGGTTCGCGGGCCACGCCGTCTCGCCGATCCGAGTGGAATGCCAGATCACGCCGGTCCAGTACGCCCGCGAGTCCGAGAAGATCACCACACACCCCACCGCCACCGTCGCGGCGAACCCGCCGATCGCGACCGCCGCGGCCCGCCACTGGCGAGTGAGAAGGAGATGGACGACGAACAGTGCGGGCGTCAGCTTGATCCCCGCGGCGACGCCGGCCCCGAGTCCACGCAGCCTGCTGCCCTCGGGGCGCCCGAGATCCCACAGGATCAGCAGCATCAGCAACAGGTTCACCTGGCCCAGCCAGATCGTCGTCCGGACGGGTTCGAGCCAGCTCAACGAGATCGTCAGCAACGCCGTCGCGATGTGGAGGGTGCGGTCGGTCCGGTAGCCCAGCAGCCGCCAGCACAGCAGTACGACGAGGTACAGGGCGACGAAGTTCACGAGGGCGCCGAGGAAGACCGTCATCTCCGGAGAGAACAGCCGCAGCGGAGCGAACAGGACGGCGGAGAACGGCGGGTAGGTCCACCACATGCCGCCGTGCAGAGCGTGGTCGTACAGACCTGCGTCGGACAGAACGGTGGCACCGCCGCTGCGGTACACCAGCAGGTCGAGTCCGTTACGGAACAGGCCCCACAGGGGCTGGCCGAACGGAATCACGCGGTCGTGTGCGACGACGACCGCGACGGCGAGCGCGCCGAGGGTTCCGAGGAACAGGGGATGCGAGGGGAGCGACCGCCCCGCATCCGGGTCGGTGCGGGGCGGTGGGGTCATCAGGCCGGGCCGGGCTGATAGGTGCGGGCGGTGCCGACGTCGACGATGTCCTTGCCGAGCGGCATCAGCGAGATCGGGATCATCTTGAGGTTCGCGATGGCGAGCGGGATGCCGATGATCGTGATCGCCATCGCGAAGGCGGTGATGACGTGGCCGATGGCCAGCCAGATGCCGCACAGAATCAGCCAGATCACGTTGCCGATCAGCGAACCGACGCCGGACGTCGGTTTCTCCACGACCGTCTTGCCGAACGGCCAGAGGGCGTAGATGCCGACGCGGAACGCGGCGATTCCGAACGGGATGGTGATGATGAGGATGCAGCAGATCACACCGGCCACGAGGTAGCCGAGTGCGAGCCACAGGCCGCCGAACACCAGCCAGATGATGTTGAGGATGATTCTCATCACGTGTCCTGTCCCCGGGCGCGCCTGCCGGATCGCAGCGCGGAACCGATGCCGAAGAGGAATCCGATGGGGCACAGCAGTGCCGCCAGGTACAGCGCGAGACCGGGCGTGTTTCCGGTCGCGGATACGACGAAGATTGCGATGACGGCCAACAGGCCGACGAAGAACAGTGCGATGCCGATGCGGAACAGCAACAGCCCGCTCGTGGGCGGGGTGCCGTTCGCTGCGGGGGAGTCGGTGCCGGGAGTTTCAGGTGCCACGCACCCACGGTATCGCCACAAACCCGTGTGCTCCGGAGGGGCACGCGGGGGTAGGATGCAGTCATCGCGTCCCACACCAGGTGGGGCGCGTTCGTTTATGTGGTCGATCTACTTGGATGAGCAGGTGACGCGGTGCCTACCGGCAAGGTGAAGTGGTACGACGCTGAAAAGGGCTTCGGCTTCCTCTCCCAGGACGAGGGTGAGGACGTGTACGTCCGCTCGTCGGCACTGCCCGCTGGAACCGAGAGCCTCAAGGCCGGACAGCGGGTCGAGTTCGGGATGGCAGCCGGGAAGCGCGGCCCGCAGGCGCTGAGCCTGAAGGTGCTCGATCCGGCACCCACATTGCGGCAGGCGAGCAGCAGGCGCGACGACGTCGCCCGCAAGCACACGCCCGACGAACTGCACGGCATGGTCGAGGACATGATCACGCTGCTCGAGGCGAAGGTACAGCCCGACCTGCGCAAGGGCCGATACCCGGACCGCAAGACGGCGCAGCGGATCTCCGAGGTCGTCCGGGCCGTCGCCCGCGAACTCGACGCCTGACTCGATGCCCGCCGCGCACGGGTGAGGGGAACCTCATCCTCGGAGCGAGCAGACCAAAGGAGCCCCCGGTCGTGTGACCGGGGGCTCCTTTTGTCTGCGGTGGCTACTGCGCGGACTGTTCTGCGGCCGGGTTCAGCCCGGGCAGTGTCTGCACGGCCCACACCGGGGCGAAGTCCCTCGACGAGGGCTGCTGGATGATCACGCCGAGCAGTTGCTCGTTCTCCCGCGTCGGCACCGTCACCGAGTAGACCTCGCCCGGCGTGTAGTCGCGGAAACCCTCGAAGACCTCACCGGTGCGGGGATCGCCGAACTGGACGTTGAGCCGCCAGTCGCCCTCGGCGATGTCCTTGGGCAGCGACATCTGCAGCGGCGTACCCGCCTGGACCGGAAGGTACGCGACCTCGAGGTCCGCGCAGCGCATGGTGGAGTCGCACACACCGGCCTGGACGTCGACGGTCTTGCCGTTCGAGTACGCGGTGACGACCGGCAGCGTCTCCGGCGCGTCGCGCACGAGCAACGTGACGACGGTCGCGAGACCGCCCGCGGCCACCAGTGCGATCACCGCGACCACCGCGAGGATCTTCTTCGTCCGGGCTTGCATGCTCATCGTGTCCGTTTCTCGTTCTGTCGTTCCCCGCCGGGTGTGACGGGTTCTGTTTCAGCCGGCCCGGGAGTCGGTGCCGACGGGTGCTTCCTGGTTCGCGTGTTCGGGCCGTTTGCCACCGAGACCCGGGAGCAACGAACGGCCACGGTAGGTGAGGTAGGTCTGCGCCAGTCCGAGGATCAGGACCACCGAGATGACGGTGAAGCCGATCCAGTACTGGGTGGGCAGCAGGATGCCGAGGGTGCCGCCCACGACCCAACTCAACTGAAGCACGGTCTCGGAACGTCCGAAGCCGGACGCGATGGATTCCTCGGGCAGATCCTGCTGGAGCGACGCGTCGAGGGACACCTTCGCAAGGGCGCTGCCCGCGGACGCGACCAGCGCCGCGAACGCTGCCGTGAGGAGGCTGTCGGTGACGGCGACCAGGATCGCGACCGCGGTCACGGCGGCTGTGCAGCGAACCACGACCAGTGCGGGCTTGCCGAGTTTGAGCCGCGCGCCGGTGGCGTTGCCCGCGAAATTGCCGAGGCCGGCGGCCACGCCGACGAGACCGAGCATCGCCGCCTGCATCCACGGTTCGTGTTCGGTTCGCGACTTCGCGACGAACGCGATGTACAGCGTCAGGAAGCCGGTGAGGACGCGAATCGTGCCGTTGCCCCACAGTCCGGTGATGGTCGCGCGTCCCAGGGGTTGGCGGCGCTTGTCGGGGGCGATCGTCTCTCGTTGTTCGCGGGTGATCACCTCGGTGACGGCGTCGTCGCCGTGATACGCGAGCGTCGCGGGCACTTCACCCTCGGTGACCTCGACCCAGGCCGGGATCCGCATGCTCAGGTACGCGCCTGCGATGGTCAGGGCCGCGGTGAACCACAGGACACCGGTGGAACGGAACGCGAACGCGATGATGCCCGCGGCGGCGCCCGCGACGATCGTGCCGCCGATCAAGCCGAACACGGTCAGGCGTGAGTTCGTTCGCACCAGGTCGATGTCGGGCGGCAGGACGCGAGGCGTCACGGCGCTCTTGAGTACCGAGAACGATTTGCTCAGCACCATCATGCCGAGCGCACACGGATACAGCGCCCAACTGTCGAAGTGGAACACGAGCAGCACGGCGAGCACCGTCCGCAATGCGAACGACGACGCCAACGCGATACGCCTGCCCCGCTGCAACCGGTCGAGAGCCGGGCCGATGAGCGGCGCGATGACCGCGAACGGTGCGATCGTGATGAGCAGGTACAGCGCGACCTTCGTCTTGTCCTCTCCGGTCGCCGCGGAGAAGAACAACGTGTTGGCCAGCGCGACGGCGATCGCGGCGTCGGTCGCGAAGTTCGCCATCACCGCGTACGTCAGGTGGGTCAGCCCGGACTTGTCGGCCCCGTCCGCGGTCGCGGCACGCCGGAACGTGGCGATTCCGCGGTTGGTCAGTTCGCGGCTGCGCATCGCAGCGACCCGAGTCACCGTCAGTTTCCGGGGAATCGGAGGCGGCTTCGGGGCACCCGTCCGCGCGGACCGCACCTGTTCGGTTGGCTGGTCGGCGCTCGAGTCTGGGGCGTCGTCCGACGGGCGGGCCCGCCCCGACGTCGGATGCAGCGGCGGCAGGGGTTCGCGGCGGCCCGTCACGCGCCGCGGCGGCGGGTAGTTCGAGTAACCGGGGTGCACCGAGCCTCGCCCGCCGTCGGCGGGCTCCCGACGGCGGTCGGGTTCGGAGGGGTGGCTCGGTCCGGTCACGACTCCAATTCTGTCCTAGTCGGCGGCGCGACAACCAGAAGGCCTGCCGACGATTGCCGTCACAATCGCTGCGCGCCCCGGTGCGGGTCGGTCACGGGACGAATCGAACGTCGAATGTGAGCGGATAGAACTTGCCGGTGATCAGGAAACGGTCGGTCCCGGGGATCGCCGCGATGCCGTTGAGGACGTCGGCGTTCGCGGCCTGTTCGGGTGTCAGCAGCCCCGACGCGTCGATCAGCGCCGTCACCTTCCCGGTGGTGGGGTCGATGCGGACGATCTTCGAGGTCTGCCACACGTTCGCGTAGACGGAGCCGTCGTCGGTGCATTCGAGTTCGTTGAGTTGGTCGAGCGCTCGGCCGTCGAGGGTCACGTGCACCGACCCGACCTCGTCGAAGGTCACGGGGTCACGGAACGTCAGCGTGTCGGAGCCGTTGCTCATCACCAGTCTGTCGGGTTGTGCGCACAGCCCCCAGCCCTCGCCGTCGTAGGTGACTCGTGACTGTTCCGTGAGGGTGGTGCGGTCGCGGGCGAACGCCACGCCTTCCTTCCACGTCAACTGCCAGACGGTGTCGCCGCTGACGGTCAGCCCCTCGCCGAACATGTCGTCGGGCAGGGGAACGCGGACCCGCTCGGCGCCGGTGTCGAGGTTGCGTGCGCTGATGTACGACCACCCGGCCAGTCCGGTGCCCTCGACCAGTTCGCCGTCGGAGATCTCGAAGCCCTGGGTGAAGGCGCTGGGGTCGTGCGGGCGGGTGCTCTGCACCTCGACGTGCAGCCGTTCCACGGAGGTCGTGGAGCTGCCGAAGGCAGTCGGTTCGACGTCGGTGGAGCCTGCCGCACATCCGCCGAGTACGACGGCGACCAGTAGTGCGGTGGCTGTTCGTGTCGCGCCGCCGACCAGTGGGGAGTGGGTCACTCAGTCAGCATGACAGCCCGATCGGGTGCGGAGGCGGTGTGATGCGGCAAAATGGAATCGTGCATGTGCAGTCTGTCTCCAAACTCCGCCCCGTGCGTCCCCTGCTGGCCGATGCCGTCGAGGCCGCCCGACGGGCATTGACCGACCTCGGTGAGGATCAGGTCGGAGAGCATCTCGGTGTCACCGCCGACGATGACACGACGGTGACGCACCGCTTCGCGGCGACGATCCCCGGCTACCACGGGTGGGTGTGGGAGGTGGTGCTGTCCGCGCTGCCCGACTCCGACCGGGTGACGGTGAACGAGTCGGCACTGCTGCCCGGCCCGGAGGCGCTCGTGGCGCCGGAGTGGCTGCCGTGGGATCAGCGGGTGCGTCCGGGTGACCTGTCGCCCGGCGACCTGCTCGCGCCGCGCGCCGACGATCCTCGGCTGGTGCCCGGCTACGTCGCGACCGGCGACCCGGTCGTGGACGACGTGGCGTTCGAGGTCGGGCTGGGGCGCAAGCAGGTGATGAGCCTGGAGGGCCGCCTGGACGCGGCACAGCGCTGGTACGACGGGGACCACGGACCCGACTCGGAGATGGCGAAGGCCGCGCCCTCGACGTGTGCGCTCTGTGGCTTCTACCTTCCGTTGGCCGGCTCGCTGCGTGCCGCGTTCGGGGTGTGCGGTAACGAGTTGTCCGCCGACGGACAGGTCGTGCACGCCGAGTTCGGTTGCGGCGCGCACTCCGACACGGAACTGCCCACCGGGGCGGGTACCCCGAAATACGACGCGTTCGACGACGGCGCCCTCGAGGTCGTGGAGTTGCCTGCTCCGGCGGTGCCTGCCCCGACGGAAACCTCCGAGGCAGTCACGGATGTGGCCGAAGCCGTCGAGACCGTCGCCGACGTGACCGAGCCTGCCGCCGAAGCCGCCGAAGCCGCCGAAGCCGCCGAAGCCGCCGAGACCGTCGCCGAGGTGGCCGAGACCGGGACGGATTCGGCGCCCGCCGAGTGATCGACCCCTTCGGCGCAGACGCACTGCGCGCGGCGACGCTGCTCGCATGGACCTCGTCGCCGACGAGGCTGCGTGAGGACGCCGCCACCGAGTCCGATCTGGTGCGCGGCGGCTACCGCGACCGGGTGCTCACCGAGTTGGCGCAGAACGCCGCCGACGCGGCGGCCCGGGTGGGGGTGCCGGGGCGTCTCGACGTCCGGCTCGACGTCGACGGCCTTCATGTGGCGAACGTCGGGGCGCCGCTGGACGAGTCGGGTGTGCAGGCCATGTCGGCGTTGCGGGTGTCCGGCAAGACCGAGGGCGTCGGACGGTTCGGCGTCGGGTTCACCGCCGTCCTCGCGATCGGCGACGAGGTCGAGGTGCGTTCGGTATCCGGGTCGGTCGCGTTCTCCGCGTCCAGGACCCGTGCCGAGCTCGATCGGGCGGGGCTCGCCGCACCGGAGTCGGGGATTCCGGTGCTGCGGCTGGTGTGGCCGACGGATGCGGTGCCCGCTCCGGGTTTCGACACCGAGGTGGTGATCGCGCCGCGCGACGGCGTCGATCTCCGCGCTGTAGTCGCTGCGATGCGTGAGGAAGCAGTGGATCTTCTGCTGGAACTTCCTGCGCTGCACTCGATCCGCATCGGTGACGCCGAGTTCGCTCGAACCGGGACCGACCTCGGTCGTGGTCTGACGGAGGTCGCTGTCGGCGACCGGGTCTGGTGGCAGTTCACGGGGCCGTCGGCGCGGTGGCTGGTGCCCGTCTCGGACGGGTCGGTTCGTCCCGTCGACGGTGACGTGCTGCGTGCGCCGACCCGAACCGACGAGGAACTCTCCCTGCCCGCGTTGGTCGTCGCGTCGGCCGATCTGCAGCCGGACCGCAGGCGCATCATGCCGGGCGCCGCGATTGCCCATCTGGCGGACGGGTACGCCGAATTCGTTGCGGCGCTGCCGGAATCGGAACGAACGGCACTCGTCCCGCTGCCGGGTTTCGCGTCCGGTGCCGTGGACGAGCAGTTGCGTGAATCGGTGCTGCGCGAACTTGTCGACAACCCCTGGCTGCCCGGCGTCGACGGCGCGTGCCTGCGGCCCCGCGATGCGGCGGTGCTGCCGGGCCTGACCGCGGAGTTGGCGGAGCTGCTGACCGACGCCGTCCCCGGCCTGGTCGCCCCCGACCTGTCCGGGCAGTCCGACGCGCGCGCCCTCGCCGCGGTCGGGGTGCACCGGATCGGGTTGGCGCGACTCGCCGAACTGCTCGCCGGGCAGGATCGCGCGCCCTCGTGGTGGGGGCGGTTGTACGAGGCGTTGACCCCGCTCGTCGTCGACGCTCTCGCGGTCGAGGAGTTGGCGGCGATCCCGGTGCCACTTGCGGACGGACGAACCGTCACCGGACCGCGGACCGTCGTGCTCGGTGAGGGACTCGGCGGCGCGGGCGTCGACTGGGTGCGTCTCGTGCACCCGTCCGCCGCGCATCCACTGCTCGCGCGACTCGGGGCCACGGCGGTGCACGCGCTCGACGTGCTGTCCGATCCGGCACTGCGCGATCGCATCGACGCGCTGTGGGACGGCGACGGTGACCCCGACACCCTTGTCGATGCAGTTCTCCCGCTGGTCGCTGGGGTGTCGACAGGGTCGTTGCCGGGTTGGCTCGGTGGACTTCCGCTGCCCGACCGGTTCGGTGAGTTGCAGGCGGCGGACGAACTGCTGCTGCCCGACGCCCCGCTCGCAGACGTGCTGGTGTCGGAGTCTCCGTTCGGGACCGTTGCGGACCGGATCGTGGACGTGCACGGCGCCGAGGCGCTGCGGGCGCTCGGCGTCGGGTGGGGCTTCGCGGTGCTGCGGGCGGAGTTGCCGACCGGCCCCGACCACGACCTCGACGACGAATCGGACTGGTGGGCAACACTGTCCGACGATCCGGAGGTGCTCGTCGCGGTCCGGGACCTCGACCTGGTCGACCCCGATCGGTGGCCGACGGCTCTGACCCTGCTGGCGTCGGACCCGGAGACGGCCGCCCTGCTCGCGGACCGCGACGGATACACCGCGTGGTGGTTGCGCAGGCACGCCTGTGTCGACGGCGTCCCTCTGTCGTCGCTGCGTTCGCCGGACGATCCGACGTTCGAGGGCCTGCTCGATCCGCTCGACCACCCCGACGCCGACGCCGTGTCGGGTGCGCTGGCGGCGGACCGGATCGAAAGCACCGCGACCGCGGAGGCGCTGCTCGACGGGCTGGCGGATGCGAACCGCGCGCCCGCGCCCGCGGTGATCGCGCGGACACACCGGTTGCTGGCGGAGGCCACCGCCTCGGGGGTGCTCGATCTCGAGGCGCTGTCGCCGCCTGCGCGGGTCCGGACGATCGCGGGTGTCGTCGTCGACGCCACCGACGCGATGGTGCTGGACCGTCCGTGGCTGGCGTCGGTGATTCCCGCGGACCGGTTGGTCGTCGGGGACCTCGCCTCGGCCGGCGCATTGGCGGACCTGCTCGACGTGCCGCTCGCGGCGGAAGCCGTGCACGGTGAGGTGCTCGGTGTCGGTCGCGTCGGTGACTGGGGACGTGAACCGGACGCCGTGCTGGCGTCCGTGACGTCGGGTCGGCCACTGCCCGCGGGTGCGGTGGTGCTGCACGACGACCTCACGGTCCGGCTCTCGGGCGCACGCGACGGCGACGTCGCGGTGCCGTGGTGGGTCGACGATTCGGGGCGCACACATGTCGATGTGCGTCGGATCGATGTGGGGGTGGCCGGTGCCGGGTAACTCGTTGGATCAGGCCGTGCTCGACTGGATGGTGTCGCTGCGCACCCCGTGGCTCACCGATGTGGTCACCGTCGTCACCCACTTCGGGGACACGATCGTCGCGACCGCGATCACCGTCGCGGTGGTGCTCACGTTGCTGCGGCGAGGTCGGGCGCTCGATGCCGTCATGGTCGGCGGCGCGATGGCCAGCGGATTCCTGCTGATGAGCGGCTTGAAACTGGTGTTCGGGCGCGATCGTCCGCCCGTGCCGGTGCGCCTCGTCGAAGAGATCACCCACTCGTTCCCGTCCGGGCACGCGATGATGTCGGCGATCCTGGTGTGCGTGGTCGGCGCGGTTCTGGCCCGCGGTTCGGGTCGCCTCCGGCCGATCGTGGTCGCGGGTCTGGCCCTGTGGACGATCGCCATCGGACTCTCTCGCGTGTACCTGGCGGCACACTGGTTCACCGACGTGCTGGCCGGGTGGGCGCTGGGGATCGGGTGGGCGGCCGTGTGGATCGTGGGAACTGCCCGGTACGGTCGCTCCCGCGACGCGTCGGGCGAATCCGGCGAAAAGGCTACGCCGTAGCCCCCGGTTCTCTACCCTGACCAACTTGGACGTCTGTCCAGTAATCGCCGCAGGGAGAGAGCCGATGTCGCGACGAACCCACCTGACCCGCACCGCACTTGCCGCGCTGGTCATAGCGCCGCTCGCGCTCCTCGGTTTCTACATGTGGGCGCTGTGGAACCCGGGCGACACCGTCTCGCGCCTGCCGGTCGCCATCGTCAACGCGGACGCGGGCGCCGACCTCGACGGCAGCCGGTTGACGGCGGGTGCCGACGTCACCGCCGCGCTCGTCGAGGGCGGCGACGTGAACTGGCACGAGGTGAGCCTCGACGAGGCCAGGGACGGTGTGGACGACGGCCGGTACTACTTCTCGGTGGTGATCCCGGAGGACTTCAGCCGCGACATCGCGAGCGCGGCCAGCGGAGCAGGGGAGAAGGCGCGGCTCGAGGTCGTCTACAACGACCACAACAGCCTGGTCGCCACCCCCGTCGGCGAATCGGTGATGGCGCAGGTGCGATCCGCGGTGTCGGAGACGATCGGCGAACAGTCCGTCGATCAGGTGCTGCTCGGACTCGTCGACGTCGGCAAGGGTCTGTCCGAGGCGGCGACCGGTGCCCAGCAGCTCAACGACGGCACCGGGGAGGCGCTCGCCGGAACCACCGAACTCGCCGCGGGCAGCGCCGAACTCGCCGCGGGACTCGATGAGGCGTACGCGGGCAGCATCGAACTGGTCGACGGCACCGGCCAGCTCGCGGCGGGAGCAGGGGAGGCCGCCGCAGGATCGGGCGAACTGAGCGCCGGACTCGGTCAGCTCGTCGCGGGCACCGACGAGCTCGGCGCAGGTGCCACCCAGATCAGCGAGGTCATCGACACCGTCGTCGGACCGTTGGTGGACGCGGCCGTCGCGGCGGGCCTGTCCGGCGACGAGACCCTCGCCCAGCTCCAACAGCTGCGCGACGGAGCCCGGCAGATCGCGTACGAACTCTCCGACCCGAACGCCGACTACCGCGGTGGTCTCGAATCCGCCGCGGCGGGTGCCGCAGAACTGAACACCGGCCTCGGACAGCTCAGCGACGGCGCCAACCAGCTCGACGCGGGTGCCCGCGAACTCTCGACCGGTCTCGGTCAGCTCGACGAGGGTGCAGGCCAGCTGCGGGACGGCCTCGGTCAGCTCCAGGACGGGGTCGGGCAGCTCGACGCGGGCAGCGCGGAACTCGCGACCGGGCTCGCGGACGGTGCGAAGCAGGTGCCGCAGTTCACGGACACCGAGCGGGCCGCCACCGCCGGTGTCATCTCGTCGCCGGTCACGGTCAGCGCCAACAACGTCGCGCCCGCGGTCGGTTTCGGGCCCGGTGTGATCCCGGCGTTGATGTCGGTGCTGCTGTTCCTGATCGGCATCCTCACCTGGTTCGTCGTCCGGCCGCCGCGTCGTCCGCACGACCGCGTGCACGAGTCGATCGTCCGGGAGGGGTTGCGCCGTTACCGGGTTCCCGCCGCGGTCACCGTCGCCGCGGCCGCGCTGATGGCCGTGCTGTCGATGACGGTCGCCGACGCGGAGCCGCCCAGTGCGCTGGCACTGTTCGCTGTGCTGCTGCTCGTCGGGGCGGCGGCGATCGCGACGGCCCGACTGTTCACGGTCGTGTTCGGTGCGGTGAACGGCACCTTCGTCGGGCTCGGTGCCCTGATGATCCAGGTCTTCGCGTTCGGGGCGGTGTTCCCGATCGAGCAGATGCCCGCGCCGCTGCGCTTGCTCCACGATCTGATGCCGCTGACCTACGCCCGCAACGCGATTCGTATGTCACTCGTCGGCTACTGGGGTCCCCGCTTCTGGCTGGCGATTGCTGTCCTGGTGGCGCTGGTCGCCGGGTCGGTCGCGCTGACCATCTGGTGGCGCAGCCGTCATCGCGACGACGACAGCGACATGGGGCAGGAACCCGGTCCGGTCACCGAGCGCATTCCGGTCCCGACCGGATAGGCAGGCCTCGACTCAGTTCAGTCCGCGCTGCGCGGTGCGGCTACCGCGGCGCGCAGCGCGACGCTGGACCAGGTAGAGCAGTGTCCCGATCGCGCCGAACGCCAGGCCTGCCCAGCAGACCGGGAGCGCGGATTCCCAGCGGTCGCCCGAGACGAGCACCACGACCGTCGCGACGAGCCACGCGACGGTGCCGACCACGAGCACCGGCCGGGGGTCGGTCAGTCGCTCGGGCAGCAGGGGATCGTTACGCGTGTCACTCACCGACACGACGCTACCGGCACGCGTATTCGGCCGCTGCCTGCTACGTGCCTTACGCTCCTGTGGCGAGCGCTGTGCTTGCACACTTTGGGCCTTGAGGACGGGAAGATGGCGGGAACGTCTCGGATACTGGACAACTATTTCAAGATCACCGAGCGTGGATCGACCATGAACCGCGAGGTTCGCGGTGGCCTGGTCACGTTCGTCGCGATGTCCTACATCGTTGTCCTGAACCCACTGATCCTCGGTAGCTTCTCGGCGGACGACGCGGCGGCCAAAACCGATGTTCTGGGCAACATCCTGCCCGTCACCCAGGTCGCGGCCGTCACCGCGCTCGTCGCGGGACTGATGAGTATCGCGTTCGGCATCGTCGCGAACTATCCCTTCGGCATCGCCGCCGGCCTCGGCATCAACACACTCCTCGCCGTCACCATCGCGCCCCAGGTCACCTGGCCGGAGGCGATGGGCCTGGTGGTGATCGACGGCATCATCATCGTCGTCCTCGCGATCACCGGATTCCGGACCGCGGTCTTCAACGCGATTCCCGACGCGCTGAAATCGGCGATCGCGGCGGGCATCGGCATGTTCATCGCGTTCATCGGTTTCGTCGATGCAGGCTTCGTGCGGCGCATCCCGGACGAGGCGGGGACCACCGTCCCGGTCGGTCTGGGCATCAACGGCTCGATCTCGTCGTGGCCGACCGTGGTGTTCGTGTTCGGTGTGCTGCTGATGGGCATCCTCGTCGCCCGCCGCGTCCGCGGCGGCCTGCTCATCGGCATCGTGGTGACCACCGTCCTCGCCGCGATCCTCGAGGCGGTCTTCGACATCGGCCCGTCCGCGGGAGTCGACCCGAAGGGCTGGAACCTCACCGTCCCCGGCATGCCCGACGTGCTGCTGCAGACGCCGAACCTCTCGCTGGTCGGCGACGTCAACCTGTTCGGTGCATTCACCCGCATCGGTGTGCTGTCCGCGAGCCTTCTCGTCTTCACCCTGGTCCTGGCCAACTTCTTCGACGCGATGGGCACGATGACCGGGCTCGGCAAGGAAGCCGAACTCACCGACAAGCACGGCACCCTGCCGAATGTCGGAAAGGCGCTGGTCGTCGAGGGCACCGGCGCGATCGTCGGCGGTGCGGCCTCGGCATCGTCCAACACGGTCTTCGTCGAGTCGGCGTCGGGTATCGCCGAGGGCGCGCGAACGGGACTCGCGAACGTCGTCACCGGTCTGCTGTTCCTGGCCGCGATGTTCCTCACGCCGCTGTACGGGATCGTCCCGATCGAGGCGGCCGCTCCCGCGCTCGTGGTGGTCGGTGCGCTGATGATCGGTCAGGTCCGCGACATCGACTTCACGAAGTTCGACGTCGCCCTGCCCGCGTTCCTGACGATGGTCGTCATGCCGTTCACCTACTCGATCGCCAACGGCATCGGCGTCGGCTTCATCGCCTGGGTCGTGATCGGCGCCGCGAGCGGCAAGGCGAAGCAGATTCATCCACTGCTGTGGATCGTCGCCGGACTGTTCGTCGCATACTTCGCTGTCGGTCCGATAACCGACGCGCTCACCTGAACAGCGCGATAACCTGAACCAGTTGTCTACCAGTGCCGTATCCTCCGTGAGTGACCTTGGATACCCGCTCACTCGCCAGTGATCTGTCCCTGGCTGTCGTGCGCCTGTCTCGACACCTTCGCGGGCGACGGGCCGATTCCCCGGTGTCGTTGACGCAGCTGTCCGCGATCGCCAGCCTCGACGAGCACGGGCCGATGACGCCCGGTGGACTCGCAGCGAAGGAGCGAGTGCAGCCGCCGTCGATGACCAGGGTGATCGCCTCCCTCGCCGAGTTGGAGTTGGTGGCGCGTACCCCGCACCCCACCGACGGCAGGCAGATCATCGTTTCGCTCACCGACTCCGGGCGGGCCCTGCTCGCCGACGAGACCAGCGCTCGTGAGAAGTGGATGACCAACCAGTTGGCGGGTCTCGACGAGGAGCAGTTGCATGTGCTTCGCCGCTCGGTCGACATCATCGGTGGGATGGTCACGAACTCGGAGTAGTCGGGGAACCGGGGTGTCACTGGGGGAAATCGGGGGATGGCGAGTGTGGCGATCGGCCTACTCGCAGGGGTGGAAATCAAGTCGGCTCGGTGCGGCAAGATGGTCGCGTGGCTGACGTTATCGACATCGACAATCCCGCGGATCCGCGGCTGGACGACTTCCGCGATCTGAATTCCTCGGATCGTCGACCCGACCTGCCGGACGGTAAGGGCCTCGTCATCGCCGAGGGCGTACTCGTGGCACAGCGACTGCTGGCGTCGCGTTTCCCGCCGATCGCTCTCCTCGGGGTTGACCGTCGGCTCGGCGAACTCGCAGACGACCTGCGCGACGTCGACGTCCCGTTCTACCGGACGTCCGCGGACGTGATGGCCGAGGTGGTCGGGTTCCACCTCAATCGCGGCGTCCTCGCCGCGGCGCACCGTCCGCCGGCGCTCGACCTCGATGACGTGCTCGCCGGGGCGCGCACCGTCGCAGTGCTCGAAGGTGTCAACGACCACGAGAACATCGGCTCGATGTTCCGCAACGCTGCGGGCCTCGGTGTCGACGCCGTCCTGTTCGGCGACCGCTGCGCGGACCCGCTGTACCGTCGGGCGGTTCGGGTGTCGATGGGGCACGTGCTGCGGGTGCCGTTCGCCCGCGTTCCGGAATGGCCGCACGGTCTGCAGAGGCTGCGGGACAAGGGTTTCCAACTCATCTCCCTGACTCCGAACCCGGAGGAGAAGACGCTCGCCGAAGCGATGACCGGTGAACGGGTGGCACTGCTGCTCGGCGCCGAAGGTCCCGGCCTGTCCGAGTACACGATGCGCAAGACCGATGTCCGTGCCCGCATCCCGATGGCGCCCGGGACCGATTCGCTCAACGTCGCGACCGCCGCGGCGATGGCGTTCTACGAGCGCGTCCGCCTCGGATGAGCGGTCCCTCCGTGGTCGTGACCGTCTTCTCCGCGGTGTTCTTCACGGCCCTGGTGATCGCCTGTGGTGCCGCGATGATCGCCGTCCACCCCGTACTCGCGGCCGTCGTGAACGTGATCGTCGCGGTCGGTGTCGCGCCATCGCTGTGGCAGTGGCGTGCGGTTCCGGTGTGGCGCTGGGTGGTGTACGGGGCGGTAGCAGGGACCATCGTCGGGTGGATCGCGCTGCTCGCCGGAGTGCGCTGAGCGGTGATCCGGTGGGTCAGCCGGCCCTGCGGTGCCACCACCGCCTGCGCCGCCGAACCTCGATTGCGGCAGGCGGCGGTGCCGGAAGCTCCTCACCTGCCGCGTAGAGGGTGAAGCCGCACACCGTCAGATCGGGAGGCGACAGTTCGCCACCGGCTGCCGCGTAACCGAACCCGAGCCACTGCAGGTTCGCGGCGTCGGCGAACTCCCCAGGATGAAACGGCAGCGACAGCGGGTCCGGGAACCTGTCGAAGGAGCGTCGCGGCGGGTGCTCGCCCGCCCAGTACGGTCGCTCCCACACCAGCGGCAGTCCGATGTTCTCGTGAATGAACGACGCTGTCGCACTGAAGGACCGCCGCAGCTCCCCGTGCTCCCAGTACGCGAACGATCCCCACGGCAGCGCGTCCTCGGCGCAGACGAGATAGGTGCGCTCGGAAGCCAGTGGCCGCGTCCATGATCCGTCGAGTGTCGACGGCCGGTTCTGCGCGAGATCGGGGGAGCAGACCACGGTGACACCCGGATAGGTGCCGACGAAGACCTCGCGGGCCGACGGAGCCGCGGACGTGGCGAGCGAGTCGGAACGCAGTGGTACCGCGGTCATTTCGGGATACAACTGCCGGACCAGTGCCCGCGCGGCGTCGGGGTCCGGAGTCGCGTGGTCGCGGAGGACGGAAACGGGATCGAGGGCGTCGACGTACCAGATGCTCGATGCTGTCGGCTCCACTCCGTGCACCCCGCTTCCGTCGAAGTCCTACGAGCGTACGACGGCGACCGCGGATTCGTCGTCCGGACACCGCGCGCCGTCGGGCACCGTGGTCTCGGGCAGATCCGCCGACTCGGCTTTCGCCCTGCCGAGGAACTCGTCGAGGATCGCCCACGTGGTGTCGCGCGCCTCCGGTCCGGCCACCAGTCCGAGGTGGCTGCCCGGAACGGACTCGAACCGCACGTACGGCGACCCGGTGAGCAGTCCCGTGATCGGTTCGACCGCGGCCGCGGGGGCGATCACGTCGGTGGTGCCGCCGACGCCGAGAACGGGAACGCTGATGTCCGCGAGGTCGACAGTGCGGCCTCCGATGTGGAATTGACCTGTGGCCAAGTCGTTTCCGAGGATGAGGCGGCTGCACATCTGGTGGAAGATCCGCGCCGGGTACCCGGGCATCTCGGCCATGAACCGGTCGATGGCCTCCATGCGTGCGAGCGACTCGGTGTTGGTGAGGTTGCGGGCGACGAACCACGGCTTCAGCAGTTCACGGTGCGGCGCCGTCACCCGATAGGCGGCCTGGACGACGGGGGCGGGAAGTCCGCCGAGTAGCCGCGTGACGGCCGTCAACGGGCGCTCGGTCGTGTACCTGCCGATCACGCGCAGCGGGCTGATCACCGGGATGCGGGTGTAGTCGATCGGAGTGCCGATCGCCGTGACCGACCGAATGGGAAGGTCGGCGTGCGCTGCCGCGGTGAGCAGCGAGATCGTTCCACCGAGGCTCCACCCCACCAGGTCGACCGCCGCACCCGCATGGCGGTCACTGATGTACCGCACCGCGTCGGGCACGATGCCGTCGAACCACGCCTCGAAGCCGAGATGACGATCGTCGGCGGTCATCGTCCCGTAGTCGAGTTGGTATGGCGCGTGGCCGCGCTCGACCAGTTCGGCGGCGAGGCTCTGGCCTGGCCGCAGGTCGTAACAGGAGGCGGGCACGGCGAGGGGCGGGACCATCAGGATCGGCCGTGTCGCGGTCTCGGGTTCCGGGCCGAACCGGTAGAGGTCACGGTGTGGCCCGGAGCGGAGCAGTACCGAGGGGGTCCGGTGGGCGGGGGAGACACCGCCGCCGAAGGTCAGCGCCCAGGCGTTCCGGGCGGCGGTGTCCAGGTCGTCTCGCGTCGGTAGGTTGTTAACCAGTCGGGCCGGGTCGAGCAGGCGCACGTGCGTCCCCTGTCAGTCCTTCAGTAGATGTAACTAAAGGTTACAGTGAGTTCCGATCTCGACGCCCCGGTGGTCAGCCGCGACTGCTGCTGCGGACACCCAGGAGCACGTCGTCCCACGACGGCAGATGCGGCTTTCCCCGCTTGTCCTTGGCGCCTTGATGCTGAGGGGCCTGCCGAGGAAGATGCTCGTCGAGGTCGTCGTCGGCAGGCGAGTCGGTTCCCTCGGCGCGCGGGTCGCTCGGCTCCGGTTCGACGTCGACGATCTCCGCCGGTTCGTCGGTCACCGTGCGCTGACCGTCGACGGAGTCCGAGTGGTCGTCGATCGGGTCGTCCGCGGTGTCGACGTCCGCGGGGGCATCGAGGGCCAGTGGTGCGACCGGTGCGAGCCCCCGCAGTGGACGTCCGAAGTCCGGGTCCAGGAGATCCTTCGCCGCGGCGTCGAGGGCCGCGATCGTGCCGCCGTGTGAATCCGGCTGGTACCGCCAGTGCGCCGCGTTGCGGGTGCGACCGGCCTGCCACTGGAGTTGCGCGACCCAGTGGCCGTCCTCGTCGCGCCAGGCATCCCAGTCCGCATCGTCGAGTTCGTGTCCACGGGCACGGAACGCCATCGCCACGATCTCCGCGAGCGTCTCGACCGTCGGGCCGTTCTCCCGGACCGGATGTCCGCCCTGGGCCAGCGACGCCGCGCGACCGCGTTCGAGCAATACCGGGTGCGCGAACCTCTCCACCCGCTTGAGGGAGACGCCCGCCTCCTCTGCGACCTGCTCGACTGTCGCGCCTGCGCGAATACGGGCCTGGATTTCCCGTGGGCGCAACTGGCTCTCGGTTTCGATCTCGATCTGCCCGAAACGGGCAATGTCGCCGCGAGACGCCGCCCGCAGCTTGTCGTCGGCAGGGATCCGGAACCGTTCACCTGTCTCCGAGTCGGCGCACACCACATGCGATCCGCCGGGCTCGAGTCCGATCACCGAGAGTTCTCGCACACTGACCTCCTCATCGCATTCGTCTCGCGATATCGCCCGGGCCGACTGTAATCGACCCCCGCCGACGGCTGGGGGACGACACGCCACACCCGGCGAGGCTGTCGGCCTCGGCCCGGGTTATAGTCTCTAGTTCTCCTTGAGGGTTGGAGTCCGGAGAAGCCCCGTACCGAAAGCCGCGCGGCGATAGGATCGACGCGACGAGCCGACCTCCGCAGGTGGCGGAGTCGGCATCCTTCGGGACGGTTCGCGGCGAGGGCTGAGCGATGGTCGACAGCGGTTTCCAGGACGACGTAACCGAGGACGCCGGGCGCGCCCGATCACCCGCGCGGCGTGCCTTCGACGCCTTCGCGGCCCTACTCGACGGCCCGCTCACCGGACTGGCGCCGTGGATCGTCCTCGCCGTGTTCGAGGGTCCGGGGCGGTTGGAGGAGGCGGCCGGTGCCGCGCTCGCGCTCTCGGTGCTGTTCCTCGTCGTCGACCGGGTGCGCGGACGGTCGGTGAAACTCCTCGGTGTCCTCGACGTCGCCTTCTTCGGGACGCTGATGATCGTGCACTTCGTACTCGACGAAGCGGGCCAGGAGTGGATGGAGACGTGGATCGGCGAGATCGCCAACATCACCCTCTTCCTCGTCGCGGCCGGATCCATGCTCGCGCGGGTTCCGTTCACCATCCAGTACGCGCGCGAGGAGGTGGACGAGCAGTACTGGCACACGCCGAGATTCCTACACGTCAATTACGTGATCACCGGTGCGTGGGCGCTCGCCTTCCTGGTCGCGGCGGTCGCGGGGTTCGTCGGCGACGCGATCCTGCACGACAGCGACAACATCTGGACCGGCTGGGTGATCCAGACCGCCGCGATGCTGTGCGCACTCCAGTTCACCCAGTGGTATCCGGACGTCGTGGAGGCCAGGGCCGCGGCGGAGGAGGGGGAGCCCACGACTCCGGTACCCGGCATCGCGGAACTCCTCGGGCCGCTGGCGACCTGGCTCGTGCCGATCGGCATCATCACTCTCGCGATGGACGGTGGGCCGACGTGGCTCGGCATCGCCTTCATCGCGATCGGCATCGGCACCAACTCGTTGCTGCGACGGTCCACGGACCAGCAAGCGACGGACACAACTGAGGAGAAGGCACCGTCATGACCAACCTGAACGACGTCGACACCCGACACCTACGGCGGGCCGTTGCGCTGGCGGTCGAAACCGGGGACGCCGGGAACCGCCCCTTCGGCGCGGTCGTCGTGGACGCCGAGGGGGAGGTCGTCGGCGAGGGCGCGAACTCGGTCGCGACGTCCGGCGACGTCACCGAACACGCGGAACTCGATGCGATCACCACTGCCTGCGCCGAGGGGAACGCCGACCGACTGGTCGGCGCCGTCGTGTACGCCTCCGGTGAGCCCTGCCCGATGTGCGCGGCGGCGATGGTGTGGGCCGGGGTCGGCCGCGTCGTCTTCGCCGCTGCCGCCACGGATTTCGGAGCGATCCTTACCGGTGGGCCACGGTTCTCGCTGAGCTGTGCTGACGTCGTCGCGTCCGCCGGGACGGGGGTCGAGGTCAGCGGCCCGCATCTCGGCGAGGAGGCTCTCGCCCCGTTCCACAGGTACGTTGCCGAGGAGCATGTGCGGGCCTGACACAATCTGCGGCATGTCGAATCGAAACAACATCTCGTCCGGCTCCGACTGGGAGGCGAAGATCGGATACTCGCGCGCCGTCCGCATCGGGCAGCACGTGCAGGTCTCCGGAACCACCGCGTCGGGCCCCGACGGCCCCGTCGGCGGCGACAGTCTCGCCGAGCAGACCCGGGAGGCGTTGCGCCGCATCGTCGCCGCCCTCGCCGAGGCAGGCGCGAAGCCCGAGGACGTCATCCGCACCCGCATGTTCGTCACCGACATGAGCCGCTGGGAAGAGGCCGGACTCGCCCACGGTGAGGTCTTCGGCGAGATCCGTCCCGCCACCACCATCCTCGAGGTCAGCAAGCTGATCGACGACGCCCTGCTCATCGAGATCGAGGCCGACGCGATCGTCGCGGAGTAGTCCTCTCCTTCGCCCGTCCCCGGTTCGGCCGAACGCCACGTTCGGTCGAACCGGGCGGGGCAGGGGTCAGCTGAAGTGCATGACGCCGTCGTCGACGGTGCGGTGGCGCAGCGTCACCAGGTCGTGGACGTAACTCATGCCGAGTTGCCAGGGGGCACGCGAGCCGGAGTGCGGGAACTGGTCGATGGAGCGCTGCACGTAGCCGGCGTCGAAGTCGAGCAGCGGCCGCGTCGTGATCGTCGGGTCGTCGTTCTCGGGGACGCAGACCGTCTCGCCGTGGCGGTCCATGCGGGCGAGCAGGCGGCAGAAGTACTCGGCGACGAGGTCGGCCTTCAGCGTCCAGGAGGCGTTGGTGTAGCCGATGGTGAACACGAAGTTGGGGATGCCGCTGAGCATCATTCCCTTGTACGCCAGGGTTTCCGGAAGTGACACCGGTGTGCCGTCGACGAGGAGTTGGGCGCCACCGAAGATCAACAGGTTCAGGCCGGTCGCGGTGACGATCACGTCGGCGTCGAGTTGGGTTCCCGACTCCAGGGCGAGGCCGGTCTCGGTGAACGTGGAGATGCGGTCGGTGACGATCGATGCGGTGCCGTGCCGAATCGAGCGGAACAGGTCGCCGTCGGGGACGAGGCACAGGCGCTGGTCCCACGGGTTGTACCGCGGCGTGAGGTGGGTGTCGATGTCGTAGCCCGCGGGGAGTTGCCGCTCCTGGGCCTTGCGGAGGAACTTCTTGACCAGCCGTGGCTTCCGCTGGCTGAGCTGGTAGATCAGGATCGAGATCGCGACGTTCTTCCACCGTGAGATGGGGTAGGCGATCCGATCGCCGACGAGCCGGCGGAGGGTGTTGTTGATCGGGTCCTTCGCGGGGAGGGAGGCGATGTAGGTGGGGGAGCGCTGCAGCATCGTCACGTGCTCGGCGTCGCCTGCCATCGCGGGGACGAGTGTGACGGCGGTGGCGCCGCTGCCGATCACCACGACCTTCTTGCCGGCGTAGTCGAGGTCGACGGGCCAGTGCTGCGGGTGCACGATCCGGCCACGGAAGCGTTCGGTGCCTTCGAATTTCGGGGTGAACCCCTCGTCGTAGCGGTAGTAGCCGGTGCACGAGTACAGGAACCGGGCGGTGAGTGTCACCTCGCGGCCGGCGTGCTCCGCGGTGACGGTCCACACGCGGTCGGTGGACGACCAGTCGGCTCGGATCATTCTGTGCCCGAATCGAATCCGTTGATCGATGCCGGACTCCGCCGCGGTGGCTCGCACGTAGTCGAGGATCGCGGGACCGTCGGCGATGGACTTCTCGTCGGTCCACGGCCGGAAGCGGTAGCCGAGGGTCTGCATGTCGGAGTCGGAGCGGACACCGGGATAGCGGAACAGATCCCAGGTGCCGCCGATGGAGTCGCGTGCCTCGAGGATCGTGAACGTCTTGCGGGGGAACGCATCCTGAAGGTGGCGGGCGGCACCGATACCCGAGAGTCCTGCGCCGACGATGAGGACGTCGACGTCGGGGGTGATGCTCGTGCTCATGGTGACCCTCCGTGTTCAGGAGAACTGCGTGTGAATCAACGTAGCACTCAAAATTGGCCCGAAGAGCTCGAACGGCCCCCGGCTCGAGAGCCGAGGGCCGTTCAGACCGTGCATGGGAATCAGAGCTGCCCGAGGATGGTCAGCCGAGCTGGGAAACGACCCAGTCGATGCTCTTGGTCAGCTGGCTGATGTCCTCGGGATCGATCGCCGGGAACATGCCGATGCGCAGCTGGTTGCGGCCCAGCTTGCGGTAGGGCTCGGTGTCGACGATGCCGTTGGCGCGCAGGACCTTCGCGACCGCGGCGGCGTCGACGTTCTCTGCGAAGTCGATCGTGCCGACGACCTGCGAACGCAGCGCCGGATCGGTGACGAACGGGGTGGCGAACTCGGACGCCTCGGCCCACTCGTACAGCCGCGACGAGGAGTCCTTGGTGCGAGCGGTGGTCCACTCCAGGCCGCCGTTGCCGTTCATCCAGGAGATCTGGTTCTCGAACATCAGCAGGGTGGCCAGCGCCGGGGTGTTGTACGTCTGGTCCTTGGTGGAGTTGTCGACCGCGATCGGCAGCGACAGGAACTCCGGCGTCCACCGGCCCGAGTCCTTGATCTCCGCGACCCGCTCGAGCGCCTTGGGGCTCATCAGCGCGATCCACAGGCCACCGTCGGCCGCGAACGACTTCTGCGGCGCGAAGTAGTAGACGTCGGCGTCCGTGATGTTGACGGGCAGGCCGCCCGCGCCCGACGTCGCGTCGATCGCGATCAGCGCGTTCTCCGACCCGGCGGGGCGGCTGACGGGCACCGCGACACCGGTCGAGGTCTCGTTGTGCGCCCAGCCGATGAGGTCGACGGACGAGTCGGCGACGATCTCCGGCGCGGTGCCCGGATCGGACGAGACGACGATCGGGTCACCGATGAACGGGTTGCCCTTGGCGACCGACGCGAACTTCGACGAGAACTCGCCGTAGGTGAAGTGCTGCGAGCGCTCGCGGATCAGACCGAACGCGGCGGCGTCCCAGAATGCGGTCGAGCCGCCGTTGCCGAGGACGACCTCGTAGCCCTCGGGCAGCGTGAACAGGTCACGCAGGCCGGAACGTACGCGACCGACGACGTCCTTGACCGGCTTCTGGCGGTGGCTGGTGCCGAACACGGACGCGCCCACGTCCACCAGGTGCTGCAGCTGTTCGGGACGGACCTTGGAGGGTCCGCAACCGAAACGGCCGTCGACGGGCTTGAGGTCGGCGGGGATGATCGGGGTGCTCATCGAGTGTCCTTCTGCGTTTGATGGTGACGAGGCGGGAGAGAGTTAGCGGGCGATCTTGTCCCAGCCGGCGACGGACTCGGGGGTCCGGGGCTCGGGTCCGGTGTAGATGGCGGCCGGGCGGACCAGCTTGCCGAGGCGCTTCTGCTCGAGGATGTGCGCACACCAGCCCGCGGTGCGGCCACAGGTGAACATCGCGGGCATCATCGCTGCCGGGACCTCGGCGAAGTCGAGGATGACCGCGGCCCAGAACTCGACGTTGGTCTCGATGGCGCGATCCGGGCGGCGCTCACGCAGCTCGGCGAGGGCGGCCTGCTCCAGTGCGGCCGCGACCTCGTAGCGCGGTGCGTTCAGGCGCTTGGCGGTGTTGCGCAGCACGCGGGCCCGGGGGTCCTCCGCGCGGTACACGCGGTGACCGAAGCCCATCAGCTTCTCCTTGCGGTCGAGGATTCCCTTGACCAGGGCGCGGGCGTCGCCGGTGCGCTCGGTCTCCTCGATCATCGGCAGCACGCGGGCCGGTGCGCCGCCGTGCAGCGGGCCGGACATGGCACCGACGGCACCGGACAGCGACGCTGCGACGTCGGCGCCGGTGGAGGCGATGACGCGGGCGGTGAAGGTGGAGGCGTTCATGCCGTGCTCGGCGGCGGACACCCAGTAGGCGTCGATCGCGGCGACGTGCGCCGGGTCCGGGTCGCCCTTCCAGCGGATCATGAACCGCTCGGTGACGGTCTTCGCGGCGTCGATCTGCTTCTGCGGCACCGCAGGCTGGTAGATGCCGCGGGCGGACTGCGCGACGTAGGACAGGGCCATGACGGCGGCGCGGGCGAGGTTCTCGCGGGCGGTTTCGTCGTCGATGTCGAGGAGCGGCTCGAAGCCCCAGATCGGGGCGAGCATCGCGAGGCCGGCCTGGACGTCGACGCGGACGTCACCGGTGTGGATGGGAAGGGGGAAGGGCTCGGCGGGCGGCAGGCCCTGACCGAACTCGCCGTCGACGAGCAGTGCCCAGACGTCGCCGAAGGTCACGCCCTGCTCGACGAGATCCTCGATGTCCACGCCGCGGTAGCGCAGCGCGCCGCCGTCCTTGTCGGGTTCGGCGATGTCACTCGTGAAGGCGACAACGCCTTCGAGTCCGCTGACGAATCCTTCAGGTACTGCCGCGCTCGGTGCCATTCTCGTGGACTCTCCTCATCCGAGTGCCGCCGGTCCGGGCCGCACTAGCCGATTCGTCGGTTGCACGTGATCGGGATGCGGGCACGTGTCAGCCGCGGTCACTCGAACTCTATCCCGTTCGGCGTCACCGGTGAGCAGGGCATACCCGGGAGTAACGTGTTCGGCTGTGCCGTCCGATGCCGAAGTGCCCGCCGACCAGCGTTCGGCCGATCCCGTCGACCTGTCCGCGATGCGGGTGGCCTATGCGGCACAGGAGTCGAATTCTCCTGCGCCGGAATTGAACCTGGATGTCGCGACCGTCGCGGACGGCTGGTTCGTGCTGCTGCAGCGGTGGATCGACCAGGCCAGAGCCGCCGGGACGTCGGAACCCAATGCGATGGTCCTCGCGACCGTGGATGCCGACGGCAGGCCCGCCTCGCGAACGGTGCTGTGCAAGGGACTTTCGGAGGAGGGCTTGGTCTTCTACACGAACCACGGCTCGAACAAGGGGCGTCAGCTGGAACGGTTCCCGTACGCGTCGGCGACGTTCGCGTGGACGGCGTTCGCCCACCAGGTGACCGTGCGTGGCGAGGTGTCGCGGGTGCCGGACGAGGTGACGGACGCGTACTGGCGGACGCGACCGCGTGGATCGCAGCTCGGGGCGTGGGCGTCGGATCAGTCGGAGCCGATCGAGTCCCGGTCCGCGCTGGACGCCCGCCTGGTGGAGGTCACGGCACGATTCGCCGACCTCGAGGAGGTGCCACGACTGCCGGGGTGGGGTGGTTTTCTGCTCCGGCCGAGCACCGTGGAGTTCTGGCAGGGGCGTGCGAATCGCATGCACAACCGGGTGATCGTGACGCGCGGTGATGCCGGATGGTCGGCGCAGCGGCTGCAGCCCTGACTGGTAGAACTCTTTAGTGACTCGAACGACACGCGAATCGTCGCAGCCCACGACCGTGCGCAGGCGACGTCTGCTCGCCGACGTCACGCCGCTGCGCGAGCCGCACTACCGACGCCTGTGGACGGCGGGCATCGTCACCGTGATCGGTGCCCAGCTCAGCGTCGTCGCGGTACCCCAGCAGATCTACGAGATCACCCGCAGCTCCGCCTACGTCGGCCTCACCGGGGTCTTCGGCCTCGTGCCGCTCGTCGTGTTCGGGCTCTGGGGCGGCGCGCTCGCCGACGTGATGGACCGGCGCAGGCTGCTCACGATCACCACGCTCGGCATGATCGCGACGTCGGTGCTGTTCTGGATCCAGGCCGCGCTCGGCATGAGCAACGTGTGGCTGGTCCTGGGGTTGTTCTCGTTGCAGCAGGCGTTCTTCGCCGTCAATCAGCCGACGCGGGCGGCGATCATCCCGAGGCTCGTCCCCGGTGACCAGTTGCCCGCCGCGAACTCCCTGAACATGACGGTCGTGCAGTTCGGCGCGATCGCGGGACCTCTGCTCGCGGGAGTGCTGATCCCGTCGATCGGGCTGGCGAGCCTGTATCTGATCGACTCGATCGCGTTGCTCGCGACGCTGTGGGCCGTCGTCCGGCTCCCTCCGATACCGCCGACCGGCCCGACGACCAGAGCCGGACTCCGATCGGTGCTCGACGGGTTCGCGTACCTGTCCACCCAGAAGGTGCTGCTCGCGTCGTTCGTGGTCGACATCATCGCGATGGTGTTCGGCATGAGCCGGGCGTTGTTCCCGGAGATCGCGCACGAGACGTTCGGTGATCCCGCGTCCGGTGGCACCGCGCTCGGACTGCTGTTCGCCGCGATGTCCGCGGGCGCGGTGCTCGGCGGCGTGTTCTCGGGTTGGTTGCCGCGTGTGCGACGCCAGGGTCTCGCCGTCGTCGTGTGCATCGTGTTGTGGGGCCTGGCGATGGTCGGCTTCGGTGTCGCGGTCGGGTTCGCCGATCCGGACTCCGGACCACTGTTGCTGTGGGTGGCGCTCGGATTCCTCGCGTTCGGTGGTGCCGTCGACATGGTGTCCGCGGCGTTCCGGTCGACGATGCTGCAGCAGGTCGCCCCCGACGACATGCGGGGTCGACTGCAGGGCGTCTTCATCGTGGTCGTCGCGGGCGGCCCACGGATCGGGGACGTGCTGCACGGCGTCGCCGCCTACGCGTTCGGCACCGCCGTCGCCGCGGCGGGCGGCGGAGTGCTCGTGGTCGTCGGCGTCGTGTTCGCGTGCCTGGCGTTCCCGATGTTCCTGCGGTACCGGGTGGGTCGGGGCTGACGACCACCTCGTTGACGACTCCGTCACGGCCGCACAGAAAGGCTTGCGCTGGCGTGAGGGTCGGGGACACTGGTCGCCATGCGTGAGCCCGTGTACGAGATCGAGTTCGGAGACCATCGAGCGGAGGTCGTGTCCCGAGGCGCCGGCCTGCGCTCGCTCACGAAGTCGGGTCGCGCACTCACGGAGCCGTGGCCTAGGGGGACGGGGCACACGGGCGCCGGTCAGGACCATCCGCCTCTGTCCGCGGGCCTGGTGCTGGCGCCGTGGCCCAACCGGATCCGGGACGGGAAGTTCTGGTTCGACGGCGTCGACCACCACCTGGCACTCACCGAACCGGAACGCGACAACGCCATCCACGGCCTGGTTCGCCGCGACGACTGGCAGCTGGTCGACCACTCCGCGCATCGCGTCGTACAGACCATCCGCGTCGGCCTGCACAAGGGCTGGCCGTACCCGCTGCAGCTGACGGTGACCCACGAGCTGGGCCCGGACGGCCTGACCGTCACGCACACCGCGGTCAACATCGGCGCGACCCCGGCGCCGTTCGGGCTCGGAGTCCACGCGTTCCTGCGGGTCGGAGACGTCCCCCTCGACGAGTGCACGCTGCGCCTGACCGCGGGCACCTGGCTTCCGCTCGACCCCGAGCGGATGCTGCCGCAGGGCCCGTCGAAGGCCGTCGAGGGCACCGAGTTCGACTTCACCTCGCCGCGCAGTCTGGACGGTGTGCAGCTCGACACCCCGTTCAGCTCGATCGTCCCCGACCACGACGGGCGCGCGCGGCACGAGCTGCGAGCGCCGGACGGGACCGGGACCGTGTTGTGGACGGACCGAACCTTCGGGTGGGTGCAGGTGTTCACCGCGGACCCGGCGCAGGGGCAGGGCTACCCGGGGCGGGGACGGGCGCTCGCCGTGGAACCGATGACCTGTCCGCCGGACGCATTCAACTCCGGAATCGACGAGATCGTGCTAGCTCCGGGAGCGGACTGGTCGGGCCGCTGGGGTATCACAGCCGTGTGACCCTCGACCGAGGAAGCGATGTGATCGCCAGGTCAGCGGATTTCGTTACGGTACGAACCGGCGAAAACGACGACCCGCCCTGGGCGGCTGTGGGCGACTGCGACTAGGTTCTCTTATCGACTGACTTTTGCAACTCGCAAAGCCTCGAGTTTGAGAGGGATCCTCCGTGCCCGCTGTCGATGACACCACGCCCACACTCAGCTACCCGGGTGGCGCACACTCGATGTCGATTGCCAAAGCAACCGAAGGCAACGACGGTATCGAGCTGGGTAAGCTCCTTTCCGCGACGGGGTACACCACCCTCGATCCCGGATTCGTCAACACCGCCTCCACCAAGTCGGCGATCACCTACATCGACGGCGACAAGGGCATCCTGCGTTACCGCGGATACCCGATCGAGCAGCTGGCGGAGAACTCCACGTTCATCGAGGTCAGCTACCTGCTGATCTACGGTGAGCTCCCGACCACCGACGAGCTGGCGGCGTTCACCACCCGCATTCAGCGGCACACGCTGCTGCACGAGGACCTCAAGCGGTTCTTCGACGGCTTCCCGCGCAACGCGCACCCGATGCCGGTGCTGTCCTCCGCGGTGAACGCCCTGTCGGCGTACTACCAGGACTCGCTCGACCCGGACGACCCGGAGCAGGTGGAGCTGTCCACCACCCGTCTGCTCGCGAAGATGCCGACGATCGCGGCCTACGCGTACAAGAAGTCCGTCGGGCAGCCGTTCCTGTACCCGGACAACTCCCTGTCTCTCGTGGAGAACTTCCTGCGTATGACGTTCGGCTTCCCGGCCGAGCCGTACGAGGTCGATCCCGAGATCGCCAAGGCCCTCGACATGCTGCTGATCCTGCACGCCGACCACGAGCAGAACTGCTCGACGTCGACGGTCCGGATGGTCGGTTCGTCGGACGCCAACCTGTTCACGTCGGTGTCCGCGGGCATCAACGCCCTGTGGGGTCCGCTGCACGGCGGCGCCAACCAGGCCGTGCTCGAGATGCTCGACGAGATCAAGGCGAGCGGCGGCGACGTCAAGGAGTTCGTCCGCAAGGTCAAGAACAAGGAAGACGGCGTGAAGCTCATGGGCTTCGGGCACCGCGTCTACCGCAACTACGATCCGCGCGCCGCGCTGGTCAAGAAGGCGGCGGACACGATCCTCTCGAAGCTCGGCGGCGACGACGAGCTGCTCGACATCGCGAAGGCGCTGGAAGAGGCCGCGCTGACCGACGAGTACTTCATCGAGCGCAAGCTGTACCCGAACGTCGACTTCTACACGGGTCTGATCTACCGCGCGATGGGATTCCCGACGCGCATGTTCACCGTGCTGTTCGCGATGGGCCGGCTGCCCGGCTGGATCGCGCACTGGCGTGAGATGCACGAGGATCCGGCCACCAAGATCGGCCGTCCGCGTCAGATCTACACCGGCTACACCGAGCGCAACTTCGTCGACCTGGGAAGCAGGTAGTCACTCATGAGCAACGCCCCCGAGATCGAGCCCTGGGACGGTCCGGCCCCCACCGAACTGGTGGCCGAGGACATCACCGTCGGTCACGGTGCCGAGGCGACCCCCGGTTCGAAGGTCGAGGTGAACTACCACGGCGTCGAGCTCGAGAGCGGCGAGGTGTTCGACTCCTCGTTCCTGCGTGGCGAATCCATCACCTTCCCGCTCGCCGGTCTGATCGCCGGCTGGCAGGAGGGCATCCCCGGCATGAAGGTCGGCGGACGCCGCAAGCTGGTCATCCCGCCGGAGCTGGCCTACGGTCCCGCGGGCTCGGGCCACCAGCTGTCCGGGAAGACGCTGATCTTCGTCATCGACCTGCTCGATGTCGTGGTTCCTCCGCCGGTCCCCGAGGTGGAGCCGGCCACGGGTCCCGCGCCGACGGAGCTCGTGATCGAGGACATCACCGTCGGTGACGGCGCGGAGGCGCAGCCCGGTGGCGTCGTGGACGTGCACTACCACGGTGTCGAGTTCGACACGAACGCCGTGTTCGACTCCTCGTTCCAGCGGGGCGACTCGGTGAAGTTCCCGCTTCCCCGACTCATTCCCGGTTGGCAGGAGGGCATCCCCGGCATGAAGGTCGGCGGACGCCGCAAGCTGACGGTGCCGCCGGAGCTGGCGTACGGCGCCGCAGGTTCCGGGCATCCGCTCGGTGGCAAGACGCTGGTCTTCATCATCGACCTGCTCGGCACCAACTAGAGATTTCCCGAACGAGGGCCCGCATCGCATACGATGCGGGCCCTTTTTCGTCCGGGGAGCTGTCGGGCGGGTGCTGCGTCAGGCGCGAGCCGGGAACTCGAACACCAGTCGGGTGCCGCCGAGGTTGCTGTCCTCGAACCAGGCACGGCCGCCGTGCAATTGGGCCTGCTGCTCGACGAGGGACAGACCGAGACCCGAGCCACCCGCTGCGGCGTGGGATCCCCGCCGGAACCGCTCGAAGACCACCTCACGTTCGGCTTCCGGGATGCCGCACCCGTTGTCGTCCACCGTGAGCCGGACGGTGCCGTCCGTCCGCCGCTGCACGGCGAGCACGATTTCCGTTGCACCGCCGTGCCGCACCGCGTTCGACGTCGCGTTGTCCACCGCCAGGCGCATGCCCGCGGGCAGACCGAGGATCACCAGCGACGGTTCGGCTTCGACCCGCACCCGCAGATTCGGGTGCTGACGCTGCGCGTCGTGCGCTGCCGCGTCGCACAATTCGGCCAGATCCGTCGCGACGTGGTCGCTGTCGCTGGACAGTTCGCCGGACGCGAGCCGTTCGAGCGCGGACAGCGTGGACTCGACGCGGCCCTGGGTTCGCGCCAGGTCGGCGAGGATCTCGGCCCGCTGCGTCGCGTCGAGTTCGAGTGTGGACAGCACCTCGATGTCGGTACGCATCGCGGTCAGCGGGGTCCGTAGTTCATGTGCGGACGCCGCCGCGAAGTCGCGTGCCGTTTCCAAGGCCTGCTCTGTTCGACCCTGTGCCTGAGCGATCCGGCCGAGCATCTTCTCGATGGCCAACGCCAGTTCCTCCGCCTCCCGCACACCCGACACTTTGGCGGGTTGCGGTGCGTCACGGGCGATCTGGTGGGTGAGCCGCACGATCGGCCGCACGGCGCGGCCACCGAAGAACCAGCCGAGGACGGTGGCCGCGGCGACGGCGAACGCGCCGGCGATCAGCACCCACTTGCGCTGGTCGGTCGTGATGTCCCGGGCCTCCGACGCGGGTACCGCCAGCGACATCAGCATCGGCGAGTTCGGTATCGGGGACGTGGAGACCCGGTAGTCGACGCCGTCGACGTCGACAGTGCTGGCGCCTGCCTCGGTGACGGGCAGTTTCGTCGGGGTGCTGGCGATGACGTCACCGGTTCCGGTGGAACGGATGGTGATCGCGAACGCGCCGCCGTCGCCGAAGGTCGGCAGGAACGATGCCGCGGTCGCGATGTTCGCCACCAGGACACTCGACGCGGTGTCGAGTCGGCGGTCCAACTGCGCCATGTTGTTCCGGGAGATCGCGAGCGAGACGAAGATGCCGAGCAGGACGACGATGACGGCGGCGCCGAGGGCTGCGGCCGCCGCGACACGCGCACGCAGCGAGTACGAACGCCGCCGACTCACGATGCGAGCCTCACGCCGGTTCGCGGAGCACGAAACCGACTCCCCGAACCGTGTGCAGGATGCGGGCATGGCCGTGCGCTTCGAGTTTGCGGCGCAGGTAGCCGACGAAGACGTCCACGACATTGGTGTCCGCGACGAAGTCGTAACCCCACACCAGTTCCAGCAGTCGCTCCCGACTCAGCACCACACCGCTGTTGCGCACCAGGATCGCGAGAAGTTCGAATTCCCTTTTGGTGAGATCGATCTCGTTGCCGTCGAGGGTGGCCCGGCGGCCCGGGAGATCGAGAGTGAGGAGTCCGACGGTGACGCTGCCCGGAGGCTGCGGCGGCGCGGGGGCCGCGCGCCTGCGCAGCATGGCGTTGATCCGGGCGACGAGCTCGGCGAGCACGAACGGCTTCACCAGGTAGTCGTCGGCGCCGGCCTCGAGACCTGCCACCCGGTCGTCCACCGACGAGCGGGCGCTGAGAACGCAGATCGGGATGTCGTTGCCCATCGCGCGCAGTGCGGTCACCACGCTCGCGCCGTCGAGGACCGGCATGTTCATGTCCAGTACGACCGCGTCGGGGGAACGCTCGGCGACCATGGTCAGGGCCTGGGCACCGTTGGCCGCGGTGAGGATGGTGAACCCGGACAGGCGCAGCCCCCTGCGCAGGGACGAGAGCACGTCCTCGTCGTCGTCGACGACGAGGAGAGTGGCGGAAGCGGTGTCGGTCACCTGGCTATTGTGCCTGCACGCTGTCACCCGGCTTCGGGGCCGAGGAGTTTCGCGAGCGCGTCGAGGACCGCGGGGTCTTCGATCGTCGACGGCACCGTGTAGTCCTCGTGGTCGGCGATCTGCCGCATCGTCTTGCGGAGGATCTTGCCGGATCGCGTCTTCGGCAGCGCCTGTACGACGGTGACGTCGCGGAACGTGGCGACGGCACCGATCTGGTCCCGGACCATCGCGACCAGTTCGGTGCGCAGCACCTCGTGGTCGATGTCGGCACCCGCCTTGAGCACCACGTAACCGCTGGGCCGCTGTCCCTTGAGATCGTCCTTGATGCCGACGACGGCGCATTCCGCGATCGCCGCATGCTGCGCGACGACGGCTTCCATCGAGCCCGTGGACAGCCGGTGACCTGCCACGTTGATGACGTCGTCGCTGCGGCCGAGCACGAACACGTACCCGTCGGCGTCGATGTACCCGGAGTCGCCGGTGAGGTAGTAGCCGGGGAAGGTCGACAGGTACGACTTCACGTACCGGTCCTCGTCGCGCCACAGGCCGGCGAGGGTGCCGGGCGGCAGCGGCAACTTGATGACGATGTTGCCTTCGGTGCCCGCCGCGACTTCGGTGCCCGCACCGTCGACGATCTGCACGCGGTAGCCGGGCACCGCCACCGTCGGTGAGCCGGCCTTGATCGGCATCGGCTCGAGGCCGCGCAGGTTGGCGCAGATGGCCCACCCGGTTTCGGTCTGCCACCAGTGGTCGATCACGGGAATGCCGAGCTTCGCGGTCGCCCACTCGTAGGTGTCGGGGTCAAGGCGCTCACCGGCCGCGAACAGCGTCGTCAACGTCGAGGTGTCGTACTTCGCGAGTTCGGCTGCTTCCGGGTCGACCTTCCGGATGGCACGGATTGCGGTGGGCGCGGTGAACAGTGCCCGCACCTTGTGTTGTTCGACGATGCGCCAGAAGGCGCCCGCATCGGGGGTACCGACGGGCTTCCCTTCGTAGAGGACGGTCGTCGCCCCGACGAGCAGTGGGCCGTACACGATGTAGGAGTGGCCGACGACCCAGCCGACGTCGGACGCCGTCCACATCACCTGGCCGGGGCCGATGTCGTAGATGTTGCGCATGGACCAGGCCAGCGCGACCGCGTGCCCGCCGTTGTCACGGACCACGCCCTTCGGCTTCCCGGTGGTCCCGGAGGTGTAGAGGATGTACAGCGGGTCCGTGGCCGCGACGGGTACGCAGTCGGAGGGCTCGGCGTCCGCGGTCGCGGCGTCCCAGTCGAGCCAGCCGTCGTGGTCGGCGGCGCTGCCGGGGATCTGCTCGCGATTCTTGACGATGATCGTGCCGGGGGCGTTGTCGGTGAGGCCGAGGGCACGCTCGACGATCGGCAGGTATTCGATGGTGCGGCCCGGTTCGAGACCACCGGACGCCGTGATCAGGGCAGTGGGCTGCGCGTCGTCGATGCGGGCGGCGAGCTCGGCGGCCGCGAACCCGCCGAACACGACGGAGTGCACGGCACCGATGCGGGCGCACGCGAGCATCGCGACAGCGGCCTCGGGGATCATCGGCATGTAGACGATGACCCGGTCACCCGCGGTGACGCCCTGCGCGGCGAGCACGCCCGCGAAGCGCGAGACCTCCCCGAGCAGATCCGAGTACGTGTACGTGCGGGTGGTGCCGAGCATCGCGGAGTCGTAGATCAGTGCGGCCTGGTCGCCTCGCCCCGCCGCGACGTGCCGGTCGAGGGCGTTGAAGCAGGTGTTGACCCGCGCATCCGGGAACCAGCGGTACATCGGAGCTGCGGAGTCGTCGAGGGCTTTCGTCGGCGCGGTGATCCAGTCGACGGCGTCGGCAGCCTGCAGCCAGAACCGGTCCGGCTGCTCGATGCTCTCCCGAAAGGCGTTCGCGTAGGTGCCCTCGGCATGCTCGGCTGACGTCATCGACTGAGTCCTCTCGTTCCGGCGCGCAGCATTCCTGCACGTTGTGACGTGCACGACAAACACCCTAGGTGATGGGCGTCACCACATGCCCCGTCCAGGCGTGGGCTGCGCCGGACGGCATCCGTTCGTCGGTGAACGGGTGACGGGCGGCCCTGACGAGACGTCGTCGGCATGGGGTCGCTGGTGCGTGAGGGGTGAGGGGCCTGCCCTCTAGGGTGGTGGCATGACGCTTCTCGCCGAGGATCTGCTGCTGCTCCTGCTGGACGACGAGACCGGGAAGCCCCTGGTCGAGGGATACACGTTGCCTCGGGTGCTGGCCGGTGCGGTGCTGCTGGACCTGACACTCGACGGTGTCGTCGAGCCGTCCGACGGGACCGGCGAGGTGAAGAAGGGCCGCCTGGTGTTGCGGAACCGGACGGCGCCGCTGGATCCGATCCTGGCGCACGCGGTGGCGCAGCTGCGGGGGTCGAAGCCGATGAAGCCGGAGGCGGCGATCGAGAAGCTCGGGAAGAACCTGCGGGAGGCGGTGCTCGGCAGGATCGTCGAGCGGGGTTGGGTGCACGAGGCGAAGGGCAAGGTGCTCGGCATCTTCCCGACGAAGACGTGGCCGTCCGTCGACGACGCCCACGAGCGGGTGGTTCGGGCGAAGCTGCGGGCCGCGCTCGTCGACGGCGGCGACCCTGATCCGCGGACCGCGGCACTGATCTCGCTGCTGTCGGCGGTCGATGCCGCACCGAAGGTGTTCCCGGACGAGAAGAAGAAGGCTGTTCGCCGGCGCGCCAAGGAGATCGCGGGCGGCGACTGGGCCGGGGTCGCGGTGCGTCATGCGGTGGAGTCGGTGAATGCGGCGATCATCGCGGTCGTCGTCGTGCCTGCCGTCGCCGCGGGCGGAAGCTAGGCCCTTCTCCCGATCGGCGTGACAGCCGCGGCGGGTGATCCTCAGAGGCCCTGCTGCTCACGGTCCTGCGACGCTGCGTCCTCCTCGATCCGGATGGCGACGCGCACACACTCGAACATCACGACCGCCACGACGAAACCGGTCAGGGCGCCCCACTGTTCCTGCGCGAACAGGAACACTTGCGTCACGAGGAGGGTGACGACGACCGATGCGCGCAGCAGACGCAGCGCGCGCAGGTAGGGGCCGCGGACCAGGAACCACAGCCCGGCCGCGGCGAGGGCCCCGGACACCATGCTCGACACCGTCACGACCAGGTCCGACATGTCGTCGATCTCGCTGTCGTTGACTCCGAGCAGAGCCACGATCACCGAGACGACCGTCAGGACGGCCTGGATCACGAACAGCGCCAGCACGATCCGGCGCACGACGCGGTGGCCGAGAACGGTCTCGGCGCGTCGGGTCACGGTGTTGCGTGCCCGGACGATTCGCGAGCCGACGCCGAGCTGTGGGAGGTCCTCGGCGTCGAGTGCCGCACGGAGGGCAGCGGCCGTGCCGGTGAGCCCCGGGTCGCGGACACCGCCCAGTACACCGAGTGCGGCCCGGCGCCGGACGTCGTCGAGATGGCCGAGCGCCAGGTCCGTGACCGCGGTGGCCGCGATCGCGATGCGACGGTGGTCGGGTAGTCCGACACGGGCGATCGCCTCGCGAGCAACGAGATAGAACAGGACGAACACCGTGTAGATCAGTGCGATCGCGGGTTGGAAGAAGTAGTTGACGTCGGAGGTGACGAACTTGCCGATCTCGTCGACGAACAGGCCGAATCCGATGCCGCCTGCCACGGCGGCGAGCACGCGTACCCGGCTGTCGGTGGCGATCTCGACGGCCACGAGCGCCGACGCCATCAACAGTCCGCCCCACAGGACGTGCGCGATGTGCAGTGGGCCGCTGCCGATCTGCGGGTAGCCGGTCGCGGCGAGGTAGGCGCGGGTGATCAGGACGGTCGCGGCAGCGGCCACCAGGAACAGGTCGACTCGGGCGAGTGCGCTCGAATCGTGTTCGCGGACGGCCGCTGTCGTGGTCATCGTGGCAGTCCCAGCTTCCGGTACCGGGTGGTGCGGGCCTCGTATCGGCGGTCGGGTACCAGGGCCCTGAGATCAGCGAGTTCGCGGGCGATGGCCGCACCGACCCGTTTGGAGAACTCGATCGGTTCGTCGGCGGCGTCCGGTCGTTCGGGGATGATCGCGTCGATCACGCCGTCCCGGAGGAGGTCGAGGGACCGGATGCCCTGCGCTTCGGCCATCCTCGGTGCCTGGGAGGTGTCACGGTGCACGATCGCACTGGCGCCTTCCGGGGGGAGTGGTGCGAGCCAACCGTTCTGGGCTGCGAGCACCCGATCGGCGGGTAGCAGCGCGAGCGCGCCGCCACCGGTGCCCTGACCGAGCAGCACCGAGACGGTGGGGGTGTTCAGGGTGACGAGATCGGCGAGGCAGCGGGCGATCTCGGGTGCGAGGCCGCGTTCCTCGGCTTCCTTCGACAGTGAGGCGCCCAGGGTGTCGATCACCGACACCAGTGGAATGCCCAGTTCCTCCGCGAGTTTCATCGCACGCCGCGCCTCGCGCAGCGCGCCCGGGCCCATCGTGGTCTCGGGGGACTGACCGCTGCGGTCCTGGCCGAACAGCACACACGGCTGCCCACGGAACCGTGCGAGAGACACGAGCACTGTCTTGTCGGCCTCGCCCTGCCCGGTGCCCGACAGCGGAACCTGTTCGGTCGCGGCGTGGCGGAGCAGTTGCCGGATTCCGGGTCGGTCGGTGCGCCGGGACAGCATCACCGACTGCCACGCCGGGATGTCCGGTATGTCGACCGGTTCCGGGTGGGCGTCGACGTACTCGTCCGCTTCTCCCGTCATCACGCGCAGCGTGCGGGGAACCAGATGCCGCAACGACTCCGGTGCCGCCACGCCGTCGATGACGCCGTTGGCGTAGAGGTTCTCGGCGGTCTGCACGCCGTCGGGGAACTTCTCGCCGTACAGCGCCTGGTACACGCGGGGACCGAGGAAACCGACGAGCGCGCCCGGTTCCGCGACCGTGACGTGTCCGAGCGACCCCCAGGACGCGAACACCCCGCCGGTGGTGGGATGCCGCAGGTACACGAGATAGGGCAGCCCGTTCGCCTTGTGCACGGACACGGCCGCGGCGATCTTGACCATCTGCACGAATGCGAGGGTGCCCTCCTGCATGCGGGTGCCGCCCGAGGTCGGGGACGCCAACAGCGGCAACCCTTCCGCGGTGGCGCGTTCGACGGCTGTGACGATCCGCTCGGCGGCGGCGACCCCGATCGATCCGGCGAGGAAGCCGAATTCGCAGGCGATCACCGCGACGCGTCGGCCTCGAACGGTTCCCTCGCCGGTCACGACGGACTCGTCGAGGCCCGTCTTGGCACGGGCGGCGTCGAGGTCGGCGCGATACTCCGGGTCTGCGGGTACCTCGACGGGCGCGGTGTCCCAGGACCGGTAGCTGTCGGCGTCGAGGACCAGGTCGAGGACGTCGCTGGCGGACAGTCGCGCGGGCATGTGCCGACCCTATCTGCCGAGCGCCTCCTTCCATGAGACCGTCTTGCCGACGCGCAGGATCGACCGCTGGTAGATCTTCGCCGCCGCGAGCGAGGCGGCAGCGGTCGCGGCGAGCATCAGCACGACCGTGCCGACGATCTGGCCCGGGCTCGCCACCCCCGCGGCGATCCGCAGCGGCATCAGGATGGCGGAGAACGGCGGGATCCAGCTCATCACGGTGCTGATGGTGCCGTCGGGGTTACCGACAGCGGAGAACGCGGTGAAGAACATCGCCATGATGAGCAGCATGAGTGGCATGGCGGTGGAGTTGACGTCTTCCTGCCGCGACACCATCGACCCGGCGGCGGCGTAGAGGGCGGCGAAGAAGACGAACCCGAGAACGAACCAGCCGAGGGTGCCCGCGAGTACCGCCAGCGCCGTCCCGGTGACGGTGAGAACGCCGGTGGCGAGGGCCGTTCCCACGCCCGCGACACCGTAGGCGGCGAGCTGCAGCAGTCCGACGGCGCCGATGCCGAGGATCTTGCCCCACAGCAGTTGCAGCGGGCGGACGGTGGAGAGCAGCAGTTCGACGACCCGGCTGGACTTCTCCTCGACGACGCCCATCGCGACGTACATGCCGAAGCCGAGGATCTGCATGTACAGCAGGATCACCGCGGTCACGGACAGGGCGACGCGCTGCCCCTGCTCGGGATCGGGTGGGTCGATCGCGTCGACGGTGACGACGGCCGCGGACGTCGTGGCACCCAGCTGCGCGACGTCGACGCCTTCGGCTTCGAGCGCACGCTGCTGGGCCTGCGCGGCGACGGCGACGTCGAGGACGGTGCGCAGGCCCGCGTCGAGTTCGGATTCGGTGACGGCGACGGCGGACCCGTCGTCGGCGGGGATCAGGGCGACGTCGAGGTCGCCGGACTCGACCTGTGCCCGCGCGGTCGCCTCGTCGAGGTCGGTCACCTCGACCTCGGTGCCGACCTGCTTTCCGGTGGATTCGAGTGTGCTGGTCAGGGATTGGTCACCGACCAGGCCGATGGCCGATCGGGTGACGTCGTCACCGCCGGAGAAGACGGAGTAGCCGATGATGCCGCCGATGATGGCGATCAGGATGATGAGGTTGCTGACGAGAAAGCTCTTCTTCCGTACCTGGGTGCGGAATTCGCGGCGTGCCACCAGCGCGACTGCGCGGAGGGTTCCCACCGAGGGGCGGCCGGCGTCCGGCCTGCGGTCCAGTGTGGTGCTCATGCGGTGACGACCTCTCGGAACAGTTCGGTCAGGGACGGTCGGCGTAGCGAGAATTCGTGTACCGGGCCGGTTTTCAGAGCCGCCGTCAGCACGTCCTGGTCGGATGCCGGATCGTCGAGTTCGAGCACCGTGTGTCCGTCGGCGTGCTCGACGGTGCGCACGCCGTGCAGGTGGTCGGCCCAGCCGACGGGCGCGTCGGGAGCGTGCACCACCAGTCGCGGTGTCCCGACTCCGCGGAGTTCGTCGACGGTGCCGATCGCCTTCATACGTCCGCCTGCGATGATGCCGACGCGGTGGCACAGTCGCTGGACGAGGTCGAGCTGGTGACTCGAGAAGATCACCGGGACGCCGGTGTCCGCCTTCTCGGCGAGCACCGCGCTCATGACGTCGACGGCGACGGGGTCGAGGCCCGAGAACGGCTCGTCGAGCACCAACACAGCCGGGTCGTGCACCAGCGCGGCTGCGAGTTGGACGCGTTGCTGGTTGCCGAGGCTGAGCGAGTCGACGGTGTCGCCGACGCGTTCGGAGATGCCGAGGCGCTCGGTCCAATGGGTGACGGCGGCCCTCGCGTCCCGGCGGGACAGGCCGTGCAGCTCGGCGAGGTAGGAGAGCTGTTCTCCCACTTTCATCTTCGGATACAGCCCCCGCTCCTCGGGCATGTATCCAATGGTGCGGCGGACGTCCAGATCGACGGGTCGTCCTCCGAGCAGCACCTGCCCGGAGTCGGCGGCCAGGACGCCGAGTGCGATGCGCATCGTGGTGGTCTTGCCTGCGCCGTTCGATCCGACGAACCCGAAGATCTCACCGGGTCGGACGTCGAAGCTGAGGTCGTCGAGCGCGACCACGTCCCCGTAGCGTTTCGAGATGTGTTCGATGGCAAGGGTGTTCGAACTCACGGTGCCTCCAGGCGATCGTTGTCGGTCGTCGGGTGTGATTGGTCGGGATACGGGTCGGGGCGGCTCCACGCGAGGATCATGGTGGGGGAGCAGCCGCCGATCAGCAGGGTGGTGAGGGTGAGCAGTCCACCCGCGTACGCCATGGTGGTGTGGCTGCCGTCGGTGACACTGCTGCCGACGACCAGGTAGGTGACCGGGATCATCACCAGCCACTGGGTGATGCTCAGGCCGATGGACCGTGCGGCGTTGCGCTGCTGTATCTCCCACTCGTCAAGGGCGTCGGCGGGCGCATCGCCGAGTCGCCCCGACACGATCGACAGCGAGATCCAGATCGGGAAGAACACCAGACAGGCGGGCAACCACAGCAGCGGAGCGCGCTCGAAGAAGTGGCAGAGAACGCCGATGGTGAGCATCAGGACGAAGGTGACACCGAGCGCGACGACGAGGATTCGGCGCCGGGATCGGGTGCGCCACCGCGGCAGCATCGTCTCGGTCTTCTCGGATCTGACGAGAAAGCGCCGCGCGCGGTGCCGCTGGTAGCGCTCGAAGAGGGTCTGCTCAGGCATGTCGATCGTCTCCCTCCGGTCGGCCCTGTCGGTAGTACTCGGTCGAGAGGGGTGTGAACTCGGTGCGCGAGAACACCGCCTCGACGGGGAGTCCGAAGACCTCGCAGATGCGCAGTGCGAGGTCCAGGCTGGGGTAGTGGTCGCCGCGTTCGAGTGCGCCGACCGTCTGTGGGTTCACCTCGATCAGTTCCGCGAGTCGTGCTCGGCTCAGGGAACGCTCCGCCCGCAGGACCGCGATGCGGTTGTGGATGGGGCGGGATTCCCCGCGTCGAACCGGACTCATGCCACCCGAGTGTTGTGAAAACCCAACAATCCGTCAAGTTGTTCGAATTGCCGAGACGGCGTCGAAGCGGTACGACGTCGTGTAGTAGCGTCGGTGTGTGCACGTCACGGACTCGGCTCGGGTGCGCGGTGGTGCGGTCGGCGCGACCACCGCGGCGCTTGCGGTCGCCGCGCACGGCGCTGCTGGTGGTGGAGTCCCCACCGAATCCAGCATCCTTCTGCTGGTCGGTGTTGCCGTCGTCCTCGCGTCCGTCGTGACCGCCGTACCCGTGTTCCAGCGCCGAGTCGCCGCGGTGCCGGTGCTTCTCGCTGTGGGGCAGGTCACCGCGCACCTCGCCCTCACGGTCGGAGCGGGCCACCACCTCACCGTGGCGCCGGCCATGCTCGCCGCCCACGGCATCGCGATCACACTCTGCGGACTGCTCATCGTCGCGGCCGAACGCGTCGGACCGGCCGCCGCGGCTGCCGTGCGGTCGGTTGTCGCGGTCCTGCTCACCCCGGTCCGAGCCGTGGGCGGTGTCGCGGTCGCGCCCGCTCCCGTCGCCGTCCGATCCCTCGCGACCGTTCTCTGCCGCACCTGCGCGCCCCGGCGCGGTCCACCCGTCCTCGGCTGAACTCCGACCGACTCCGGCGCCCCGACACTGCGGTGCGTCGATCCCGCGCACCCTCGTGCGCCAACCCAGCCTTGAAGGACAACCGAATCATGATGACGACACACCGCTTTCGCAACGCACTGCTCGCCGGCGGTACCGCGCTCTGCCTGGGGGCCGCACTCGTCGGCTGCTCCGCGGACGACTCGGGCGCCGCGCCCGCCGCCGACTCCGTGACCCTCACCGACGCCTGGGGCAAGGCCGCCGAGGCCGGCAGCATGACCGCCGTGTTCGGCACCCTCTCCAACAGTGCGGGATCGCCGGTGACTCTCACCGCGGTCACCACCGACGTCTCGCCGCGGGCCGAACTGCACGAGATGGCGTCCGACGGATCGGGTTCGATGTCGATGCGCGAGAAGGAGGGCGGCGTCGAGATCCCCGCAGGCGGAGACAGCGTCCTGCAGCCGGGCGGCGAGCACGTGATGCTGTTCGACCTCAGCTCGCCGCTGAAGGCGGGCGATCAGCTGTCGATGACGCTGACGTTCTCCGACGGCAGTACCACCGACGTCCACGCGCAGGTGCGGGACTTCTCCGGCGCCCAGGAGAACTACTCCGAGAGCAGCGGTGAAGCGACCGAGCACGGTGGCAACATGGCCGAGCACGGTGGCGACATGGCCGAGCACAGCGGCGACATGAACGGCCACACCGGTGGCTGATCTGAGTCGCCGCCGACTGCTCGGTGGCGGTGCACTGGCCGTCGGGGGTGCCGCGCTCGGGTGGGGCGCGGCGTCCGCCGTCGACCGGACCGCGTCCGCGGCGACGCCGGAAACGGTGCCGTTCCACGGAGAGCATCAGGCAGGTGTCGCGACGACTCCGCCCGCGCACACCACGTTCGTCGCGCTCGATCTGCGGCCCGACACGGACCGTGACGCGATCATCCGGCTGCTGCGGGTGTGGACCGACGACGCCGCACGGTTGACCGAGGGGCGACCCGCGCTCGCCGACACCGAACCCGAGCTCGCACCGACCCCGGCCCGGCTCACGGTCACCGTCGGGTTCGGGCCGCGCGTGTTCACGGTGGCCGGTGTCGAGGACCGGCGGCCGTCCTGGCTCGCTCCGCTGCCGCCGTTCGCGGTCGACCGACTCGAATCCCGCTGGAACGATGGCGATCTGCTGCTGCAGGTCGGATCCGACGACCCGGTGACCGTGGCGCACGCCCTGCGTGTCCTGCTCAAGGGGTCGCGGACGACGGCGACGGTGCGGTGGACGCAACGCGGGTTCCGACGGGCTCGCGGCAGTGAGCCCGAGGGCACCACGATGCGCAACCTCATGGGGCAGGTAGACGGGACCGTCAATCCGCAAGGCGGAACCGCGGACTTCGACGGCCTCGTCTGGAACACCGACGGGCCGCTCGCGGGCGGGACGTCGGTGGTCGTTCGCCGGATCCGGCTCGACCTCGACGCCTGGGACGAGTTGGACCGCCCGGGACGCGAGATCGTCATGGGCCGACGACTGTCCGACGGGGCGCCGCTGACGGGGAACGCCGAACACGACGAACCGGACTTCGGTGCGATCGGCTCGGGCGGGTTCACGGTGATCGCGCCGAACTCGCACATCGCGCTGTCCCGGTCTCTCGACCCGAGTCAGCGCTTCCATCGACGGTCGTACAACTACGACGACGCCCCCGCCGGGGACGAGGTGTCGGACTCGGGGCTGATCTTCGTGTCGTACCAGGCGGATCCGGTCGCGCAGTTCGTCCCCGTGCAGCAACGCCTGTCGGATGCGGACCTGTTCAACACGTGGTCGACGCCTGTCGGGTCGGCGGTGTTCGCCGTCCCGCCGGGCTGCCGCGAGGGCGAGTACCTGGGTCAGTCGCTCCTCGGGTAGGCGCCTCACTCCTCGGTGAGGTGCCCGCCGTCCATCCGCCACCGGCGGGTGCTGCGCATCGTGTCCAGCATCCGCCGGTCGTGGGTGACGAGGAGCAGCGTCCCGTTGTACGACTCCATCGCCTGCTCGAGCTGTTCGATCGCGGGCAGGTCGAGGTGGTTGGTGGGCTCGTCGAGCACCAGCAGGTTCACGCCGCGGGCCTGGAGCAGGGCGAGTGCGGCGCGGGTGCGCTCACCGGGCGAGAGCGAATTCGCCGGGCGTAGAACGTGGTGCCCCTTGAGACCGAACTTGGCGAGCAGGGTGCGGACGTCGGCGTCGGGCCACTCGGGGACCTGCGCGCCGAACGCTTCGGCGAGCGGCTGATCGCCCTCGAACAGTCCGCGGGCCTGATCGACCTCGCCGACCGCGACGCCGGAGCCCAGTGTCGCGGTGCCCTCATCGGGGCTGAGGCGCCCGAGCAGCACACTCAGCAGCGTCGACTTGCCGGAGCCGTTCGGTCCGGTGACGAGAATGCGGTCACCCCAGTCGATCTGGGTGTGGATCGGGCCGAGCCGGAACGTTTCACGCTGAACAACGGCACCGGACAGTGTCGCGACGACGGCGCCGCTGCGGGGTGCGTCGGCGATCTCCATCCGCAGTTCCCACTCCTTGCGGGGCTCATCGACGACGTCGAGGCGTTCGATGCGGCGTTGCGTCTGACGGGCTTTCGCGGCCTGCTTCTCCGTGGACTCGGCGCGTGCCTTGCGTCCCATCTTGTCGGAGTCGGCACCCTTGGCCTTGCGGCGGTTGTTGCGGACGCCGTGCTCGAGCCAGTTGCGTTGCATCTGCGCCCGCGCCTCGAGGCCCGAGAGGGTGTCGGCGTACTCCTCGTACCGTTCCCTGGCGTGCCTGCGGGCGACGGCTCGTTCCGCCAGATACGACTCGTAACTGCCGTCGTACACGGCGATCTGCTGTTGTGCGAGGTCGAGTTCGACGATCCCGGTGACGGTGCGCGCCAGGAACTCCCGGTCGTGGCTGACCACCACGACGCCCGTGCGCGTCTCGGCGACGAACCGTTCCAGGCGTTCGAGGCCGTCGAGGTCGAGGTCGTTGGTCGGCTCGTCGAGCAGCAGGACGTCGTATCGGGACAGCAGCAGCGCCGCCAGCCCGACCCGCGCGGCCTGCCCACCGGACAGTGCCGTCATCTCGGCGTCCAGTCCCGCGGTGAGGCCCAGGTCGTCGAGGACCTGTCCGGCCCGCTCGTGCAGGTCGGCGCCGCCGAGCGCGAGCCAGCGTTCCAGCGCGTGCGCGTACCGGTCGTCGCCGCCCGGCTCGGTCAGCGTTTCGGCGGACGCGTTCATCTCGGTCTCGGCGGCGGTGACGCCGGTGCGGCGACCGAGGTACGCCTCGACGGTTTCGCCGGGGATCCGTTCGGGTTCCTGGACGAGGTGCCCGACGGTCGCGTCCGGCGGGCTGAGGGAGACGGTGCCCTCGACGTCGGCGGTGGTGTCGCCGGAGAGGATGGACAGCAGGGTGGACTTGCCTGCGCCGTTGGCTCCGACCAGGCCGATCACGTCCCCGGGCGCGACCACGAGATCGAGACCGGTGAACAGGGTGCGTTCGCCGCGAGCGGCGGAGACGTCGTCGGCGTGGAGGGTGGCGCTCATGAGGTGATTGTCTCAGTCGCCGCGGTGACCGCCCGCAGCGGGAACAATCGCCGGTTCGATGTGGTTGGAGCGTTGCATGACATCTGTGAGCCCAGTCCCGAACGTGCCGCTCAATGACGGCAACACCATCCCCCAGGTGGGGTTCGGCGTGTGGCAGGTTCCCGATGACGAGACCTTCACCGCGGTGACCAGTGCCCTGAGCATCGGATACCGCAGCATCGACACCGCCGCGATCTACGGCAACGAGGTGGGCACCGGGCGGGCGATCGCCGCGTCCGGCGTGCCGCGTGACGAACTGTTCGTCACCACCAAGCTGTGGAACGGCAAGACCCAGCCGTGGACCCGTGACTCCGTCTTCTTCGAGTTCGACGCCTCGCTCGACCGGCTCGGCCTCGACCACCTCGACCTGTACCTGATCCACTGGCCGCGCGCCGTGCGGGACGACTACCGCGAGATCTGGCGGGCACTGACGGAGTTGAAGGCCGACGGCCGCGTCACGTCGATCGGCGTCTCCAACTTCCAGCCCGCCCAGTTGCGCACCATCATCGACGACACGGGCGTCACCCCGGTGATCAACCAGATCGAGGTGCACCCCGATTTCGCGCAGCCCGAATTGCGGGCCCTGCATCAGGAACTCGGCATCGTCACCGAGGCGTGGTCGCCGCTCGGTCAGGGCCGGGGCCTGCTCGACGATCCGGTCCTCGCCCGGATCGCAGAGAAGCACCAGCGGTCGACGGCACAGGTCGTGCTGCGCTGGCACCTGCAGCTCGGCAACGTCGTGATCCCGAAGTCCGTGACGCCGCACCGGATTCGGCAGAATTTCGAGGTGTTCGACTTCGCACTGGACACCGACGATCTCGCCGCCATCGCGAGCCTCGACGTCGGCAACCGGCTCGGCCCCGATCCGGACACCTTCGACGTCTGAGCACCACCGGAGGCGCCGTCGACCGAGGGGTCGGCGGCGCTTCGGCGTTCGGGTCACACCCTTGCGAGGCGTTTCTCGGTGGCGCCGCCCTCGACGTCGAGGTTCGGCAACGTCCGCTCCAACCAGCCGGGCGCCCACCAGTTGAACCGGCCGAGGAGCGCCATCGTCGCGGGCACGAGGACCATCCGCACGATCGTGACGTCGATGAGGACGGCGACGGCGAGGCCGACGCCCAGCATCTTCACGGTGACGTTCGCGTCGAGCGCGAAGCCGGTGAACACGGCGATCATGACGGCGGCGGCGCTGGTGATGACGCGTCCCGTCGCGGCGAGACCCTGCACCACCGAGCCGTGCGGATCGCCGCTGCGGAGCCACATTTCACGGACCCGGGACAGCAGGAACACCTCGTAGTCCATGGACAGGCCGAACAGGATCGTGAACATGAGGATCGGCACCCAACTCGACACGGGGGTCTGGCCGGGCAGTCCGAGAGCGGTTGCACCCCAACCCCACTGGAACACGGCCACCATCACCCCGTAGGTCGCAGCGACGGACAGCAGGTTCATCGCCGCCGCCTTGACCGCGACCACGGGCGCCCGGAACACGACGGTCAGCAGTGCCACCGACATGGCGACGACGACTCCGACGACCAGCCACAGTCGCTCCGCGAGTCGGGCGGAGATGTCGACGAAGGCAGCGGTCACGCCGGTGACGTGGACGCCGTCCGGCAGTGCGCCGCGCAGGCGGTGCACGGTGTCGGTCGTCGCCTCGTCCTGCGGAGCCGTCGTCGGCTCGGCGGTGACGACGGCGGCAGTGCCGTCCGCGTTGACGATCGGCGGCGTCACCCGGGCGATGCCGGGATCCTGGCTCAGCGTCGCGGCGACGGCCGCCGGGTCGGCCCCGCCGCCCGTGTCGACCGCGACGAGGAGGGGACCGTTCGCCCCGGGTCCGAATTCGTCGGCCATCAGGTCGTGGGCGACGCGGATGGTGTTCGAGGTGGGTGCGCTGCCTGCGTCCTGCGGCCACGTCCGCATCTGCAGCACCGGCGCCGCGAGCAGCAGGAGCAGGAGCAGCGCGCCGACGGCCCACGGCCACGGGCGGCGGCCCACCCGACGCGCCCAACGGGCGGTCAGCGGCTCCCGTGCTGCTCGCGGCCGGGGCGCACGACCCCGGCGTCCCAGCACGCCGCGCCTCTGGCGTCCGAGTACGCGATGTCCGGCCAGTCCGCACAGTGCGGGCACGAGGGTGATCGCCGCCAGCATCACCGCCCCGACCGTCAGGAACGTCGCGTACCCGAACGACGAGTACACGGGCAGGCCGGCCAGTCGCAGCCCGAACAGCGACACCAGGACCGTCGACCCCGCGAACACCACGGACACGCCTGCGGTCCCGTTGGCGTAGCCGGCGGCCTCCCGCGGCGTCATCCCGTCACGCAGACCGTCGGCGTAGCGCGTCACCAGCAGCAACGCGTAGTCGATGCCGACACCGATCCCGACCATGGTCGCGATGGTCGGCGCGATCGTGCTGACGTCGGTGACGGCCGCAGTCACGGTGATCAGCGCGCCGCCGACCCCGACGCCGGTCAACGCGACCAGCAGCGGCAGGCCCGCCGCGACCACGGAGCCGAACGCGAACACGAGGATCAGCAGCGCGACTCCGATGCCGATCAGCTCCGCGGAACCGGACGGAGCGGAGTTGTTCTCGTGGACCTCGCCGCCGAACTCCACCTGGAGGCCTGCGGCGCGGGTGTCCGCCGCGGCGGCCTCGAGCGGGTCGGTGCCCTCGGATCCGGTGAAGTCGGTGACGGGGATCGAGTACCGGACGTCGAGGATCGCGGTGTCGCCGCCGTCGGACAGGCGCGGCGGCGCCACGAACCCCACACCGGGAAGCTCGGCGAGGCGTTCGCCGAGCGACGACAGTTCCGCTGCGGGCACGGCGCCGTCGGGGGAGTGCACGACCACCCGCGCGTCCGTTCCGGACATCTCCGGGAACCGGTCGACGAGCAGGTGCGTGCCCGGCGTCGACGCGAGCCCGGGGATGTCGTAGTCGTCGCGGGTCTCGCCGCCCGCGACGACGGCCAGCGTCGCGGCGGTCGCGAGGATCGCCGCCCAGAGGGACAGGATGCGCCAGGGATGCGCGGCGCCGGCCGAACCGACGCGATACAGGAAGGTGCTCATGGCACCACGGTCAGGCCTGCCGCTAGTGGACGACTTGGAGTCGACTTCGTGCCGCGTCGATCCACTGCGGGCACCCGCACCGACGTGCCAGTTCCTCCGCCGCCGTCAGATGGACGACAGCCTCCTCCGGGCGCCCCAGCAGCAGCTCCAGGTCCGCGAGCACCGTGTCGACGGGTCCCATCGTGAACGAGCCGGTGTCGGCGCCGCCGAGCTGACCGGAGTACTGCGCCAGTTGCGGGTGCAGGTGCGCGGCCTCCTCCCTCGACCCCAGGGCCGCGACCGCGATGCCCCGCTGCGTCAGGAGGAACCCGTGGAAGAAGTCGGATCGGACGGGCCGCAAACCCACCCGCAGGGGCGGCGCCTCGGCTGCCTTGCCGTTGGCGGCGAGCGCGATGGTGAGTGGGTCGACGATCACGTCCGTTGCAGCCGTGTCGAGCGCCAGGATCATCTCCTCGAACTCGCCGGTCCGCCCCTGCGTCACCCGCAGCGAGAACAGCGCGAGGAGCAGGATGCCGTCGGCGTCGATCTCGCCGTGTCCCCGGAACTCCCGATGGGCCTGCAGGTACATCTCCTCGGCGGCCTCGAGATCACCGGACGCGTGCGCGAGCATTCCGTGCACCATCGAATTCGACGCCTGCGCCTGCTTCCAGCGGTACCGCTTCGCGAGGGCTTCGTTGTGCTCGAGGTGCCGTCGTCCGGTGTCGAAGTCGCCTCGTGCGCAAGCGATCTGGAGTGCGGAATAGTTGCCGATCAGTGCGAACGCCGCCCGGTCCTCGTCCGCGCCGAGGGTGATCATCTCGGCCCCGATCGCGGCCCGGACCTCGACGGGAAGTGCGCCGTGCCGCAGCTCGATCCGCGAGTTCAGCGCCAGACCGAGCAGGTTCGGATCGCCGTGCTGCCGTGCCAGTTCCTCCGCCTCCGCACTTGCCGACTCGGTGCGTGCGTCGTCCTCCCCGTACACCTCGTCGACGAGGATCACCAGCAGCCGACACCGCTGCTCGTCGGTCAGGTTCGGCAGCGTCAACGCCCGCTCGATCGCCGCGACGACCCTCGTGTCGATCAGCCCGTACGGCCGGTTGATCCAGGGCGTCGGCGTGTCCCACGCCGTCAGGGACCGGACGATCAGATCGTCGCGTCCCGCCGCCTCGGCCACGGACAGGGCCCGGTCGCGGGTCTCGCGGGCGGGCGCGGCCGCACCGTTCACGAGGTGGCTGCGTCCGAGTCGGGCCAGCGTGTCGACCCGCTCGTCGACGTCGCCGCCGGGCAGTCGGTCCTTCGGGGGCAGTCGGTCCATCGCGGCCAGCGCCTGCTCGTAGTGCAGGGCGGCCGCGTCGTGCGCGAAACGGGCCTCCGCCTGCCGGGCCGCGTCGAGCGCGTGGTCCGCGGCGCGGCGGGCCGTGCCCGACGACAGCGCCGCCCCGAAGTGGTGCGCCAACGCCGATGCGTCCTGGGGATGGACCTCCTCCACGGCTTCGGCGACCCGCAGGTGCCAGCGCGCACGGCGCACCTGCGACAGATCCCCGAGGAGGACGTCGCGGACCAGCGCGTGGGTGAACCGGACGGTCGACGGGTCCGGCTCGTCGAGCAGTCCGGCGACGACACCCGCCTCGACGGCATCGAGGGTCTCGTTCTCGTCGAGTTCCACGGCCCGTAACAGGACCTCGATGTCGGCCTGTCTGCCGACCACCGCGATCAGCCGCAGCACCGACACCGCGACTTCGGGGAGCCGTGCGAACCGCCTGCGCAGGACGTCACGGACACCGTCTGGGACGTCGGAGGTCGCGACGAGCTCACCCTCACTGCCGAGCAGACGCGCACTCTCGCGCAGGTAGAAGGGGTTGCCGCCGGTCCGCTCGGTCAGGGCGCGCACCGTCGCGTCGTCGGCGTCCGCACCCGTCACCTCCCGCACCAGGGCCGCCGCGTCCGCCGTGGACAGCCCGACGAGCCGGATCCGTTCGGGTGTCAGCGGCGCCAGTGCCGCCAACGTCGATTCCAGGTTCGCGTCGGTCTCGTCCGGCCGGTAGGCGGCCACCAGCAGCACCGGCACCGACTCCGCGACCCGCGTCACCAGCGCCAGGGTCTCCGCGTCCGCGCGGTGCAGGTCGTCGAGGAACAGCGCCAACGGCCGGTCCCGCTGGGCGAGTGCGAGGTAGTCGGTGACGGCGCGGTGCAGGAGGAAGCGGCCGTGTGCCGACGACGACCCGCCGGCCTCGGTGGTCAACGAGGCCGCCATCGCCGCGTCGTCGAGCAGCGGAGCCAGCGCCGCCGCGAGCGGACCGGGATCGACCTCGGCCGCCAGCGCACGCAGGATCTCCACCCACGCCCATGCGGGCGGCGCACCCTCGGCTTCGGGGCATCGGCCGACGAGTACGCGCGTGCCGTCGAGTTCGGCGCGAAAGCGCAGCAGCAGTTCGGTTTTCCCGCCGCCCGCCTCGGCGGACACCAGTGCGACCCGGGCTCGGTCCGACACCTCGGCTGCCACCGCGACCAGGGTGCCGAGCTCGGTGCGCCTGCCGACGAACACTCGATCCGCGGGGCGCGGGGCCGGTGCGGGCGCCGGCGGCGCAGCGGGAGTCCGGACCGGCTGCGCGTTCACCTGGGGCTGCGGCAGCCGCTGCGCCAGCAGATCCGATTCCAGCTGCTGCAGGGCGGCGCCGGGGTCGAGGCCGAGTTCGTCCGCCAGGATGCCGCGGGCCCGGCGCAGCGCGGCCAGCGCGTCCGCCTGCCTGCCGCTCGCATGCAGGCCCAGCGCGAGCAGCCGCCAGCTCTCCTCCCGCAACGGATGCACCCGCGTCAGCGCGCCCGCCTCCGCGACGGCGCCCGCCGGATCGCCGGTGTCGAGCATCGCCGACGCCAGTCGTTCGTGGGCGACGAGCCGCAGTTCGTCGAGGCGTGCCACCTCCGGTGCCGCCCAGTCGTGGGAGGCGAACTCGGCGTACGCCGTCCCGCGCCACAGACCGAGCGATTCCTCGAGCAGTCGGCGCCTCTCCGCAGGCGCATGCCCATCGGCGGCGCGTAGCAGCGCCTCGAACCGCCATGCGTCGACGTCCTCGGAGCCGAGGACGACGCAGTAGCCGGGGGCCTTGCTGACCAGCACCGATGCCGCCGATCGGGGTGCGCGTCCCGGCTCGAGCGCGCGACGCAGGTTCGATACGTACGCCTGCAGTGCGCCGAGGGCGCGCGGCGGCGGTTCGCCGTGCCACAGGTCGTCGATGAGCCTGTCGACGGACACCACCGAGCCGCGCGCGATCAGCAGCAGCGCCAGGACACCGCGTTGCCGGGGACCACCGAGGTCGAGTGACCCGCCCTCGGTTTCCCCGTAGCTCGAGGCGTCCGCATCCATCGAGCCCAACACCCGTATGTGCACTGCACAACTTTAGGTGCGGACGGGTCCGAGTGCGGTCCAAGTCGGGTGCAAGAGCGTCACAAGTGCGTCGGGTGATCGTGAATCCCGTCAGCAGAACCCAGACCCGCCAGTATCCGACCCTGGAGGCACACCATGAGCACCCTCACCGCGACAGACCGCCCGGACACCGGGGACATGATCCTCGCCCACAACATCTTCAGGCACGCGTTCGGCAGCCTGCCCGAGTTGATCCGCGCCGTCCCCGAGGGCGACACCGCGCGGGCCCGCCGGCTCGTCGAGTTCCAGACCGAGATCGCCACCGGCCTGCACCATCACCACACCGGTGAGGACGAGCTGATGTGGCCGCTGCTGCTCGACCGTGTCCCGACCGATCACGCACTGGTGCTGCGGATGGAGGAGCAGCACGAGCGGATCGGTGAGCTCCTCGACCGCGCGGGAACCCGGGCCGCCGCCTTCGAACTGTCGGCGTCGCGCAGCGACGGCGAGGCCTGGGCGTCGACGGTGTCCGCGCTGTTCACGGCGCTCGACGAGCACCTGCGTGAGGAAGAGGCGCACATCCTTCCGTTGGCGGAGGCGAACATGACGGTGGCCGAATGGGAGCAGCTCGGTGAGCGCGGGCGCGGGTCGGTGCCTGCCAACCGTCAGCTGATCCTCCTCGGATTCCTGCTGCTCGGCGCGACGCCGGACCAGCGCCGCCGGGTGCTGTCCGAAGCGCCGCTGGCGGCGCGGATCGCGTGGCGGCTTGTCGGGAAGCGCGCGTTCGCGAAGGAGTACCGGGAGATCTTCGGACGCAACCCGGCGTGATCGGAGTGGCCGCGTTCACCGGCTCAGGGAACGGGCAGGCCGGCGAGGTACGCGAGCAGTTCCCCCGCCGCGGCCCGGCCGCCGCGGTTGGCGCCGATCGTGCTCGCGGACGGCCCGTACCCCAGCAGGTGCACCCGCGGGTCGGCGGCGACCTGGGTCGCGAGCCGTCCCGTCATGGTGATGCCGCCGCCCGGTCCGCGCAGATGCAGCGGTGCGAGGTGGTCGAGGGAACTGCGAAAGCCGGTGCACCACAGGATGACGTCGACATGCTGCTCGGTCCCGTCCGCCCATCGGACACCGTCCGGGGTGATCTCGGTGAACATCGGCCGCCGGTCCAGGGCGCCGCGCTCGCGGGCGGCGCGCAACGCCGGGGTCAGCGGCAGGCCCGTCACCGACACCACCGATCCGGGTGGGAGGCCGCGCCGAACCCGGTCCTCGACGATCGCGACAGCGGCGCGACCCTCTTCTGGGGTGAACGGGGTGTCCCGGAACTCCGGCGGCCTCCTCGTCACCCAGGTGGTGGTCGTGACACGGGAGATCTCGTCGAGCAGCTGCACGGCCGAGATACCGCCGCCGACCACGAGGACGTGCCTACCCGTGAACTCGTCGGCGGTGCGGTAGTCACGGGTGTGCAGCGTTCGGCCCCGGAACGTCTCGGCGCCCGGATAGCGCGGCACGAAGGGCCGCTCCCACGTTCCGGTCGCGTTGACGATGCCGCGGGTCGTCACCGTCCCGTCGTCGGTCTCCACGGTCAGCGGGCCCGTCCCGGCGCCGTGGTCGCACACGACGCGGACGTGGACCGGGCGACGTACCGGCAGGTCGAAGCGCTTCTCGTATTCGCCGAAGTACAGCGGGACGACGTCGGACGCATGTACTTCCTCGGGCGGCGATCCGTCCAGGACGTCGGTCATCGCCATGCCGGGCAGGTCGTGGACGCGGTTGACGGTGGTCAACGTCAGCGACGGCCACCGGAACTGCCACGCGCCACCCGGTCCGGGCGCGTGGTCGAGAACGACGAAGTCGGCACCGGCCCGGCGCAGGTGGTAACCAGCGGACAACCCGGCCTGGCCCGCGCCGATCACGACGACATCGACAGTTTGCTGCACAGTGGCACCTTCTCAGGTCGAAACGGTACGGTCACAATCATGATCGGGACCAGCCGAGACGGCGATGTGGTGACCATCGAGTTGCAGCGCGAGGATCGACGCAACGCGCTCAACACCGAGCTGTGCGTCCTGCTGCGTGACGCCGTCGACGAGGTGGTCGCCGACGGGGCCCGGGTGATCGTGCTGACTGGGCAGGGCAGGGCCTTCTGCGCGGGCGCGGATCTGTCGGGTGACGTCTACGCCGACGGGTTCACGGACACCCTCCTCGAAATGCTGCACACCATCGACTCGGCGCCCATCCCGGTGATCGCCGCGATCAACGGGCCCGCGGTCGGCGCGGGTACGCAGTTGGCCATCGCGTCGGACCTGCGGGTCGTCACACCGGACGCCTTCTTCGCGATCCCCGCGGTGAAGCTGGGGATCTCCGTGGACTCCTGGACGGTCAAGCGACTCTCCTCGCTGGTCGGCGGCGGACCCGCCCGCACGGTCCTGCTCGGCGCCGAGCAGATCTCGGCGGCCGACGCCTACACGTTCGGACTGGCCAACAAGATCGGCGACCTCGCCGCCGCGCAGGAGTGGGCCAAGCGGATCGCCGCGTTGGCGCCGCTGTCGCTGCGTCACCTCAAGATGGTCTTCAACGACGACGGCACGCAGGACGAGGTGCCGCAGGACCAGCTCGACGCCCTGCACGCCGCGTGGTCGAGCGAGGACATGCTCGAGGCGTCGCGTGCTCGGCACGAGAAGCGCACCCCGACGTTCCGGGGGCGCTGACGTGCGAGCGCGATCGGTCATCGCCGCCGCCATAGCCGGTGCTGCCGCCGCGACACTCGCGCGTGCGGCGTGGGGGATCCCCGGGCAGATCGGTGCCTCCGCAGCTGCGATCGCGCCACGCGCGGAGGGGTCGGCACGCTTCCGCGACAACAGGTTTCACAACACCGAACCGAGTGCTCAGGTGGTGCGCGCCGACGAATCCAGTCTGCTGTCGTCGGTGTTGACGCGCCGCAAGCTCGGTCGGCCCAGTCAGCCCATTCCGCTGGCGACACCGCTGGCGCCGGCGGAAGCCGCGGAACTCGCCGTCACCTGGTACGGACATGCCAGCGCCATCGTCGAGGTCGACGGACATCGGGTACTCACCGATCCCGTGTGGAGCCACCGGGTTTCGCCGTCGCCGATGATCGGACCCGCTCGGCTGCATCCGACGCCCGTCGAGGTCACCGCGCTGCCGCCGGTCGACGCGATCCTCATCTCGCACGACCACTACGACCACCTCGATCGCGCCACGATCGTCGCCCTCCTGCGCACGCAGACGGCTCCGTTCGTGGTGCCGACGGGAATCGGTGCGCACCTGCGGCATTGGCGGGTCCCCGAGGACCGGATCGTCGAACTCGACTGGGACGAGCAGACCACGATCGGGTCGCTGGTGCTCACCTGTACCGAGGCCCGGCACTTCTCGGGCCGCGGACTGCGACGCAACACGACGTTGTGGTCGTCGTGGGCGGTGCGCGGGCCGCAGCATGCCGTCTTCTTCGGTGGCGACACCGGGTACACCCCGCGGTTCGCCGAGATCGGGGAGCGTCACGGGCCCTTCGACCTGACCCTGCTGCCGGTCGGCGCCTACGACGAGCACTGGCCGGACATCCACATGAACCCGGAGGAGGCGGTGCGCATGCACACCGACCTCCAGGGTGGGGACGCGACCGCGGGCGTGCTCGTTCCGGTGCACTGGGCGACGTTCAACCTGGCGTTCCATCCGTGGGCCGAGCCGATCGTCCGCCTGTGCCTCGCCGCCGACGCGGTCGGAACCTGTGTGCGCGTGCCGATGCCGGGCCAGCGGATCGACGTTCTTCGTCCGGGTGCCCAACGGCCCTGGTGGCTCCGGCTGGCCTAACCTGAGGGCATGGCCAACGACGAGATCCATCCGGTCGGAACGCTGAAGCCCGACGACGTGGACGTGCGGACAGGACTGACCGCCGACCAGGTGGCCCGACGTCGGGCGGAGGGCAAGACCAACGACGTTCCGGGGCGAGCCAGTCGTTCCGTCCGGGAGATCGTCCGGGCCAACGTGTTCACCCGGATCAACGCGATCCTCGGTGTCCTCCTGGTGATCGTGCTGTCGACGGGGTCGATCATCGACGGCATGTTCGGGCTGCTCATCATCGCGAACAGCGCGATCGGCATCATCCAGGAGACCCGGGCCAAGCGGACCCTCGACCAGCTCGCCATCGTCAGTCAGTCACAGCCCGTGGTCCGCCGCGACGGCGCGACGACGGCGCTGGCGCCGAGCGAGGTGGTGCTCGACGACGTCATCGAACTGGGCGCAGGCGATCAGATCGTCGTCGACGGCGAGGTCGTCGAGGGGGAGCTGCTCGAGATCGACGAGTCGCTGCTCACCGGTGAGGCCGATCCGGTGCACAAGCAGCCCGGCGACCAGGTGCTGTCCGGCAGTTTCGTGGCGTCGGGCAGCGGTGCGTACCGGGCGACGAAGGTCGGCCGTGACGCCTACGCCGCGCAATTGGCGGCGGAGGCGTCCAAGTTCACGCTGGTGCACTCGGAACTGCGCAGCGGCGTCGACCGGATCCTCAAGGTCATCACGTACATGATGATCCCGGCGGGCGCGCTGATCATCTACAACCAGCTGTTCGTCAGCGAGCAGGATCTCGGGGGTGCGCTGAACGGCATGGTCGCCGCGCTGGTGCCGATGGTCCCCGAGGGGCTGGTGCTGATGACGTCGCTCGCGTTCGCGGTCGGCGTCATCCGGTTGGGGCGCAGGCAGTGTCTGGTGCAGGAACTGCCGGCCATCGAGGGGCTCGCCCGCGTCGACGTGGTGTGCGCGGACAAGACCGGCACCCTCACCGAGAACGGCATGCGGCTCTCGGAGTTGCGGCTGCTCACACCGGACGATCCCGCCGGGGCAGCGTCCCGGCTGCAGGACGCGCTGGCCGCGATGGCTGCCGACGACCCGCGGCCGAACGCGAGCGTACTGGCGATCGCCGAGGCGTACGAGGACGATCCGGGGTGGACCTCCACCGGCGTCGCCCCGTTCTCGTCGGCGAAGAAGTGGAGCGGAATCTCGTACGGCGCCAACGGGAACTGGTTCCTCGGTGCGCCGGATGTGCTGCTCGACCCCGACTTGGACGCCGCCCGCACCGCCGAAGAGATCGGGGCGACGGGACTGCGGGTTCTGCTTCTCGGGGAGGGTGACGTCGCGGTCGACGACGACGCCGCGCCCGGGAACCTCACGGCGCGCGCACTGGTCGTGCTGGAGCAGCGGGTGCGTCCGGACGCCGCCGACACCCTGGCCTACTTCGCCGAACAGAAGGTCGAGGTCAAGGTCATCTCCGGCGACAACGCCGTGTCGGTCGGCGCCGTCGCGGGATCGCTCGGACTGCCGGGCGGCGACCACGCCGTCGACGCCCGCGGCCTGCCCGAGGACCGGGACGCCCTCGCCGACGTCCTCGCCTCCGAGACCACCTTCGGGCGGGTGCGTCCCGACCAGAAACGGGCGATGGTCGGGGCGTTGCAATCGCGTGGGCACACCGTCGCGATGACCGGCGACGGCGTCAACGACGTCCTCGCGCTCAAGGACGCCGACATCGGGGTGTCGATGGGGTCGGGCAGTCCCGCGACGCGGGCCGTCGCGCAGATCGTGCTGTTGGACAACAAGTTCGCGACCCTGCCGTACGTCGTGGGCGAGGGACGCCGGGTGATCGGCAACATCGAGCGGGTCTCCAACCTGTTCCTCACCAAGACGGTGTACTCGGTGCTGCTCGCCCTCCTCGTCGGACTGTCCGGCGTCGCGTCCGAGCTGTTCGACTTCGAGCCGATGCCGTACCCGTTCCTGCCGCGGCACGTCACGATCGCGGCGTGGTTCACCATCGGCATTCCCGCCTTCATCCTGTCGCTTGCGCCGAACAACGAGCGGGCGCGCACCGGGTTCGTGCCGCGTGTGATGCGGTTCGCGATCCCGTCCGGTCTGGTCATCGGCATCGCGACGTTCGTCTCGTACGCCCTGGTGTACGCCGGACCTGAGCAGACCGAGACTCAGCAGATCCAGGCGGGCACCACCGCGCTGATCACGCTGATCACGATCGCCCTGTGGGTGCTCGCGATCGTCGCCAGGCCGTACGTGTGGTGGAAGATCGTCCTGATCGCCGGATCGGTCGCCGGCTACGTGGTGCTCTTCTCCGTCCCGTTCTGCCGGGAGTTCTTCAAACTGGACCCGTCGAATGTCGCAGCGACCACCACGGCGTTCGTCTGTGGCGGTGTCGGCATCGTCCTCGTCGAGCTCGGGTGGTGGGTGTCAGGGCGCCTGCACGGCGAGAAGCGGCAACTCTTCTCGCTGCCCGAAGAGCCCGGGGAACGGACACGGGAGACCGTGTCCTGATCCACAGCGAACGCACGGAGGGCGCTCTGGCGGGTGTCGGCGATTGCTGTGAGACTGAAGGCAGGGGATATGCCCCGCTGAGAGGAGAACCATGAGCTTGGTCAACACGTTGAAGGATCTGTTCGGCAAGGGGCAGAAGTACGCCGCCGAGAACTCCAAGCAGGTCGAGGACGCCATCACCAAGGCAGGCGACTTCGTCGACGAGAAGACCGGCCGCAAGTACAGCCAGCACATCGACAAGGCGCAGGACGCCGCGAAGAAGGCGATCCCGAAGGACGCCCCGCCTGCCGACGGAACCAAGTAGTCCACAAGTCACTACACAGGAGCCGCACCATGCCCACTCGTTCGTCCACGGACCACCATGTCGAGCTGCTGTTCGACAAGGACTGCGGCTTCTGTGTGTGGTGCGCGGGATGGCTGGAGCGGCTCGACCGCCACGGCCGCGTCACGGCCACGCCGTTGCAGAAGCCCGGCGCCGTCGACCATTTCGGGGTGACGGTGGACGAGGCCCTGGAGCAGGCGTGGGCCATCGACGCGTCCGGGCAGCGGTTCGCCGGGGCAGGTGCGATCAACGCCGCACTGTCCGGTGTGCTGGGTAGTCGAATCCCCTTGCACATCTACCGAATCCCCGGAATCCGGCAGGCGCAGAATGCGCTGTACCGGCTCGTCGCCCGGAACCGGCACCGGCTGCCCGGCCGCGGCGGCAGCTGCGCGATCGGCTGACCCTTGAGCGTCGCCGGGCTGCTGCTCGTCTTCGTCGCGGCGATCGTCGTTGCCGGATTCGCGAAGCGGCTCGGCTTCCAGGTTCCGCTCGTGCTCGTCACCGTCGGCGCCGCGGCGTCGTTCGTGCCCGGTGTGCCGACGCCGGCGATCCCTCCCGACATTCTTCTCGGTGTCGTGCTGCCGCCGCTGCTGTACTCGGCGGCGCTCGACTACTCGTTCAACACCTTTCAACGGAACATCCGGTCGATCCTGCGGCTCGGCATCGGCATGGTCGTTGTCACCGCGGTCGCTGTCGGGGTGTTCGCGAACTGGCTGGTTCCGGAGCTCACCCTCGGTGCGGCGCTGGTGCTCGGAGCGGTGGTGGCCCCACCGGACGCGGTGGCCGCCGTGTCCGTCGGGCGCAGACTCGGACTGCCCGAGCGGATGATGGCGATCCTCAAGGGGGAGAGCCTCGTCAACGACGCGGCAGCGTTGACACTGTTCACACTCGCCGCGGCCGCGGTGACGGGAGCACGCATCTCGATCGACTCCCCGATCCTGTACTTCGGCTACGAGATCGTCGGGGGTGTCGGCGTCGGACTCGTGCTCGCGCGGATAGTCCGCACCGTCCGGGCCCGGATCACCGACTCCGCACTGGAGACCGTCCTCGGCCTCATCCTGCCGTTCGTCGCGTACTTCGCGGCCGAGGAGATCCACGCGTCTGGTGTCCTCGCCGTCGTCACCGCCGGTTTCGTGTTGGGCCGCAACGCGGGTGACGAATCGGTGAGCACCCGCATCCAGGAACGGTCCGTGTGGCCGACGATCGACCTGGTGCTCGAGACGTTCGTGTTCGCCTACATCGGGCTGCAGTTCAAGTCGGTCATCGACACCGTCCGCGACGACGGGCTCCCGGTGCATCATGTCTTCGGCTACGGCTTCGCCGTGCTCGCGCTGGTGATCGTCATCCGGCCGGCGTGGATCTTCCTCAATGTGGGCAGGCGCCGCGCGATGCCCCGACTGACCGCCAGGAAGGGAAAGTCGCGCGCGGGGGAGGAGTTGACGTGGCGGCAGAACCTGGTGATCTCCTGGGCGGGGATGCGGGGGGTCGTGACACTGGCGGCGGCCGCCGGTGTGCCGTTGGCGACGGTGTCGGGTGACCCGTTCCCGGGGCGCGGGGTGATCCAGGCGGTCGCCTTCACCGTCGCGGTCGGGACCCTGCTCATCCAGGGTTCGACACTCCCGATGCTGATCCGGGTCCTCGACGTCGCCGACCCGGACGAGGAACTGCGGAACTCGCAACAGATCGACCTCGCACGGCAGATTTCGAAACAGGCTGCGGAGCGAGTACTCGCCGACATGCTGCGGGATCCGCCTGCAGCACTGCGGGATCCGGAGGTGGGCGAACTGGTGGAGCGGGTCCGGCGCTCGACCCAGGCGCGTCTGGCCGCCGAGCACGCCGACGACCTCGGGGAACACGAGGCCAAGGTGCTGCGGCTCGGTGCCCAGTTCAACCGACTCCGCAACGACGTCCTCAAGGCGCAGCGGACGGCGCTGATCGAGGCCAGGGACGCCGGCGACCTCGACGACGAGGTGCTGCGGCGACTACTCGACGAACTCGACCTGGAGGAGGCCGCCGCCGAGGCCCGGGTGCGACGACAGCGGTGGTGAACGCTCGCCTGCATGGCGCGCAGGCCGGGCATACGCTGTAAGTCGACCGACTGGAGGCCGGGATGGATCTCATCGACACCCCCACAGGCGCGTCGCCGGGACGGGTGATGGTGCGCAGCGAGTTCGCCCCGTTGCGCATGGTCGTCGTCGCCCGGTCCCAGGTGCGGCTGCCCGAGGAACTGCCGCCCGCCGAGGTCGCCTTCCTCACCCCCGAGGCGCGGGCGATGCTCGGCGGCATGCTGGGACGCGACCACGCCGACGTCCACCCGGAGCGGCAGCGACGCTGGGAATCCGAACGCGAGCAGTTGTGCGCGGTGTTCGAGCGGCACGGTGTCGAGGTGGTGCGGACCCAGCCGCTGACCGACGCGGAACGGGCCGCGGGCGGGCCGGACGGCTATGCGAACTTCTTCGTCCGAGACCCCTGGTTCGTCGTCGGTGACGTGGTGGTGGAGGGGACGCTGCGGCTGCCGTACCGGCGGCGGGAGGTGCTGGCCAGCCGCGACATCCTCGCCGAGCGCGCGCTCGGCGGGCGCTGCACCTACGTCGCGCTTCCGCAGCCTGCGGTGCCGGACGGCGCAGGCGATGACGCGGGAGCGGGTCCGTTCCTCGAGGGCGGGGACGTGCTGGTGTACGGCGATCGGGTGTTCGTCGGCAATTCCGGGCTGGCCTCGAACGATCTGGGGATGCGCTGGCTGCGTCACCTGCTGTCGCCGCGCGGGTACACGGTGGAACCGGTACGGCTGGCCCCCAACTTCCTGCACCTCGACTGTGCGCTCGGGCTGATCCGCGAGGGCCTGTTGGTGACCTGTCCGGACGCTCTCCCGGACGGGCTTCCGGCGGTGTTCGACGACTGGGACCGGATCGAGGTCACCGAGCAGGAGGGCATCGACCTCGCCACCAACGGGCTCCCCATCGGACCGGACGTCTACATCATGGACCCCGTGTTCGCCGCGGTCGGTGATCGTGTTGCCGCACACGGGGTCACGGTCGAGTACGTCGACTTCGCGATCACCCGCAGCTTCGGCGGGTCGTTCCGGTGCACCACGCAGTCACTGTGGCGCGAGTGAGCACGGGCCGAGGGGACGGGCGCATCGCCCGTCCCCTCGGCCCGTCGTTCGCTCCTACGCGACCTGCAGGTCCAGCTCGTCCTCGGTGACGTCGACCGTCACCCGGGATCCCTCGACGATCAGGTCGTCGATGAGCATGTCCGCGATCCGGTCGTCGACCACGCGCTGGATGGACCGGCGCAGCGGCCGGGCCCCGAACTCGGGCTGGTGCCCGTGCTCGGCGATCCAGTCGACGGCGGCGTCGCTGAACGTGATCTCGATGCCCTTGTCCGCCAGCCGCTTCCGGCTGTCGTCGAGCATCAGATCGGTGATCCGGTGCAGCTGACCGGTGTCGAGCCTGCGGAAGACCACGATCTCGTCGATCCGGTTCAGGAACTCCGGACGCATCGACTCCCGCAGCCGGGCCATCACCCGGTCCCGCAACGGCTTCTCGGCCGAGGCCGCGTCACCGGTGACGAAGCCGAGCGCGCCGCCCTTGCTCGAGATCAGGTCGGAGCCCACGTTGCTGGTCATGATCACGACGGTGTTCGTGAAGTCCACCGTGCGGCCGTGACCGTCGGTGAGCCTGCCGTCGTCGAGCACCTGCAGCAGCGTGTTGAACAGGTCCGGGTGCGCCTTCTCGATCTCGTCGAGCAGGATCACCGAGTAGGGATTGCGCCGCACCCGCTCGGTCAGCTGGCCCGCCTCGTCGTACCCGACGTACCCGGGAGGGGCGCCGAGCAGACGCGACACCGTGTGCCGTTCGCCGAACTCGCTCATGTCGAACCGGATCATCTTGTCCTCGTCGCCGAACAGCGTCGCCGCCAGCGCCTTCGCGAGTTCCGTCTTGCCGACGCCGGTCGGGCCGAGGAACAGGAAGCTGCCCGCGGGCTTGTTCGGGTCGGCCATGCCGGTCCGGCTGCGCCGCACCGCCCGCGCGACCGCGCGCACGGCGTCGTCCTGGCCGACGACCCGCCGGTGCAGTTCGTCCTCCAGCAGCCGCAGGCGGTCCTTCTCCTCCTGCGTCATCTGGCTGGCCGGGATGCCGGTCGCCCGGGACACGACCTCGGCGATCAGTTCCGCGGTGACCTCGGGGGCGTCGACGGGGGCGGCGTCCGGGACGCCGTCGATGCGCTTCTGCGCGGCGATGATTCGATCGCGCAGCGCGGACGCCTTCTCGTAGTCCTCTGCCGCGACGGCCTCCTCCTTGTCCTTCTCCAGTTCGGCGAGCTGTGCCCGCAGGGCCTCGATGTCGACCTTCGGCGACCGCAGCGACAGCCGCGCGCCCGCCTGGTCGATCAGGTCGATCGCCTTGTCCGGCAGGAACCGGTCGCCGATGTAGCGGTGCGAGAGTTCGACGGCGGCGACGATCGCCTCGTCGGTGTACCGCACACCGTGGTGCTCCTCGTACCGCTCCCGCAGGCCCGTCAGAATGGTGACGGCGTCCTCGGTGCTGGGCTCGTCGACGATCACCGGCTGGAACCGGCGTTCGAGGGCCGGGTCCTTCTCGATGTGCTTGCGGTACTCGTCGAGTGTGGTCGCGCCGACGACGTGCAGGTCGCCGCGCGCCAGCTTCGGCTTGAGGATGTTGCCCGCGTCCATCGCGCCATCCGCACCCGCGCCTGCTCCGGCGATGGTGTGGATCTCGTCGATGAACACGACCAACTCGTCCTTGTGGGCGGTGATCTCGTCGACCAGGGTCGTCAGCCGCTCCTCGAAGTCGCCGCGGTAGCGGGTACCCGACACCATCGACGACATCTCCAGCTGGACGATGCGCTTGCCGAGCAGGCGGTCGGGGACGTCGCCGTCCACGATGCGCTGGGCGAGACCCTCGACGATCGCGGTCTTGCCGACGCCCGCCTCACCGATGAGGACCGGGTTGTTCTTGGTGCGCCGCGACAGGATCTCGACGGTCTGCTCGATCTCGAGCGCACGACCGATGACGGGGTCGATTCCGCCGTCACGGGCGCGGGCCGTCAGGTCGACGCCGTACTTGTCGAGTGTCGGGGTGGTGCTGTCGGTGGCCTCGGTCCCGGGAGCGGCCGGGCCTTCCAGCACGGTGCGCTGCAGCGACTCGGGGGTGACGCCCTGCTCCGCGAGCAGACGCCCGACGGCATGGTCGCCGTCGGCGGCCAGGGCCAGGAACAGGTGCTCGGGGTCGATGTAGGTGGAGCCGAGGGCGCGCGCGAGCTGGTGGGCTTCGAGCAGCGCGGTCTTGAGGGCAGGGCTCAGTGCGGGCACGGCGAACGCGTTCGCGGACCGGGTGCCCTGCGGGAGGCGCGTCTCCGCGGCCTCGGCGACGGCGTCGGGCCGTGCGCCGGCACGCTGCATCAGCGACCTGACCGGCTCCTGCTCGGCCATCACGCGTACGACGTGCAGGGCGTCGAGGTCGGAGTCGCCGCGACCCGCTGCGAAGCGGGCGGCCGCGCTCACGAGCTCCTGAGTGGATCGGCTCATGAGTCGGCTGATGTCGATGCGACCGGGGCCCTGCGGGCCGAAGTAAGCAGGCATTGACGAGCCTCCTGAAGTTGAGTGGTTCTGACTCAACTAACGTGTCTGTATCGCAATCAATTCCCGGGTCGTGAGATCGCGCTGTGATCCCCGACACCACGATTTCGGGGTGAGGACGATCCTCGTCCGGTCCGACCGCCTCCGGGTTCCGGGTTCCCCTCGCCTCGGCGGGAGGTGTCGTAGCGTTGCCGCATGACCCCGCCGCGCCCACTCGACCGGCTTCGCGACCTGTGCCTCGCCCTGCCCGAGGCGACCGAGCGGGTCAGCCACGGTGAGCCGTCCTGGTTCGTCCGCAAGGCCCCGCAGTTCGTCAGCTACGCCGACCACCACCACGACGACAGGCTCTCGTTCTGGGCCGCCGCACCCGCCGGTGCACAGCAGGACTGGGTGGCGCGGGACCCGGAACGCTTCTTCGTCCCGCCGTACGTCGGGGGGCGCGGCTGGATCGGCGTCCGGCTCGACGTCGGACCGAATGACGAACCGAGCGAAGAGGACTGGCGGGACATCGAAGACGTGGTGGAGGACGCGTACCGGGCCGTTGCCCCCGCGACGCTGATCGCCCGGCTCGACTCGGACCGGCCGACGTCGCGATGAGCGGCACTGCGCTCGTCATAGTCGGCCTGATCGTCGCCGTCGTCGTGCTCGGCGCGCTGGTGCTGCGGTCGCGGACGCGGCGCACCCTGACGACGCCGGAGGAACGGGCCGTCCACGCGACGTTGCACACCGCGTCGCTCGCCGCCCGGTCGTTGCGCCGCGGACTCGACGCCGCGTCCGCCGCGGAGGCCGCGCCGCATCTGGGGCTACTCACCTCGGCCGATGCGCTTGCCCTCGCCGACGACACCGGCGAGATCCTGGCGTGGCACGGTCCGCACGACAGCCTCGCCACCCGGTTCGCGAGCGCGGCCGAGGTCGCCGCCGACAAGGGGAGGCGGGAACTGATCGTCGACCCCGTACCGGGTGTCCGGGCCCTCGTCGTCCAGCCGCTCGTCGTCGAGGACGCCGGGGTGGTCGGGGTGATGGGGGTGGTGACCGCCGCCCAGCCCGGACCGGGAATCCTCGGCGCCATCACCGAGGTCGCGCGGTACGCGTCCAGCCAGATCGAACTGGCCGAACTCGACGCCTCCCGTGCCCGCCTCGACCGCGCGGAGGTCCGCGCTCTGCGCGCCCAGATCAGCCCGCACTTCATCTACAACGCGCTCAACACCGTGGCGTCGTTCGTGCGCACCGACCCGGCCCGCGCCCGGGAACTGATCCTCGAGTTCGCGGACTTCACCCGTTACTCGTTCCGGTCGGCGGGCGAGTACACCGTCCTGTCCGACGAACTGCGCAACATCGACCGCTACCTCACGCTCGAACGCGCCCGCTTCGGCAGTGCTCTCGAGGTGCGACTGCAGGTGGCACCCGAGGTGCTCGGCGTCGTGCTGCCGTTCCTGGCGCTGCAGCCCCTCGTGGAGAACGCGGTCCGGCACGGCCTGGCGGGACAGTCGAAGGGGACCGTCACCATCGTCGCCGCCGACGAGGGCGCGGACTGCGTCATCAGCGTCGAGGACGACGGCGTGGGCATGGACCCCGAGCTGCTGCGATCCGGTTCGCTCGATGCCGTCGCGGAAGGGTCGGGCGGTCCGAGCGCGAAGGAGTCCGCGCACGTCGGGCTCGCGAACGTCGACGACCGGTTGCGGGCTGCGTTCGGCGACGACTACGGCCTCGTCGTCGAGACGGCTCCCGGTGCCGGAACCCGGGTGAGCATGCGGGTCCCGAAGTTCCGTCCCGGTATCCGGGTCTGACCGCGGATCGTCGCGGGGACGCCCGTGGCACGATGACAATGTTGTGACGCAGATTCCCGAAGGCGCCCAGAGCGCCCCGCTGACCGTGCTGGCCGTCGACGACGAGCGTCCGGCGCTCGACGAACTGGCCTACCTTCTGCGTGCCCAGGGCGACGTCGGCGAGATCCTCACCGCCGGCGACGCCACCACGGCGCTGCGGGTGATCAAGGGCCGACTCGGCAGCGCCGGGGAGCCGCCGATCGACGCCGTGTTCCTCGACATCAACATGCCGGGTCTCGACGGACTCGAACTCGCGGGTGTCCTCGCGGCGTTCGCGGTCCCGCCCGCGGTGGTGTTCGTGACCGCGCACGACGACCGGGCCGTCGACGCGTTCGATCTCGGCGCCGTCGACTATCTGCTCAAACCCCTGCGTGAGGAGCGGCTCGCCGAATCGGTTCGGCGGATCCGGGCCGCGCTGCGGGCCGACCGCGTCACCGAGGCGGCGCAACCCGAACCGGACGCGGCGTCCTCCGACGAGGTGATCCCCGTGGAACTCGGCGGCGTCACCACGCTCGTCCACCGGTCCGACGTCGCGTGGGTCGAAGCCGACGGCGACTACGCCAGGCTGCACACCGCCACCGGATCGCATCTGGTGCGCATCCCGATCTCCGTGCTCGAATCCCGTTGGCAGTCGTCGGGGTTCCTTCGGGTACACCGCTCGTACCTGGTGGCGCTGCCCCTCGTGACCGGTATCCGCAGCGTCGGGACGGGCACCGTCGTGTGCCTGCGCATCGGTGACCAGGCGCCGGTCACCGAACTTCCCGTCAGCCGCAGGCACACCCGCGAACTGAAGGACCGGCTCGTGCGGGCGCCGAGGCAGACCTGGACGTCGCGGTGACCGGGCCCCGCTCCGGACCGTCCCGGCAGCGGGAACGCGTCGTGCTGGCACACCGTCGCGGTGCCCGAACCGTGCGGACCCGGGTCGAGGTCCAGGAGCAGACGCAGGTCGGGGAGGCGATGGTCCGCGCGCTCGTGCGAGCGCAACTCGGCCTCGCGTTGCGCGTCGCCGCCGTGGTCGTGCTGACGGCCTTCGCGGTTCCGTTGCTGTTCATAGCCTTCCCGGCGCTCGGCGACGCCAGGGTGTTGGGTGTGCGGCTGTCGTGGCTGGTGCTCGGTGTTGTTGCGTACCCGGCCCTGTACCTCGCGGGCCGGATCTACATCCGGCTCGCCGAACGCACCGAACAGGAATTCGTCGACCTCACCGACGACTGACACACGAAGGCGGGTGCGGCGCACGTGAACCAGCAGATTCCACCGGTGACGGTCGTGGCGCTCGTCGCCGCGGCACTCGCGACCGTCGTCATCGGGTTCTACGGTGTTCGGCTGGCACGCACCACATCCGACTTTCTCGTCGCGTCCCGCAGCGTCGGCCCGCGGTGGAACGCGGCCGCCATCTCCGGGGAGTACCTGTCCGCGGCGTCGTTCCTCGGCGTCGCGGGCCTGATCGCGAAGTACGGCGCGGACGCGCTCTGGTATCCCGTCGGGTTCACCGCCGGCTACCTGGGGTTGCTGCTGTTCGTCGCCGCACCGCTCCGGCGCTCGGGTGCCTACACGGTGCCCGACTTCGCCGAATTCCGGCTCGGCAGTACGCGATTGCGCCAGCTCGCGATGGTCGTCGTCGCCATGATCTGCGTGCTCTACATGGTGCCCCAGTTCCAGGGCGCGGGTCTGGCGCTCGGGATCCTGCTCGGCCTGCCCGCGTGGGTGGGGGCGGTGGTCGTCGCCGCTATCGTGATCGCCACCGTCGTCGGCGGAGGGATGCGATCGATCACCTTCGTGCAGGCGTTCCAGTACTGGCTGAAGCTGTCCGCTGTCGCGGTGCCCGCACTCGTCCTCGCCGTCCACTTCGCCGGTACCGCACGAGATCTCGGCACGCCCGCCCCGCCGACGGTGGGGGAGCGGACCACCGTCGACGTCACCACCGACGTCGTCGTCCAGGTGTCGGAGCCGCTGCCGGTGACGGTCACCGGCACGCTCGACGGACGGTCCGTCGACGGACCCGTCACGATGACGACGGGTGAACACGAACTGGGAGCCGGTACCGCCCTCGTGCTCGACGCCGGTGCGCCGGTTCCCGTCGTCGCGGGCGCACCGCCGACCGGCGCGCAATGGCTCGAACCCGGCTGGGGGCTCGGCGGCACCCACCCGCTCTATCAGGTGTACTCGCTGATCATCGGCATCTTCCTCGGCACTATGGGACTGCCGCACGTGCTGGTCCGCTTCTACACCAACCCCGACGGCCGCGCCGCGCGCCGGACCGCGCTCGTCGTCATCGGGCTCGTCGGCGGCTTCTACCTGTTCCCGACGCTGCTCGGAGTCTTCGCCCGCCTGTGGGTGCCGCAACTGCTCATCACCGGAACCTCCGACGCCGCGGTGCTGCTGCTGCCCGCGTCGGTGGTCTCGGGTGTCGGAGGACAACTGCTGGCCGCGCTCGTCGCGGCGGGTGCGATCGCCGCGTTCCTCGCCACGTCGTCCGGGCTGCTGGTCAGTGTCGCGGGTGTGCTGAGCACCGACGTCCTGTGGGGCCGGGTCCGCGACTTTCGGGTCGCGGCGGTCGTCGCGGGCCTCGTTCCGCTCGGTCTGGCGTTGACGGTGACGTCGATCGACCTGTCCCGCACGGTCGGTCTGGTGTTCGCCGTCGCCGCGTCGACCCTGTGCCCGCTGCTGGTGCTCGGCATCTGGTGGCGTGGGCTGACCGCGCCGGGAGCAGCCGCCGGGCTGATCGTCGGCGGCATCAGCTCGGGCGCGGCGGCGCTGGCGACGGGGCTCGGCGGTGCCCCGGCGCAGGTGTGGGGTGGCTGGGCGGAGGTCGTCGTCGGCTATCCGGCGGCGGTGACGGTGCCGCTGGCGTTCCTGGTGATGGTCGTCGTCAGCCGTGCGACCCGCGACCGGGTGCCCGCCGACGTCGGGCGCACCTTCACGCAGATGCACGCGCCCGAGCGCATCGGCGTCGGCCGCGACCGCGAGTCCGACCTGTAGGGCGCCGCAGGCGTCACACCGTTCGTCGCGGCGAAACGACCGTCCGGCGCGTTATCCGACAGCTCGGCGTGTGACTGCCGTCACCCCCTGTATCTGTGACGTGCATCTCACTAACGTCTGTGACCTGCCGGTTCTCCCCGCCGGCCCCACACGACCGAGGAGTCCGACGTGACCACAGCAGACCTGAGTCCGGAGGCGGCGTCCACGCGGCGCACACCGGACGCGCAGGCCTTCGTCGAGATGCAGGCGAGCCCTGAATTTCAGGACCTGCGACGCAGGCTGCGCCGCTTCGTCTTCCCGATGACGGCGTTCTTCCTCACCTGGTACGCCGTCTACGTCCTGCTCGCCACCTACGCGTCCGACTTCATGGCGACGAAGGTGTTCGGCAACGTCAACCTCGGCGTGATCCTCGGCCTGGGTCAGTTCGTGACGACCTTCGTCATCACCGCGCTGTACGTGAAGTTCGCGAACCGTGAACTCGACCCGCGTGCCGCCGCCATTCGCGACGAGCTGGAGGGCTAGGGCCATGACGATCCTCGCGCAGGGCAGTTCCGGTGTAGGCAACCCGGCCCTGAACATCGCCATCTTCGTGGCGTTCGTGGTCATCACCATGGGCATCGTGATCCGCGCCAGCCGCACCACCAAGAAGGCGTCCGACTTCTACACCGGCGGCGGCCAGTTCTCGGGCCCCCAGAACGGTTTCGCCATCGCAGGCGACTACCTGTCCGCGGCGTCGTTCCTGGGCATCGCCGGCGCCATCGCCGTCTACGGCTACGACGGCTTCCTGTATTCGATCGGCTTCCTCGTCGCGTGGCTGGTCGCGCTGCTGCTGGTCGCCGAGATGCTTCGCAACACCGGCCGATTCACGATGGCCGACGTGCTCAGCTTCCGGCTCAAGCAACGGCCCGTCCGCATGGCCGCCGCACTCTCCACGCTCGTCGTGTCGCTGTTCTACCTGCTGGCTCAGATGGCCGGTGCCGGTGGCCTCGTCGCGCTGCTCCTCGACATCCACGACAAGGCCGGGCAGGCCATCGTCGTCGCGGTCGTCGGCGTGCTGATGATCGTGTACGTCCTCATCGGCGGCATGAAGGGCACCACCTACGTGCAGATGGTCAAGGCCGTCCTGCTGATCGCAGGCGCGGGCGTCATGTTCGTGCTCGTGCTGTTCGCCGTCCGCGGCAACTTCTCGCAGCTGCTCGCCGACGCCCAGAACATGGTCACCAACTCGACCAACGAGGCCGTCGCCGGCCGTGACGTCCTCGCCCCCGGTGCGAAGTACGGCATCAGCTCGATGACGCGGCTCGACTTCCTCTCCCTCGGCATCGCCCTCGTTCTCGGCACTGCAGGGTTGCCGCACGTGCTGATGCGCTTCTACACCGTGCCCACCGCCAAGGAGGCACGCCGCTCGGTGACCTGGGCTATCGGCCTGATCGGCGCCTTCTACCTGTTCACGCTGGTGCTCGGCTACGGCGCAGCCCGCATGGTCGGTCCCGACAAGATCCTCGCCGCCCCCGGCAAGGAGAACGCAGCGGCCCCGCTGCTCGCGTTCGAACTCGGCGGCACGCTGTTCCTGTCGATCATCTCCGCGGTCGCGTTCGCCACCATCCTGGCCGTCGTCGCCGGCCTCGCGATCACCGCATCCGCGTCGTTCGCGCACGACATCTACGCGAGCGTCATCAAGCGCGGGAAGGCGTCCGAGGAGCAGCAGGTCAAGGTCTCCCGCATCACCGTCGTCGTCATCGGTGTCGCCGCGATCGTGCTCGGCATCCTCGCGATGGGTCAGAACATCGCGTTCCTCGTCGCCCTCGCGTTCGCCGTCGCGGCCTCCGCGAACCTCCCGACGCTGCTGTACTCGCTGTTCTGGAAGAACTTCAACACCACCGGCGCCCTGTGGAGCATCTACGGCGGTCTCATCAGCTGCCTGGTGCTGATCGTGTTCTCCCCGGCCGTTTCGGGCTCGAAGACCGCGATGTTCCCGAACAGCGACTTCTCCTGGTTCCCGCTGTCCAACCCGGGCATCGTGTCGATTCCGCTGGCCTTCGTGCTCGGCATCGCCGGCACCTACGTGGGTCGTCGCAAGCTGGAGGACCCGGTGAAGCAGGCCGAGATGGAGGTCCGTTCCCTCACCGGTGTCGGTGTGGAGAAGGCCGTCGCCCACTAGGAACACCGCTCGTACCCCCACCGGGTTCGCCCCGCAAGAAGGCGTCCCGCACCTGGATCCCTCACCAGGTGCGGGACGCTGTGGTGTGTCGGTCGCTACGATGCGCGCATGGCAAAGCTGAAGGTCTCGGTCGCGGTTCCCCTGACTCCGGAGATCGCGTGGGAAAAGGCAAGCGATCTGGCGGAATTCGACAAGTGGCTCTCGATTCACGAGGGGTGGCGCGGGGAGCTTCCCACCGAACTGGCGGCGGGCACCACGGCGGAATCGGTGGTGACGGTCAAGGGACTGCGCAACCGGGTTCGCTGGACCATCACCGACTACGCGCCGCCGCAGACGCTGGCGCTCAAGGGTGACGGCAAGGGCGGCGTGAAGATCGGTCTCGTGCTGTCCGTGACACCGAAGGGTGCGGGCGCCGAGGTCGCGTTGCACATCGACCTCGGCGGGGCACCGCTGTTCGGACCCATCGGATCCGGAGTCGCCCGCGCACTCAAGGGCGACATCGAGTCGTCACTGAAGACGTTCGTCGCCGTCTACGGTTGATCCGCACCGGCCGATCCCACTGGCTGATCGGCACCTGCCGATCTTCACCGCCGTTCCCGCACCACCATCAGCGGTCGCTCGCTTCGATGTAGCAGCGCCCGGCTCGTCGACCCGAGCAGCATGCCCCGGAATCCGCCGCGGCCGTGGCTGCCCACGACGACGAGCTGGGCGTCCCGGGAGCGTGCGATCAGCTGGTCGACGGCGTTGTCCTGCACGACGACTCGCGTGACCTCGACGTCGGGGAACCGTTCCTGCATTCCCGCGAGGCTCTCGGCGAGCGCGGCCTCTTCGCTCTCGGCGACCGCGGACCACGGCAACGCCTCGACGGCGACGGGCAGGGTGTCGAAGTCGATGTCGCTCCACGCGTGCACCGCAACCAGTGGCGCACCGCGCAGGGACGCCTCGGTGAAGGCGGCTTCAACAGCGGGGACGCTGTTCGCCGATCCGTCGACGCCGACGACGATCTGGCCGTCCTCGTCGGGGACGGTCGGGGTCGGGACCACCACGACCGGGCACCGGGCGTGGGTGACGACGCCGGTGGTCACCGAACCGAGCAGTGCGCTGCGGAGGGCGCCGCGTCCACGGGTACCGAGGACGATCATCCGGGCCTGCTCCGACAGATCGAGCAGTAGCGGGATGGGCGGACTGTTGTGCAACGAGGTCTTCACCTCGATGCCCGCTGCGGCGTCCTCGGCCAGCGCTTTCGCGGCGTCCAGGATGCGATGCGACTCGGCGTTCAGGTCGTCGAAGTAGCTCTGCGACGTGACGAGCATGCCGCCCGGGATCACCGGTGGCGGTTGCGCGGCGACGAGGCGGAGCGGTGCTCCGTGCGCGGCGGCGGTTCGTGCGGCCCAGAGGGTTGCCGCGTTCGAGGTGTCCGATCCGTCCACGCCCACCACGACGGGGGGATTGATGGTCACTGGTCCTCCTCGGCGGAACACCTCCGGGTGGGCGGTCCACCGAGGTTCCGCAACACCAGCATGAACCCTCGCGGGACGACGCGCACAGGGTCGAAGGTCCCGGCGACCGTGTGATCTCGGGAACTGCTTCTCTGCAACGTGATTCGCCGGACCCGGTTCGCGGACCCTACTCCAGGATCGGCGTGTCGATCGAGTCGACCAGCCACGTCTGCGCGAGTGCGTCGAGCGTGCCGTCCTGGTACAGCGCATCCACCGCCGCCGACGTGCACGGAGTGAGTGGACTGTTCTTCTCCAGTACCAGCCCGAAGAACTCGGTGACGGTGTTCGGCCGGGGGAACTGGCCGACCAGAATGCTGTCAGGGAGGTCCGATTCGGTGATCTGGAACCCTGTCGGAATGTCGACGACCAGTGCGTCGATCGTCCCTTCGGCGAGTGCGGTTTTCGCTTCGTCGGTCGTCTCGAACGCGACGGCCTCGTGCACGGGCCGGATGGTTCCCTCGATGGCGGCCAGGCTCGTCGATTCGACCTGGGCGCCGAGCCGGAACCCGGTGAGGTCGTTGAGGTTGCGCGCCATCGCCGCAGGGGACTTGGGCATCGCGACGATCGCCTGCGTGACCGCGTAGTAGGGGGAGGAGAAATCGACGGCTTCTCTGCGGTCCCCGACGATCGTCACCTGGTTGATGTCGAAGTCGAAGTCCTTGGGTCCCGGCGCGATCGCCTCCGCCCACGGCACCCGCTCGAACGAGATCTGCTCCGGTGAGTATCCGAGGCGTTCCGCGACCGAGCGCGCAACCGCACCTTCGAAACCCTTTCCGTTGGAAGGGTTGTCGTCGACGAACCAGGGGGAGTAGGCGGGCGTGTCGGTCGCGATCGTGAGCGTTCCCGGTCGGTGGGTCAGGCCGCTGTCCGGTCCGCAGTGGCCGACCGCGGACGTCGGGGGGAGTTTCGTGTGTGCACTCGGCATCGGCGTGGACGTAGCGGCTGTGCTGTCGGCCGACGTCGCGTCCGACGTCGAACAGGCAGCCAGCACCATCAGCGCGCTCAGGGTGAGCGGCAACAGGGTCATGGGGGCCGGTCCGGAACGGGGCACCCGGACATAGTGCCCCTGACCCGAGGTAGTGGCAACAGCGGGTGCGTATTACGGAACGCGGGACCCGCGCGTCTCGGACGACGCGTTCGCGGTCAGGCGAGGATACTGGCGGCAGGGTTCGGGAGGTGGCGATGCGCGAGGGCTGGGGCGGCGCCGAGGGCCGCGGTGATGCGGTCCTGACGACGTATCGATACCTCAGGCTGGCCACCGTCGTCCTCGTGGTGACACTCGGTGTCGCGCTGCTCCTCGCGACCGCGCGTTCCGGGTGCTGGCGGAACTCGATCAGTGCGTTCTATTACTCCTCGGCGCACAACGTCTTCGTCGCTGTGCTGTGCGCGCTCGGGGTGAGTCTCATCGTGTACAAGGGCAGTTCGGACACGGAGGATGTCCTGCTGAACCTGGCGGGGTTCCTCGCCTTCGTCGTCGCGGTGGTGCCGACGGTTCCACCGGACGCGGATGCGTGTGGCGCGGCGGAACGTGTGCTGACGGCAGGCTGGCCGGGCAGTGTCCGCGACAGTGTGTGGGCGATCCTGGTTGCGGGTGCCGTCGCGGAGGTCGCGGCGCTGGTGATCGCGCGCCGCACGGGCTCCGACCGGTCGCTGCAACCGGTGGCCCGCTGGGTGCGGACGGCGGGCTGGGTGATCGTGGCCGTCGGTGTGGGCTTCTTCGTGTTCGCGCCGGGGACCTTCGCCCGGCACGCCCACATGGTCGCGGCGGTGCTGGTGTTCGCGGGGATCATCGGGGTGGCCGTGGCCAGCGCGGTCTCGGCGTCGTACACCCCGGACGGTGCTCGGTATGCACAGATGTACCGGGCCGTCGCGACGGCCATGTTCGCGACTCTCGTCGCGGTGGTCGTCGTGCACCTCACCTTCCCGGATTGGGGCTACCTGGTCATCGTCACGGAGGCCCTGCTCGTCGTGGAGTTCGCCGCGTTCTGGATCGTCCAGACCGTCGAACTGTGGCACGTCGTCGACCGGACCGACCTCTATGAGGGAGGTGAAGCGCCGCAGATGCTGTAGCCCTGAAGGCCGTGAGCTGGGATTTCGTTTGTGCCCTCGGCAGGATTCGAACCTGCGACACCGGCTTTAGGAGAGCCGTGCTCTATCCCCTGAGCTACGAGGGCGTGGGGTCTGGACATGTGTCCGTCCCCGCTGCACTAGGCAGTGTAGCGGGGGGTGTCCGCCGCAACCCAAATGAAACAGTCTTGACGATGTTGTATCAGGTGGTATGTTAACGATAATTCACGCAGGGGCGAGGTGCGGGCGCGGGGGGTGTCCTCACCTGGGGGCCGCGAGAGTTGCTGGTGTGCTTACTTGTTCGCCACTGGGGGACCATCTGAGGAGGGGGCGGTATGCCTCGCAACTATGTCGATCTCGATGAAAACCGGCTCGACGACCGTCCGCGGCTGACGGCGGCGCAGACGCGCATCGCGATCACGAGCACGCGCAAACGCTGGATCCGCAAGAATCCCGACCTGACCGATGCGCTCGACTTCTGGTCGTTCGCCGGCGCCGCCGCGAACGTGGCCATGCAGATCGGCTGGCCCGAGGTCGCGTACGGCGTGATGGAGAGCAAGGTGACCTCCGGTGCGTTGATGCACCACCCGTGGAAGCGTGCCCGCACCACCACCCAGTACCTGGCTGTCGCGATCCTCGGGACGGACGCCGAACGTCTCGCGTACCGCGAAGCCGTCAACGGCGCACACCGGCAGGTGCGCTCCGACGAGAACAGTCCCGTGGGCTACAACGCCTTCAACCGCGAACTGCAGATGTGGGTCGCGGCCTGCCTGTACATCGGGTTCGAGGACTCGCACCAGCTGCTGCACGGCATCCTCCCGCCCGACGAACTCGAGCACTTCTACCAGCGGTCCTCGACGCTCGGAACCACGCTGCAGGTCACCGAGGAGATGTGGCCTGCGACCCGGGCCGACTTCGAGAACTACTGGAACGTCGCCTGCGAACGCGTGGTGTTCGACGACCGGACGAAGCAGTTCGTCGAGGACCTCGTCGACCTCCGCATGATCGCGTGGCCGATCCGGGCCCCCTTCCGAAACCTGCTGCGGTTCCTGACGATCGGGTTCCTTCCCCCGCTGTTCCGGGAGAAGCTCGAACTCGAGTGGACGGAGGACGACAAGCGTCGCTTCGAGCACCTCTTCATCTTCGTTTCATTCGTCAACAGGTTCCTGCCGAAATTCGTCCGTCACGGCGGCAGCTACGTGCTGATGCGGGACCTGCGTCGGCGAATCAGCAAGGGCTCCAACCTGATCTGATGGTCGCGCACGACGACGGGCTCGGGCCCGACACCCTGCTCTGGGAGTTTCTCGGTGACCGCCGGTTCCTGCTGGCGTTGCCACGGGCAGTGGGGTTGCAGATGCTGCATCCTGCGATCGCACGCGGTATCCGGGAGCACTCCCGAACGCCGCGTCACATCTGGATGCACGCCAGGCACACCGTTCCCCAACTTGTCGCGATCGCGTACGCCGACCGCGACCTGTCGTCGGTGATCCGCTTCGGGCACGAGGACGTCAAGGGGCGCGACGACCGGGGGACCCGGTACCACGCGCTCAACCCCGACATCTTCTTCTTTCAGCACGCGACCTACGTGGACACGCTGGTGACGATGGTCGAGACGTTCATCCGGCCGCTCGCCGCCGACGAGCGCGAGCGGCTGTACCGGGAGTGCTCGATCTGGTACCGCCGTTACGGGATCTCGACGCGGGCGATGCCGCAGACGTGGCCGGAGTTCGAGGAGTACTTCGGGGGCGCGTGCGCGGAGCTGCGCGTCGGCGACGACGCCGAGTACTACCGGAGTCAGGTGGTCCGCCCGGATCACTGGGTGGTGCGGTGGACACCGACGCCCGTCGTGGGCCGGCTGCTGCACCCACGGACCCGTGAACTGTTCGGTGTCGCGGACACCGGATCGGGCGCCCTCCATGCCTATGCGGCGTGGCGCAAGAGCATCGCGGCGCTCGGTCCCCGGCACCGCTGGGTCGACGTCGCCGAACGGGCCATGCGGCCGACGGGTCAGGCGGCAGGCGTCTCACTCGGCTGAGCCGCGACACCGCGGTGAAAACCCTTGAGATCGTAGAGACGCGTCACCACGAGGCCGAGGACCAGCCCGATCCCGAGCCCGATCGCCGTCATCGCGATGGCGTGGGTGAGGCCGGCCATGCCGCCGCCCCCGAAATACAGCAGGCTGCGAATCCCGATGAACACCTGGTGCATCGGTTCGAACTTCGCGAGCCAGCCGAAGAACGCCGGGGTCGCCTCGATCGGGAGCGTTCCACCTGCCGACGGCAGTCCGAGGACGATGAACACGATGAGGTTGATGATCAGACCTGCGCTGCCGAACACCGCGAGAACCGACATCGCGGTGATGCCGACCGCGGCGATCGCGAACGCCCCGTACATCCACAGTCCCAGCGCATTCGGCAGCGGCATCGACAGCAGGTGCGAGATCCACACGTACAGTCCCGACACGACCGGTGCGAGGATCGCCATCACACCCCACTTCACCGCGAGCGTCTGCAACCGCGAGATCTCCACCTTCGGGTTGTGCACGTAGCGAGGTCCGAATTCCGTTGGTGCGAAACCGAGCATCCCGTCGATCAGGGTGTTCACGATCATCGCGCCGGTGAAGCCGGCGAGAATGACCAGCAGTGCGTAGTAGAACGCCGACAGACCGTTTCCGGTGCCGTCGGGGAGCGGTTTGTACTGCACGGTCAGCGCATCGATCGGATTCATCAGCGTCAGCCGGGCCGCGCCGGCGACGGGAGTGTCGCCGACGGCGGCGGCCACCTGATCGGACAGCTGCGCGCCGACCTTCTCGTTGACTGCCGCCAGGGCGGGTTCGGTGATCGCTTCGGTGAGGCCCATCCCGAACGTCCCCGCCCGCGGGTTCGTGTAGACGGTGATGATCGGCTTCTCGACGTCACCGGGTACGACGCTCGACGAGGCGAGGATCATGAGCCGTTTCGTGAAGTCCGACGGGATCACGATCGCGCCGTACACCTCGGCGGAGTCGAGCATGGTCTGCGCCTGCCCGATACCGACCTGGCGTAGATCCACCTTGTCCGCGGGCACCCCCGACACGAGTCCGTCGACGATCTGATCGCCGATGTTCTCCCGGGTGTCCGACCCGGGTGCGACATCGCCCTCGTCCTGGTTGACGACGGCGATCGGGAAGTTCCGCAGGCTGCCCTTCGGGTCGAGGATGCTGCCCAGGTACAGCGCCGCGAGCAGCGACATGAGCAGCGTCACCACCACGATCGGCGCGGCCCAGAACAGCGGCTTGCGCAGTGTCGCGGTCCGCTCGCCCGGAGTCGTGGGTTCGGACGCTTCGTGCTTGGGCCAGGTCACGGTCGGCTGCCTCTCACTGCGGGGACGTGACGACGGGTGCGCATCAGCTGCTCTGCGCCCGCACCCGGTCGACGAGGTTCGTGACCAGGTCCGCGGACATACCGGGGGAGAAGGCGGTGAGTTTGGCGAGCGGGGCCGCCGCGATCATCTTCATCACGGCCGGGTCGAGGTTGCCGACGTCGCCGCCCGCTCCCGCCATCGCCTCCATGAGCAGCGGCCCGCCGACCGGATGCGCGAACCACTCGGCCAGGGACGACATCCCCGTCAGCGTCGGGGGAATCCCGTCGCCCGGCGAGGTGAACGTCGCGGTCAGGCGGTGGTCGCGCGACGACGCACCGACTCGGATCTCGAAGTCTCCGGCTTCGACCACCCAGCGGTGCTCACGCACCGACCAGAATGCGAACGCGCGGTCGTCCAGGGCAATCGTCACCCGCTCGGATGCACCCGGTGCGAGGTGGACCTTGGTGAACCCCTTGAGTTCGTGAACGGGCCGGTCCACCGACGACTCGATGTCCCGGACGTACACCTGCGGCACCTCCGCGCCGGCGCGGTCACCTGTGTTGGTGACCGTGAACGCGACGTCCAGTCCGGTCCCATTGGGTGTCAGCACGAGGTCGTCGTACTCGAAGGTGGTGTAGGACAACCCGAATCCGAACGGATAGGCCACGGGCGTGCCCATCGTGTCGTGGTAGCGGTACCCGACGTGGATGCGTTCGCCGTAGACGACGACGCCGTCCGACCCGGGGAAGTTCAGGTGGCTCGGGGTGTCCGCGAGCCGCAGCGGAACGGTCTCCGTCAGGCGTCCGGACGGGTTGGCGAACCCGAACAGCAGGTCCGCGATCGCGCTGCCCCCTGCCTGTCCCAGCAGCCAGCCCTCGAGGATCGCCTGCACGTCGTCCTGCCAGTCGGCGGTCGCGACGACGGCCCCGTTCGACAGCACCACCGCGACCCGGGGGTGCGCCGCCGTCACGGCGGCGAGCAGGGCGAGCTGGTTCGCGGGTATGTCGATGTCGGTGCGGTCGAAGCCTTCCGACTCGAATTCGCCTGGCAGCCCGAGAAACAGCACCACAGCGTCGGAGGACTCGGCCAGAGCCACGGCCTCGTCGACGAGCGCGCTGTCCGGGGCGCCGTCGAGCCGGAATCCGGGAGCGAATCTCGCCGGTGCACCTGTGAGGGCGGCGATCGCGTCGAGTGCGGAGTCGACCCGTGTGGGCACGACCTGAGAGCTTCCCCAGCCCTGGAACCGTGGAGTGCGGGCGAATTCGCCGATGACGGCGATCGAGTCGAGGTCGGCGACGTCGAGAGGGAGCATTCCCTCGTTCTTGAGAAGCACCGCCGACTCGGTCGCCGCGACTGCCGCGAGTTCGTGGTGCGCGTCGGCGTCGTAGGTGGCAGGTTCGGACGCGGCGACGGTGGTGCGGTCGATCAGCGTGAGCAACCGGTCGACGGCGTCGTCGAGGGCGGCTGCGTCGAGATCACCGGATTCGACTGCGGCGACGATCTTCTCGTTTCCGCCGGCAGCGGGCATCGTCAGGTCGACACCAGCGGCCAGTGCCCGGACCCGGTCGTCGACGGCACCCCAGTCCGACACGACGAGCCCGTCGAACCCCCACTCGCCGCGCAGGACATCGGTGAGCAGCCACCGGTTCTCGCTGACCTTGGTGCCGCGGAGGGTGTTGTACGAGCACATGACGGTCGTCGGCGCGGCGGTGGTGACGATCCGCTCGAACGCAGGGAAGTAGATCTCGCGCAGGGTCCGTTCGTCGACCTGGACGTCGATGCGCATTCGGTCGGTTTCCTGATTGTTGGCGGCGAAGTGCTTGAGCGAGGTGCCGACTCCACACGACTGGACGCCGCGCACCCACGCCGCGCCGAGCATCCCCGCCAGGTATGGGTCCTCGGAGTAGTACTCGAAGTTTCGCCCGCACAGCGGAGATCGGCGGATGTTCACGCCGGGGCCGAGGAGGACGGCGACCTTCTCGGCTCGGGCCTCGGCGCCGAGCGCGGTGCCGACCGTGTGGATCAGGTCGACGTTCCAGCTGGAGCCGAGACCGACGGCGGGCGGGAAGCAGGTCGCTGGGACGCTGTCGCCGAGTCCGAGGGCGTCGCCGCCCTCGGACTGTTTGCGGAGTCCGTGTGGGCCGTCGGTCAGCATGATCGACGCGATGTCGTGGTCGGGTAGCGCCACGGTGCGCCAGAAGTCGGCGCCGGTGGTGAGTGCCGCCTTGTCGCCGGTGCTGAGTGCCGCTTTGTCACCGGTGCTGAGCGCCGCTTTGTCACCGGTGCTGAGCGCCGCCGTGTCACCGGTGCTGAGCGCAGTGTTCTCGCCACTTCGTGGTTCGTGGTGTGCCATCGAGACGTCCACCTGTCCCTTCGCCGGGTCCCCGGATGGGCTGCTGGAGTCAGCCTAGGGCGGGAGTCCGGCCCGGACAGGACGACACCCCCGGTCGCGTCGGTGTGACCGACGCGACCGGGGGTGTCGTCGTGGTGGAACTATCGGGTGGTGACGGGGCCTTCGACCTCGGTGGCCTCGGGCAGCTCACGGCGGAGCTTCTCGCCCTCGATGTCGACGTTCGGCAGGATCTTGTCGAGCCACTTCGGCAGCCACCACGCCTTGTCGCCGAGCAGCGCCATCACCGCGGGGATGATGACCATGCGGACGATGAAGGCGTCGAAGAACACGGCGGCGGCGAGCGCGAAGCCGATCGACTTGATGAACGCGTTGTCCTCGAGCATGAACGCGCCGAACACCGAGATCATGATCAGTGCGGCAGCCGACACGACGCGGGCGCCGTGGCTGAAGCCGATCGTCATGGCCGACTTGGCGGATTCCCCGTGCACGTATTCCTCACGCATGCGGGTCACCAGGAACACCTGGTAGTCCATCGCGAGGCCGAACACCACACCGATCAGGAAGATCGGCATGAAGCTCACCAGCGGCTGCGGGTTCGCGATCAGGCCACCCCAGCCTTCCTGGAAGATCGCGACGGTGGCGCCGAACGTGGCGGCGACGCTGAGCAGGAAGCCGAGGGCCGCGGTCAGCGGAACCAGGATCGAGCGGAACACGAGCATCAGCAGGATGAACGCGAGTCCCACCACGATGATCAGGTACGGCACGAGTGCGGACAGCAGGCGGTCGGAGATGTCGGTCTCGAGGGCCGTCTGGCCGGTGACGCCGTAGTCGACGCCGATCTCCTCGGCCAGGACACTGCCGCCGTCGCGGATCGACTTCATCAGGTCGATGGTCTGCTGGTCTGCCGGGCCGCTGCCAGGGGTGACCAGGATCTGTGCGGTGTCGCCGTCCGGGTTCATCGCGACGATCTGCGCGTTGACGACGTCGTCCTGCGCGGAGATGGTCTCGACGACCCGGTTGAACGCCTGGTCGGCGGGAACCGTCGCCTCGCGGGCGTCGACGACGACGAGCAGGGGCGAGTTCCGACCGGGGCCGAAGCCCTCGGACACCAGGTCGTACGCCTGCCGCGAACTGGTCGCCGGGTCGCCGGTGGCCTCGCTCGGGAGAGCCAGCTTGAGGCCGGCGGCGGGTGCGGCGAGCAGGCCGAGCAGCACGACACCCGCGATCAGCGGGATGGCCGGCTTGCGGGCCACCCAGCGGGCGTAGCGGGTCGCGGGGCCGGGCACGGCGTCCTCGGCCTCCGGATCCGGAGCCTTGACGAACGGGATCCGGCCCGCGAATGCCTTCTTGCCCAGCAGTCCGAGGAACGCGGGGAGGAAGGTCAGCGCGACGAGGACGGCGACGAACACGGAGAACGCCGCGGCCATGCCCATGTCGCTGAGGAACTTGATGCCGACGACGCGCAGCGCGACGAGGGCGATGATGACGGTCAGGCCGGCGAAGACGACGGCGGATCCGGCGGTGCCGACCGCGCGTCCGGCGGCTTCCTCCCGGTTGCCGGTGACGGTCACCTCGTGTCGGAAGCGCGAGACGATGAACAGTGAGTAGTCGATCGCGACGGCGAGACCGATCATCACGGCCAGCGTCGGCGTCATGGATCCGAGTTCGGTGAAGCCGGTGGCGACGGTGATGCCGAGGCTGCCGATGCCGACGCCGATGATCGCGGAGATCAGCGGAAGGCCGGCTGCGACGAGCGAACCGAAGGTGAGCACGAGCACGATCGCGGCGACGGCCATACCGATCAGTTCCGCGCTGCCGCCGGGTGCCTCGGCCTGCTGGGCCGCGCTGCCGCTGACCTGGACGGTGAGGCCGGCATCCCGCGCGGTCTGTGCTGCGGCGTCGATCTGGTCGACGAGTTCGGGGGTGACATTGGAGAAGTCGCCGGTGAACGGCACCTCGACGTAGCCGACGGTCTTGTCCGGGCTCAGCGGGGAGAGCGCCTGCGCGTCGGCGGTCGCCTGGTCCAGTGGCTTGCCGGATTTCTCCGCCTGTGCCTTCGACATCTCGGCGAGCTGCGCGTCCGCGGTCACCGGGTTCACCAGCGCGCCCTGGGCGGCCTCACCCGTAGCGGTCGCCGGGTCGACCTTCGCGGCAGGCTCGACGAGTTCGATGCCGCGGACGTCGGCGAGCGCCGCGTCCATCGCGGCCTGGTTCTCCGGGCTGTCGAGTGTCTGCCCCTCGGGTGCGGCGAAGACGAACCGGGCCGAGATGGAGCTGAACGGATCCCTGCCGGAGGCCGGGAATCGTTCCGCCATCAGGTCCTGCGCCTTCTGCGCGGGTGTACCCGGAATGGAGAACGAGTCGTTGGTCGGGCCGGACAGGGTCGCGGCGCCGACGCCCATCAGGACGAGGATGGCGAGCCAGATCGACAGGACTGTGCCTTTGCGCCGGTAGGCGAACTTGCCGATCCGGTACAGGTAGGTGGCCATGGTGGACCCTTCGGTGCGGATGGTGCGAGGTATGGCGGTTGCGCTGGTCGGGACTGTCGGGAGCGGCTAGGGGACGGGCGGTTCGGGGGTGTTCGGCTGCGAGACCGGACGGGCCGGCGGCTGCGGGATGCCGGACCGCAGCATCTGGAACGCCTCGTGAACGATCGGCAGGGGCGTCTCGTGGCCGGTGTCGCCGTGCATCCACAGCTCGATCGCGGCCTTGCAGGCGGCTCCGGCCGTCATCTGCAGCAGGTTCGGGAAGAGGTCGGTGTCGACGTCGGTGCCGGTACGCGCGGCGATCGCCTCACCCAGAACCCGCGACACCCGGCCTTCCAACTGAAGCTTGCGGGCGATCAGCGCGGGGCTGGACTCGATGAGCGCCATCTCGGCGGCGATCACCTCGAGGTCGCGGACCGGGTCGTCGAGGATCGACTGCACGACCACTTCGAGGGAGTCCCAGATCGGCTCGTCGATCGGACGTTTGTCGAGTCGGGCGACCCACTCGGTGACGTCGGCTTCGATTCGGTAGAGGACGGCGTCCTCTTTCGAGGCGAAGTAGTTGTGAAAGGTGCGAGTCGAGACGCCGGCTTCGGAGGCGATCGCCTCCGCGGTCACCACGTCGAGACCGGACGCCACTGCGAGTCGCATCGCGGCATCGCTCAGTGCGACGCGGGTGGCGGCCTTCTTCTGGTCGCGGAGGCCGGGTTGGGTGCTCACCAAATCCACGGTACGGAAATTGCATGACCCTGCAAACTTGCAGAAGAGTGCAATTACTGTTCACTCCGCCACATGACTATGTCGATGGTGATCGACGTCACCATCGCTTCGGCCGCGTCGACCGGTCCCCGTTTGCGCTCGGCTCGGTCATACGGATTCCAAACAATCCTGCGTAGTGTCCTGAAGGGCAGTCCCACAGAGTCGATTGGAGTGTGCGGGTGCGCATCGGAACTCAGATCACCTACAGCGGCGGGTTCGCCGAGACCGTCGCCGAGGTCGCCGACCTCGAACGCGCAGGCCTCGACATCGCGTTCATGGCAGAGGCCTATTCCTTCGACGCGGTGAGCCAGCTCGGCTACCTCGCGGCGAAGACGACGACGCTCAAGCTCGCGTCGGGCATCTTCCAGATCTACACCCGCACCCCGTCGCTGATGGCGATGACGGCCGCCGGTCTCGACTTCGTGTCGGACGGGCGATTCGTGCTCGGCCTCGGCGCGTCCGGCCCGCAGGTCATCGAGGGCTTCCACGGCGTCAAGTACGACGCGCCGATCGGTCGTACTCGTGAACTCGTCGACATCTGCCGCCAGGTGTGGCGCCGCGAGAAGGTGCAGTACGACGGCAAGTACTACCAGATCCCGCTCCCCGCAGAGAAGGGTACGGGCCTCGGCAAGCCGCTCAAGCTCATCAACCACCCTGTGCGGGAAAGGATCCCGATCGTCATCGCGGCCCTCGGCCCGAAGAACGTCGAGCTGACCGCGGAGATCGCCGAAGGCTGGCAGCCGATCTTCTTCCACCCCGAGCGCGCGAAGGACGTGTGGGGAGAGGCCATCGCGAAGGGTGAGGCCAAGCGCGATGCATCCCTCGGCGACCTCGAGATCTACGCCGGTCCCGCACTCGCCATCGGTGACGACGTCGAGCACATGCTCGAGTGGATCAAGCCGCACCTCGCGCTGTACATCGGAGGCATGGGCGCCCGCGGCAAGAACTTCTACAACGATCTCGCCTGCCGCTACGGCTACGAGGCCGAGGCGAAGACAATCCAGGACCTGTACCTGGACGGGAAGAAGCAGGAGGCCGCCGCGGCGGTCCCGGACGAACTGGTCCGAGCGATCTCGCTGATCGGTCCGGAAGGGTACGTCCGCGAGCGCGTCGCCGCGTTCAAGGAGGCGGGCGCGACGACGCTCACCGTCAACGCGATCGCCCCCGACTCGACAGGCCGCATCGCGCAGATCGAGAAGCTGCGCGCAATCATCGACGCGTGAGCCGGGGTAGCCGGGCGAGCACCGGGGCGAACGCCTCGGCCAGCTCGCCCGGCACCGTCACCTCGTCGATCCCATGCCGGTCCTCGTAGGTCAGCAACGCCTCCGCTGCGCGGTCGGGGTCGGCGTCCAACACCCCGATTCCCCCGCCGTCCCGGATCCCGCGCGGAGTGAGGCCGTCGCGGCCCAACCAGGCGGGCATCAGGTCGCCGATCCCGACGACCGACAGGGTGAACGGCATTGTCGGCCCACACAACTCGCGGGCGAGGCCGACGGTCCGGGCCAATTCGTCCGCGGTGGTGGTGGGCCCCAACGCGAGTGCCACCCGATCGGCTGCGCGTCCCGCCGCAGCCAGCATCCGACGTCCGGCTGCCGACACCACGATCTCCGGTGCCGGATCGACGCCCTCCCGGACTGCTCCCACGGACTCCTCGACCTGCGCGATCCGCTCGCCGACAGTGCCCCACGGCATCGTGAGCCGATGCGCCTCGCCCTCGGCGTCCGGACGGCCCACGCCGATGCCCAGGTCGAATCGGCCACCCGAGAGTGATTGCAGTGCGCCGACTTCCCGCACCAGGGCGGCCGGGGTGCGCAGCGGCGCCGCGGCGACCCAGGTGCGCAGTCGCAGTCGTGTGGTCACCGACGCCGCGGCGGCGAGTACCGGGAACGGGGACGGTGTCCACAGCGTGTCCGGAGTGAGCACCGCGTGAAACCCCCAGTCCTCGAATCGTGTCACCCGGTCCGGCCACGCGGTGCCCATGCGGGGCGCCTCGACCACCGCCATCCTCATCGCCGGGTCTCCCTCAGCACGGCGAGGCGGGCCCGGTACTCGGCTTCGGTGACCTCGCCGCGGGCGTAGGCGTCGCGGAGGGTGGACTCGCCGTGCCTGCCGCGGCGCCTGCGCCCGAGCAGCACGACGGCGGCGATGACGATCAGCCAGAAGGTGATCGGGATCAGGACGAACCACGGGCCGACACCCCATCCCGGTCCCCAGTGGCCGTAGTTCTGGTCGGCCAACAACAGTGCGGTCTGTGCGTTCAATGTGTTCATGATGTCGAGCCTGCCGTCGCTCGGGCGTCGGGGCATCGGCCGCGCGGCGGCACCTCGGCTACGTCCGCCTGCGTACGGCGAGAGTGCAGATACCGCCGTGTTTCTCGGGTGCGGGCGACAGGAACTGCGCACTCAGCGCCGGCCGGGGCGCACCAGGCCGGACTCGTAGGCGAGGACGACGAGTTGGGTGCGGTCGCGGGCGCCGAGTTTGAGCAGGATCCGCCCGACATGGGTGCGGGCCGTGGCCGGGCTGAGCACCAGACGTTCGGCGATCTCCGCGTTGCTCAGTCCCTCCGCCACCAGTGTCATGACCTCGCGTTCGCGGTCGGTGAGCGCGGCGAGGACGGCAGTGTCGGGTGTGGGTTTCGTCCGGGCGGCGAATTCGGCGAGCAGTCGCCGGGTGACGGTGGGGGAGAGCAGCGCGTCACCCGCCGCCACCACCCGAACGGCCCGGACGAGGTCGGCCGGTTCGGTGTGTTTCACGAGGAACCCGGCCGCACCGGCACGGACGGCCTCGAAGACGTACTCGTCGATCTCGAAGGTGGTCAGCACCACCACCCGCACCGCGGACAGTTCGCTCCGAGTCGCGATCCGACGGGTGGCCTCGATACCGTCGAGTACCGGCATCCGGATGTCCATCAGCACCACGTCCGGTGCCTGCTCCACGGCCAGTCGCACGGCCTCGGCACCGTCGGCGGCCTCGCCCACCACCTCGATCCCCTCCTGTGCGTCCAGCAGTGCGGCGAACCCGGCCCGGACGAGGGCCTGGTCGTCGGCGACGACCACCCGAATCGTCACGACACACCGGATTCGTTGCGCAGCAGCGGAAGCCGGGCCAGGACCCGGAACCCTCCGCCGGGCCGAGGTGCGGCGGTCAGTGTCCCGCCGAGGGCGCGGCAGCGTTCGGTCATGCCGGTGATACCGGCTCCCGGGCGTGGCGGCTCCGTGATACGGCCGTCGTCGTCCACCTCCACTTCGAGTACCTCCGGCAGGAACCGCACCGTCACCCTGGCCGTCGTCCGGCCCGAGTGCCGGACGACGTTGGTCAGCGACTCCTGCACGATCCGGGCCGCCGCCAGGTCGGTGCCAGTCGGTATCGCTCGAGGATCGCCGGAAACGGTTGTCGTGACACCGATCCCGGCGTTGCGTGCGTGGGCGACGAGTCGGTCGAGGTCGGTGATCGACGGTGCGGGTGTCAGTGGTGCGGCCTCCGTGCCGTGCCGCAGCGACTGCAACATCGTGTGTACCTGGACCAGGGCGTCACGGCTGGCGTCCTTGATGGACGCGAGTGCGATACCGGCCTGTTCGGGTCGGCTGTCCAGGAGTTCCAACGCGACTCCGGACTGGACGTTGATCAGCGAAAGGCTGTGGGCCAGTACGTCGTGGAGTTCGCGGGCGATGTCGAGACGTTCGTCGCTGGCTCGACGGAGACGTTCCTCCTCGGCGACGCGCGCAGCGTCACGTTCCCGCGCTCGCCTGGCCCGGATCGCCTCCCGGCGCTGCCGGACGACCTCGGCCACCGCGATGAGTGTGAGCAGCCACGCGCCGATCCCGACCGCGGTCGCCGTCGACGGGACCGGTTCCCCCGTGGCCCACGGGACGCCCCACACGATGACGGCGTACCCGACCGCCGGCAGCGCGTACATCGGCCACCGACGGTATCGGGGAGCGGCGGTGAGGAACGCGACGACGAGAGGCAGGAAGATCGGGCCGAGACCGTAACCTCGGAGCACGAACACCAGGGCCGCCGCGCCGGTGACCGTGAGCACGGTCAGTGGTGCGGCCCGCCGCCACAGCAGCGCGCCCGCTGCGACCGCAACGAGCACGAAGGCGAGGGCGTCGAGCGGGTGGGCCGGATGCCCGTGTCGCGAGGCTCCCAGCGTGCCCGCCGTCGCCACGACACCAACCACGCCCGCGATGGCGCAGTCGACGGCACGGGAACCCATGACGCCAACCTAGACCCGGATCGACGGTGTGGCATCGTCCCGCAGGCGTACCGCCGGATACGTATCGCGATTGCGGTGCGTCGTCAGTTGCCCGGCCTGCGCCTGCCGAGCAGCCAGCCCGCGACCCAGCCGATCGCGAACACGACCAGCAGGACCAGCCACAGTGGGGCGTCGACGGTGAACCATGCCAGCGAGATGCTGGCCGTGGCGGTGTTCTGGAAGATGAAGATCACGGCCAGCACCACCAGTACCAGTGCCAGCCAGCGGCCCGGCGTCATCCGGGACAGCAGCGATCTCTTCTGGGTCGTCGAATCGGTCATCGTCACGCTCCTCACTGGAAACGCCCAACCGGATTCGGTTGTGTCCTCAACAGTAGGAGCCACCTGGAGGAATCGCCAGGTGAGAGCCGTCGGCCGGCTTCGACGTGACGGATGCGATGCCGACACGGGGACCTTCGACCCACGCGGACCCGGCGGGGAGCGGGGACAATGGGCACGACAGCGTTGTCGGTCGAATTGAGGAGCAGCATGAGTGCAAGCAAGCCCGTCGTGGTCGGTGTGGACGGATCGGACGCGGCATCGACCGCAGTGGTGTGGGCCGCCCGGACGGCAGCGGCCCGCAAGCTTCCGCTGCTGCTGGTTTCCGTCGTGCACGTGCCGGCCTACTACTACAGCGAGCCCTACCTGGTTCGGGGCTACGGCGACGACCTGAAGAACGCCGGACGCGCGCACCTCGACAGCGCCGAGGTTCTCGCGCGCGAGGCCGTCGACGAGACGATCGAGATCGACACGAAGCTGCACGAGGGCCGCATCGCGGAGGTGCTGCTGCAGTACGCCCCGGGCGCGTCGGTGATCGCGCTCGGCAGTCGGGGGCTCGGCGAGCTCAGCGGCGCCGTCCTCGGATCGGTCGCGCGGGCCGTGGCGGCGCACTCGACGACGCCGGTCGCGGTCGTACGTGGGCGCACCCTCGACGGCCACGCCCCGACCGAGGGTCCGGTCGTCGTGGGTATCGATGGATCCGAGACCAGTGCCGCGGCAACCGAAGTCGCCTTCAAGGAAGCGTCCGCCCGCAACGCGCAGCTCATCGCGGTCAATGTGTGGAGCGATGTGTCGGTGCAGCCGTCGCTCGGCGCGACCGAGGACGATCCGCACTGGAGTGCCATCCAAGCGGCCGAGGAAGCCGTGCTCTCCGAGCAGCTCGCAGGCCTGATCGAGCAGTACCCCGACGTCCCGGTGCAGCGGGTCGTCCGCCGTGACCGGCCGGTCCGGGTGCTGAGCGAATTCTCCGAGCAGGCGCAGCTTCTCGTCGTCGGCAGCCGCGGTCGCGGTGGATTCAGGGGAATGCTGCTCGGGTCCACGAGCGCGGCACTGATGAGCACGGCCGACTGCCCGGTGCTGATCGTGCGCCCCGGCGGACCGGCCGAGTAGTCGCTACCCGTGAACGAACGCGGGGCCGGTGCCGATGGGCACCGGCCCCGCGTTGTGGATGCGGTCGTGAGATGGCGTCACCCGAATTCGTCGAGTCCGCCCGCGCGCAACTGTGCCCACACGTCGGCGGGGTGAACGCCGCGGCGGACGGCGTCGTTCTCGATCAGCACGCCGAGCAGGACCGAGTTCAGGAAGGCAAGCGCATCCGGGTCGTGCCGCGCACACTTCGCCTCCGCCCACGCGGTCACATTGCCGCGCTTGGCTGCTGCCGCCATCGTCAGCGCGGTCTCGAACAGCGCGCGGGTGTCCGTGTCCGGTAGTGCCTGGCTCGGGTCGTCCATGAGGGCCGTCATCCGACCGGCACCTTGCCGCGCGCCGCTGCGCGTGCCAGCGCGCGGTCCCTGGCCTCCTCGAACCGCTGCGCATCGGCACGTAGTCCGGTGAGCAGCTCGTCGAGTTCCTCGCGCAGTGACTCCGCTTCGCCGGTGAAGTCGTTGCGCTCGAAGATTTTCCAGGTTCGAAGTACGGGCAGCACGACGTCGTCGAGGTGCTGGCGCAGGTCGTAGATCCCGCCCTTCGCGATCAGTACGGCATTGCGCCGGAATGCGGGCATCGTCGCGCCGGGCATCTGGAAGTTGTCGAGGATCTTGACGATCGCGCGCATCGCCTGTGTCGGTGCGAGGTCGAGCGCGGCGCCGGTGATGTTGCGGTAGAACATCATGTGCAGGTTCTCGTCGGCGGCGACCCGGCCGAGCATGCGGTCGGCGATCGGGTCACCGCACGCCCTGCCGGTGTTGCGGTGCGAGACCCGTGTCGCGAGTTCCTGGAAGGTCACATAGGTGACGGCATCGAGCAGACCCTCCTGCAGGTCGGGATTGAACCCGGACGTCATGTGCGCCATCCGGGCGTTCTCCAACGCCACCGGGTCGACACCGCGCGTGACGACCAGGTAGTCGCGCATCACCACGGAGTGCTTGTTCTCCTCCGCGGTCCACCGGCCGACCCAGGTGCCCCACGCGCCGTCACGGGAGAAGTTCTCCGCGATCACCCGGTGATAGGACGGCAGGTTGTCCTCGGTGAGCAGGTTGGTGATCATGGCAGCCTTCGCGACATCGCTGAGCTGTGACTGCTCGGGATCCCAGTCGACACCGCCGAGGGCGGCGAAGTTGCGGCCGTCGTCCCAGGGCACGTAGTCGTGCGGATGCCAGTCCTTCGCCATCGCCAGGTGCCGGTGCACGTTCTCCTCGGCGACGGGTTCGAGTTCGTGGAGTAGTTCGAGCTGGGTCAGTTCGCGCGTCACAGTCCGTCCCCGTTCGCGTCAGTGGTGTCACTGTCACCGTCGCCGAGGGGGGTACCCGGTCGATAGTGCCGAAAGTCCCGATGTGCTGGGATCGACATATGACGACACGCCTGTTCCTGGTCGACGACCACGAGATCGTCCGCCGCGGCCTGGTGGATCTCCTCGGCGCGGCGCCCGACTTCACCGTCGTCGGTGAGGCGTCGAGCGTCACCGAGGCGCTCGCGACCGTCCCCGACGGCGGGGTGGACGTCGCCGTGCTCGACGTGCGGTTGCCGGACGGGTCCGGGGTCGAACTGTGTCGCGAGCTCAGGTCGCGGACGCCGGGCCTGCGGTGCCTGATGCTGACGTCCTACTCGGACGACGAGGCGCTGTTCGACGCGGTGATGGCCGGCGCCTCCGGTTACCTGCTCAAGCAGATCCTGGGTACCGACCTGATCGCCGCCGTCCGGACCGTGGCTTCGGGCGGTTCGCTCCTCGACGACCGCGCGACCGCAGCGGTGCTCGCCCGGATCCGGTCGCAGCGAAGCCAGACCGGGGTGATCGAGGAGCTGACCGATCAGGAGCGTGCGGTGTTCGAACTGATCGGCGAGGGCCTGACGAACCGGGAGATCGGCGCCCGGATGCACCTGGCCGAGAAGACCGTCAAGAACTACGTGTCGCGCCTGCTGTCGAAGCTGGGTATGCAGCGCCGCACGCAGGCGGCGGTGCTGGCGACCGAACTGAAGGGCAAGCCCGGCACCAAGTGGTGAGGCCGTGTCACCCGGCCTGCGGCAGGTGGTGCCGCAGCAGGACACCGAGTTGGGTGCGGGCGTCGTCGAAGGGCTCGCTGGACTCGAGGGCCCGGGACTGCACGATGGCGCCTTCGATCGCGGAGAGCAGCAGCCCCGCCGTCGACCGCGCGGTCGCGTCCGCGACACCTGCGGCGGCGAGACCGGCCGCGAGTCGGGCCGTCCACTCGGTGAACGCCTGGCCGGCGGCGGCCTGGACGGCGGAGTCCGGTTCGTCGAGTGCGGCGGCCATCATGAACGACCCGAGGCGGTAGTCGCTGGACTCGAGGGGTTCGCGCCAGAACGCGAGGAGGTCGTCGAGCCACTGCTCGATCGAGGGGGCGGTGGGCAGGGCGTCGGCCATGACGGCGAGGTGCGACTGCACGAGCCGGGACACGATCTTCGTCGCGGTCTCCACGAGTTGGCCTTTTCCGGCCGGGAAGTGCTGGTAGAGCGAGTTTCGTGACGCGTTGCTCCGCTTGAGCAGTTCGGTCAGGCCGGCCGCGTTGACCCCGAGTTCCTGCACCATCGTGATCGTGGTGGAGAGCAGGCGAGCGCGTGGTCGTGCCGTGGTCATCCGAATGCTCCCGATGTTTGTCTGCGGAAATCTTGTGTGGACCGATCGGTTCATGTTAGACACGGACATGAACCGATCGGTTCATCTGGAGAGGATGCCATGCCTGCGAAGATCGCCACAGCCAATCCCGTCACCAACACGGCCCTTCTCGGCCTCGGGGTGTACCGACCGAGGCGCGTCGTCCCCAACGCCGAGATCGTCGACCGAATCGACTCCTCCGACGAGTGGATCAGGACCCGATCCGGCATCACCGCCCGACGCTGGGCCGACGCCGACGAGTCGATCGTCTCGATGAGCGTCGCGGCGGCCCGCGACGCGCTGCAGGCCGCCGGGCTCGCCGCCGACCAGATCGACGCGGTCGTTCTCGCCACCTCGTCGCAGATGGTGCTGGGCCCGTCCGCGGGCGCGGTCGTGGCCACCGAACTCGGCATGCACGACACCGCCGCCTACGACGTCTCGGCCGGCTGCGCCGGATTCTGCTACGCACTCGGCAACGCCGCGAGCCTCGTCCGGGCCGGCCAGGCGCGCCACGTGCTGGTGATCGGTGTGGAGCGGCTCTCCGACCTGCTCGACCAGAGCGACCGCACGTGCGCGTTCATCTTCGCCGACGGTGCAGGCGCCGTCGTCGTCGGTCCGTCGGACGTCGAGGGGATCGGGCCCGTCGCGTGGGGTTCCGACGGCAGTCAGACCGCTGCGATCAAGCAGGACAAGGATTTTGCGCAGTACTTCGCGGAGGTCGCCGCGGTTGCCGACGGAGCCGAGCTGCCGGAGCGGCCCTACATCCGGATGAACGGGCCCGCCGTGTTCCGCTGGGCCGTCACCTTCCTGGAGAAGGCGTGCCGCGCCGCGCTCGAGAAGGCGGGCGTCGGTGTCGAGGACCTGGACGCCTTCGTGCCGCACCAGGCCAACAGCCGGATCACCGACGCCCTCATCCGTACCCTCGGCCTGCCCGAGGGGGCTGTCGTCGCCCGCGACATCGTCGAATCCGGAAACACCAGCGCCGCATCGATTCCGATGGCGATGGAGGAGATCCTCAGGTCCGGCGCGTCCAAGCCCGGCGACACCGCGCTGCTGCTCGGGTTCGGTGCCGGACTCGCCTACGCGGGGCAGGTCGTCCAGCTGCCGCCGATCAACTGAGCATCGCCTGGCGGGTGTCCTCAGTCGAGAGGTGCCCGCCAGGTGATCGTGGTGCCCGACCCCGGAGTCGACTCGACGTCGAATCGGCCGCCGCACGCCGCGGCCCGCTTGTCCAGATTGGCGAGCCCGCTCCGGGATTCGGTGCCGGACAACCCCACGCCGTCGTCGGCGACGGCCACGACGAAGTAGTCGCCCGCGGACACCGTCACCGTGATCGCCCGAGCGTTCGCGTGGCGCCGGGCATTGGAAAGTCCCTCGCGCAGAACGGCTTCGGCGTGCGACGCGATCGATTCGGAGGCGAGTGTGTCGATCGCGCCGGAGAACTGCACCGACGGCGTGACGTCCGCGGTGAGCTCGCCGATCACGTCGAGCAGGCGTCGGCGCAGCCCCGCGGGCACGGTGGACTCGGCGGACTGCAGGTCGAAGATCGTGGTGCGGATCTCGCGGACCGTCCGGTCGAGCTGTTCGACGGAGCGGGTGAGCACCTCCGACATCCGGCCCTCCGCGGCGCCCAGCACCGACTGCAGACTCATCCCGGTGGCGAACAGTCGCTGGATGACGTTGTCGTGCAGGTCGCGGGCGATGCGATCGCGGTCGGCGAGCACGTCCAGCAGTCGCTGCTGACGCTGCTGGTGAGCGAACTCGAGCGCCACCGCCGCCAGATCGGCCATCGACGCAAGCCGCTGCAGCTCGTCCGGATCCCACTCCTGCTCGCCGGAACGGGCGGTGACCACCAGCGCGCCCTGGACGTGTTGCGGCCCCGACACCGGAAGCGTCGCGGCCCGTCCTGCGCCGGAGCTGAGCTGGGCGAAGTCGACATCCTGGCCGACGGCGAGGTCGGGATCGGTGGTGGCGGAGACGCTGCTCGCACCGTCAACGGTGTCCACGATGGTCACGACGTCGGCCGAACTGAGCTCCCGGATCCGCCGCACCAGCAGGTCGAGGGTCTCCGGTACCGACCCGCCGACCAGCAGGCGTGAGGTGATCGACGACATCGCCGTCAACCAGCGTTCCCGGACGAGGGACTGCTCGAACAGGCGGGCGTTGTCGATCGCGAGTGCCGCGGACTCGGCCAGCACGGTGAGGATCGTCTGGTCCTCGTCGGTGAACTCGGGCCCACCCCGCTTCTCGGTGAGATAGATGCTGCCGAAGGCCTGGCCGCGCACGATGATCGGCATGCCGAGGAAGCTGTGCATGGGCGGGTGATCGGGTGGGAATCCGACCGAGGCGGCGTGCGTGGCCAGTTCGCGGATCCGTACCGGACGCGGATCGTTGATCAGCAGCCCGAGTAGTCCGCGGCCCTCCGGCAGGTGCCCCATCGTCGACCGGGTGGCGCTGTCGATGCCCTCGTACACGAACTCCGACAGGCCGCCGCCGGGTGCGCGGACACCGAGCGCGCCGTACCGGGCACCGAGTAGTTCTGTCGCGGCCCGGACGATCCGCTGCAGGGTGGTGTCGAGGTCGAGACCGGCACCGACGACCAGCACGGCCTCGAGGAGGTCGCGCAGGGTGTCGCGCGAGGTGACCGACTCGCCGAGACGACGGTGCACCGTGTCGAGCAGTTCGTTCAGGCCGGATGCGGGATCGTCGACCATGTCCACGAGCCTACTTGGGGTCGGAGCCGTCGGAGGGAGCCGGGTCGGTCCCTGCCGGCGAGACGACGCGGACGGGGCAACGGCGGTGCATCCGGGACGCGAGTCGGATACCGGTCGATCACATCACGCATTCATGCCGATGTCCTCCTGTGCCGCTTCTCCTTCCGCGGGAATGACCACGAGCGGGTAGACACCGTTCTCGTCGTGCACCTCCCGGCCGGTGACGGGCGGGTTGAAGACGCACAGCATCCGCATCTGGGTGACGGGTTCGACGCGGTGCCGTTCGTGGCCGTCGAGCAGGTACATGGTGCCGGGCCGCAACTGGTGCACCTCCCCGTTGTCGAGGTCGGTGATGATGCCGTCGCCTTCGATCAGCCAGACCGCCTCGACGTGGTTGGCGTAGTGGAACTCGTTGACCGAGCCCGCGGCGATGGTGGTTTCGTGGAACGAGAATCCGACGCCGTCGCCCGCGAGGACGATGCGCTTGGAGCGCCAGTTGCCGTCGGCGCTGGTGATGTCGCGGTCGGTGTCGGTGATCTCGTCGATGGTCCGCACGATCACGGCTGGTTCTCCTGTTCTCGGCACACGGCCGCTACTGCTCCGGTCAGAATGCGCAACCCCAGATCGAGGTCGTCGGGGGAAATCGTCAAGGGTGGAAGGAGTTTCACGACCTCGTCGGACGGGCCGGAGGTCTCGGTGAGCAGACCCGACTCGAAGGCCGCCGCGCACACCCGCCCCGCCATGTCCGGCTGATCGAACGCGAGGCCGCGCACGAGTCCGCGACCCCGCGTTCGCACCCCGTCGAAGCACTCGGCCAGCGCGGTGAGCGCGGTGTTCACCTGCTCGCCCTTCTCGAGGACCGATCTGCTCAGTGCGTCGTCGGTCCAGTACTGCTCGAGGGCGGCGGTGGCGGTGACGAAGGCGGGGTTGTTGCCGCGGAAGGTGCCGTTGTGTTCGCCGGGGGTCCAGACGTCGAGTTCGGGTTTGAAGAGGGTCAGGGCCATGGGGAGGCCGTAGCCGCCGATGGATTTGGAGAGGGTGACGATGTCGGGGGTGATGCCTGCGACCTCGAACGAGAAGAAGGGTCCGGTGCGGCCGCAGCCCATTTGGACGTCGTCGACGATGAGGAGGATGTCGCGGGTGTGGCAGAGGTCGGCGAGGGCGCGGAGCCATTCGGGGCGGGCGACGTTGACGCCGCCTTCGCCTTGGACGGTTTCGACGATGACGGCGGCGGGTTTGTTGAGGCCGCTGCCGGAGTCGTCGAGGACGCGTTCGAACCAGTGGAAGTCGGGGGTTTCGCCGTCGAAGTAGTTGTCGAAGGGCATGGGGGTGGAGTGGACGAGGGGGATGCCCGCGCCTGCTCGTTTCATGGAGTTGCCGGTGACGGAGAGGGAGCCGAGGGTCATGCCGTGGAAGGCGTTGGTGAAGTTGACGATCGATTCGCGTCCGGTGACCTTGCGGGCGAGTTTGAGTGCGGCTTCGACGGCGTTGGT